>NC_016745.1:3183174-3514537 GCF_000243075.1 Oceanimonas sp. GK1 | reverse complement strand
CCTCACCCCTCACGGCCTGCTTGCCCAGATAGGCCCTTAATTCTGTTGTGCGGGGGGCTGACAGCAGCCCGCCGTCACCCTGCTCCAGAATATGACCATCGTGAATGTAGGCGATCTGATCGGCAATGCCGGCTACTTCGCCTGGATGATGAGTGACCATCAGCACTATCAGCTGCCGCCGGTCAGTCTGCTCCCGCAATAATTGCAACAGTTCAAAGCGCAGCGCCGGATCCAGGGCTGAAAAGGGCTCGTCGAGTAGCAATACCGGCCGGTTGCGTACCAGGCAGCGCGCCAGGCCCACCCGCTGCTGTTGCCCACCCGACAGTTGCGCCGGCTTGCGTTGCAACAGGTGGTCAATGCCCAGCCGGGCGGCCACCTGATGCACCTGCTGTTGCTGTTCGACACTCAGGCGCAGGCCGGGATCCAGGCCAATGGCAATATTCTGCTGGACGCTCATGTGCCAGAACAGGTTGTTGTCCTGGAACAGGGTGGTCATGGGACGCTCGGCCGGGCTCAGGGGCAGCAGATCTACACCGTCAAGGCTGAGGCTGCCCGAATCGGTTTTGGCAAAGCCCCCGAGCATGGCCAGCAGGGTGGATTTCCCGGCCCCGCTGGGGCCGATCAGTGCAGTAATGGTTCCGGGAGCGGCGGTGAGGGAAAAACACTGGCTTTGCTCCGGATAGTGCGCACTCAGCTTATTCAGTGTGAGCATTCCGCCCTCCCAATACCCGTTCAATCAGCAGGAACAGCGCCAGGTTCAGCACCAGCAGTACCAATGCAGTGGCAGCGGCTTCCGTCATCTGGTAGCTCCCCAGTTGCTGGTACAATAGCCAGGGCAGGGTCTGCAACTGCTGGCTGCCAAACAATGCGATGGCACTCAAATCTCCCAACGACAGCATCATGGCCAGCGCCAGAGCGAGGGCCAGGGGTTGGCGCAGCAGTGGCCATTCCACCAGCCGAATACGGTTGAAGGCGCGAATGTCCAGGCTGCTACAAAGGCGGTCGTAGCGCCGGACTACCCGCGCCATGGGCAGTTGCAGGGTGCGCAGGCCATAGGGCATGGCCATCAGGGCATTGACCAGGATCACCAGCAGCGGCCCCAGGGCAAACACATCGGTGAGGTCGCGCAGCAATATAAACAGGCCGGTGGACAGAACCACAGCGGGCAGCACCAGTATGACGGAGCCGCTGGCTTCGAGCCCGCTGGCGAGTACCCGGCGTTCTTGCCTGAGTCGCAGGTGACGGCTGGTGCTCAGCAGGCCGATGGTCAGCAGCACCGACAGCAGACCGGCGCTGACGGCAATGGCCATAGACTGCCCCAGGGCCGACCATAACTGTTGTGAAGCCAGTGCCGGCAGCAATTGCGGGTTAAGGCCGGCGGTGACGATGGCCAGCAACGGCGGCAAAAAAATGAGCAGTGCGACTGCCATCACCAGGGTATCGGTCAGGCGGGTATGCCACCAGGGGGCATCATGACGCGGGCAGGCCAGCGCTTGATCATTCCGGTACTCCGGCGGTCTGCTGAGGCGGTATTGCACCAGCAGAAAGGCACCGCAGAGCAGCAGTTGCAGCAGCGCCAGGCTGCCGGCCAGGGGCAGATCGAAGTCGTAACGCAGGGCCTGGTAGATGGCCACTTCCAGGGTGGTGGATCTGGGGCCGCCGCCTAGCGCCATGACGGTGGCGAAGCTGGTAAAACAGAGCATGAAAATCAGGCTGGCCAGCCCCGGCAAAGCGCCCCGTACCGCCGGCCAGATCAGCCAGCGAAACAGCTGTCGGCTGTTAAAGCCGAGCTGGCTGGCCAGTCGCCACTGGCTGGCGGGAATGGCCTCGATGGTTTGCAGCAAAATGCGCGTTGCCAGTGGCATGTTGAAAAACACATGAGCCAGCAGAATGCCGCTCAGGCCATAGAGGTAGCTGACCGGCTCCACTCCGAGCCATTCCAGCAGCCGGTTGCTCCAGCCCTGGCGACCGTGCACCGTGACCATGCCAAACACCACCAGGATCACCGGCAGCACCAGGGTGAGTCCAAACAGCCGCAGCAGCAGGGTGCGTCCGGGAAAGCGCCGGCGCGACAGCGCCTGGGCCAGTGGCAGGGCCAGGCCCAGGCTGAGCAGAGTCGACAGGGATGCCTGGTAAAAGCTGAACCAGACCACGTGGCGCAGATAGGGGTCGGCAAGGATCTGCCCGGTATCGCTGCCGCCGCGCAACAGAACGGCGAGGGGAGCGACCGTCAGCAGCAGAATGGCGCCGGTGCTGATGGCACCCGGCAACCACCATAAACGAAGGGACATCAGCGGGTGGTGGCGCCAAGCCACTGGCGCAGCCATTGTTTGCGCTGGCTGGCCACCTCCTCGGCACTGAAACTTAACGATCGGCTCGGGGTGACCAGCTCGTCAAAACCGGCGGGCAGGGCCGTGTCGATTACCGGGTACATCCAGTTGCCGGCGGGAATGTGCTGCTGGAAACCCGGCGTCGTCATGAATTGCATAAAGCGGTCGGCCAGTTCGGGCTGGTTGCTGCCTTTCACCTTACCGGCGACTTCCACCTGCAGATAGTGGCCTTCCTCAAAGGCAGCAGCCCGGTACTGGTGCTGCTGCTCCGCCTCGATATGATAGGCAGGCGAGGTTGTGTAAGACAGTACCAGATCCGCCTCACCCTTGAGGAACATGCCATAGGACTCGCTCCAGCCCTTGGTGACCGACACGGTACGCTTGGCCAGGTTTTGCCAGACCTCGGGGGCCTGGTCGCCGTAGAGGCGCTGTACCCACAGCAGCAGGCCCTGTCCCGGGGTGCTGGTGCGCGGATCCTGATACAGCAGGGTCAGCTCCGGGCGCTCGAGCAGTTCGGCAAAACTGGCGGGCGGGTTGGCCAGCTTGTCGGCATTGTAGATAAAGGCGAAATAGCCGTAATCAAAAGGCAGAAAGTAGGCGTTGCTCCAGCCGCCGGGCAGGGTCAGCCCTTCGGGGCTCAGGCCATGAGGTTCAATCAGGCCGGTTTCTTGTGCCGCCTGCAGCAGATTATTGTCGAGCCCCAGCACGATATCGGCCCTGGTATTGTCCCCTTCCAGCCGCAGCCGGTTAAGGATGGACACGCCATCGTCCAGTGCCACCCATTCCAGGTTGCAGCCGCACTCGGCTTCAAAGCTTTGCTCTATGGCCGGGCCTGGTCCCCAGTCCGATGCAAATGAGCTATAGGTATAAATGGTAAGCGTCGGCGTTTGAGCCGCCAGCGGCGTGCCGGCGGCCATCAGCAAGGCAAACAGCGTCTTTTTCACTGGGCCACTCCCTGGTTGAGTTACAAGCATCGGGGCGATACAGCTGCCTTTGCCGGTGAGCCCGATAGTAAGGGGTAAGAGCGCTATTGTAGGAATATTTCCCGTGTGAAACCAGCCATTGAAAGGATGAGCCCATGTTATTTGCCAACAAGGATCAGCGGCTGTTCAGCCGTCTGCAAGTTAACGCTACCGTGATCCTGGCCACTGCCAGCGAGCGCATTCAGGGAACCTGTCTGAACCTGAGTCCGGAAGGCATGCTGATGGAAGTCGAGTGCAGCCGCTGCCACCCCGGAGAGCAGTGGCAGCTGGTGCTGCCGTCGGCGGGCGAGCGGGTGCCTCCGCTCAAGGCTATGGCCCGGGTGTTAAGGGTGGAGCAGGGAGTGACCACCGATCTGGTTGCCCTGTATCTGGAGGATGTGCACTGACGCGGTTGCCTTGATAAAAAACGCCGGCATCAAGCCGGCGTTGAAGGTAGTGGCACCGCAGATTACAGCCAGGCGGGCTGCTGAGCCTCATAGGCATCAATCTGATCTGCATGCTGCAGGGTCAGGCCGATGTTGTCGAGGCCGTTGAGCAGGCAGTAGCGGCGGAACTCGTCGATTTCAAACGGGAAGGCCAGTTCACCGGCGCGCACCTGCTGGGCTTCCAGATCCACGGTGATCTCGGCGCCCCGGCTGGCAGCCACGTACTGGAACAGGCTTTCAACCTGGTCGTCGGTGAGGCGCACCGGCACCATGCCGTTGTTGATGGCGTTGCCGTAGAAGATGTCGGCAAAGCTCGGGGCGATGACGGCCTTCAGACCGAAATCGGCCAGGGCCCAGGGCGCGTGTTCGCGGCTGGAGCCACAACCGAAGTTTTCCCGTGCCAGCAGAATCACCGCCTGGTCGTAGGGCGCCTGATTGAGCACGAACTCGGGGTTCGGCTGCTCGCCGGCGTCATCCAGAAAGCGCCAGTCGTGAAACAGGTGCTTGCCAAAGCCGGACCGGGTCACCTTCTGCAGAAACTGCTTGGGAATGATCTGGTCGGTGTCTACGTTGGCCGCATCCAGGGGGGCGGCGATACCGGTTAATTGCTTGAATCTGCTCATATTATTCCCCTTACAGTTCCCGAATGTCGACAAAGTGACCGAACACGGCGGCGGCGGCGGCCATGGCCGGGCTCACCAGGTGGGTACGGCCACCCCGGCCCTGACGGCCTTCAAAGTTGCGGTTGCTGGTGGCGGCACAACGCTCGCCGGGCTGCAACCGGTCGTTGTTCATGGCCAGACACATGGAGCAACCGGGCAGGCGCCATTCAAAACCGGCTTCGATAAAGATCTTGTCCAGCCCTTCCGCTTCGGCCTGGGCCTTCACCTGCTGGGAGCCGGGGACCACCAGGGCCTGGACCCCGGCGGCCACCTTGCGGCCCTGAGCGATGGCGGCGGCGGCGCGCAAGTCTTCAATGCGGCTGTTGGTACAGGAGCCGATGAACACCTTGTCGATGTTCACGTCGGTGAGCTTGCCCCCGGCGGGAATGTCCATGTACTGCAGCGCCTTGGCGGCGGACTGGCGCTCCACGGCGTCGTCAAAATCTTCCGGCGAAGGAATGGTGCCGTTCACCGGCATCACCTGGCCCGGGTTGGTGCCCCAGGTCACCTGGGGTGCAATGTCGGCCCCGTTGAGTTCCACCACGGCGTCGAACTGGGCGCCGTCGTCGGACTTCAGGGTGCTCCAGTAGGCCACCGCCTGCTCCCACTGCTCGCCTTCGGGGGCGAAGGGACGACCCTTGAGGTAGTCAAAGGTGGTCTGATCCGGGGCGACCAGACCCGCCTTGGCGCCCAGCTCGATGGCCATGTTGCAGATGGTCATGCGCGCTTCCATCGACAGGGATTCGATGGCGCTGCCGCAGAATTCCACCACATAACCGGTGCCGCCGGCATGGCCGACCTTGCCGATGATGGCCAGCACCACGTCCTTGGCGCTGATGCCCGGGTTGAGCTCGCCGTTGACCTGGATCTTCATGGTTTTGGCCCGGCCCTGCTTCAGGGTCTGGGTGGCCATGACGTGCTCCACCTCGGACGTACCGATACCGAAGGCCAGTGCACCAAAGGCACCGTGGGTGGCGGTGTGGGAGTCACCGCAGACGATGGTGGTGCCGGGCAGGGTCAGGCCCAGCTCCGGGCCGATCACGTGGACGATGCCCTGGTACTTGTGGTGCAGGTCATACAGCGGCACGCCGAATTCTTCACAGTTCTTGGCCAGGGTTTCCATCTGGATGCGGGCCATTTCACCGGAAGCGGCGATGTCGTTGGTCTCGGTGGACACGTTGTGGTCCATGGTCGCCCAGGTGCGGTCGGGACGGCGCAGCTTGCGGCCCTTTTCGCGCAGGCCGTCAAAGGCCTGGGGCGAGGTCACTTCGTGTACCAGGTGGCGGTCGATATACAGCAGCGGGGTTTCGCCGGCTTCATTGCGCACCAGGTGGGCGTCAAAGACTTTCTGATAAAGGGTCTTGGCCATTAGTTTGCTCTCCGAATGCGGGACAGGATCTGCTCACCCATTTGACTGGTGGATTGCACCGGATGTTCGGCGTGGTCACTGTACAGATCGCCGGTGAAGTAGCCGGCGGCCAGGGTTTCGGCCACGGCGCGCTCAATGGCCTGGGCCGCGTCTTCCTGCTTGAAGCTGTAGCGCAGCATCAGGGCGGCGGACAAAATCTGGGCGATAGGGTTGGCAATGCCTTTGCCGGCGATGTCCGGGGCGGAGCCACCGGCCGGCTCGTACAGGCCAAAGCCCTGGTCGTTCAGGCTGACGGAGGGCAGCAGGCCCATGGAACCGGTGATCATCGCCATTTCATCGGAGATGATGTCGCCGAACAGGTTGGAGCACAGCAGCACGTCGAACTGGGACGGATCCTTGATGAGCTGCATGGTGGCGTTGTCGATGTAGATGTGGTTCAGGGCCACGTCCGGGTAATCCTTGGCAATTTCGGTCACCACTTCGCGCCACAGGATGGAGGCCTGCAGCACGTTGGCCTTGTCGACGGAGGTGACCAGGCCGCGGCGGCCCTGGGCCGCTTCAAACGCCAGCCGGGCGATGCGCTCAATTTCATAGCGGTGATACACCTCGGTGTCGAACGCCTTCTCCTCGGCGCCGCTGCCTTCGCGGCCCTTGGGCTGACCGAAGTAGATGCCGCCGGTCAGTTCGCGCATGCACACGATATCAAAGCCCCGGGCGCTGATGTCGGCACGCAGCGGCGAGAAGCCTTCCAGGCCCTGGTAGATCTTGGCCGGACGCATGTTGCAGAACAGCTTGAAGTGACCGCGCAGGGGCAGCAGGGCACCTCGTTCGGGCTGCTCATTGGGGGGCAGGTTTTCCCACTTGGGGCCACCCACAGAGCCGAACAGCACGGCATCGGCGGCTTCACAGCCGGCCAGGGTCGCGGCCGGCAGCGGAGTACCGTGGTTGTCGATGGCGATGCCACCCACGTCAAAGTGGCTGTATTCCAGCTGCAGACCGAATTCGGCCTGCACCTTGTCCAGCACGCGAATGGCCTCGGCCATGACTTCCGGGCCAATGCCGTCACCCGGCAATACCGCGACCTTGTAGCTTGCGCTCATGTTCACACTGTCTCCATACGTATTTTTTTCTGAATTTCTTCTTTCTTTTCCGCGACCTGCTCGGCCCGGTAAATGCAGTTAATCACGTGAATCAAGGCCTGGGCAGACGACTCGACGATGTCGGTAGCCAGGCCCATGCCGTGGAACTTGCGGCCCTTGTATTCGGCCACGATGTCCACCTGACCGAGGGCATCTTTGCCTTCGCCCTTGCTCTTGAGCTCGTACTTGTCGATGCGAATGTCATAGCCGGTGACGCGATTGATGCACTGGTAAACGGCATCCACCGGGCCGTTGCCCACGGCGGCTTCATTGACGATTTCGCCACCCACTTCCATGCGCACGCTGGCGGTGGACATGACGTTGCTGCCGGACTGCACACTCAGGTACTTGAGCTTGTACTGCTCGGGCTCCTCGTGGATCTGGCTGAAGAACACCAGGGCTTCCAGATCGTAATCGAATACCTGGCCCTTGCGGTCGGCCAGCGCCAGGAAGCTGGTGTAGAGGGTGTCGAGATCGTAGTCCTGCTCGGTGTAGCCCATCTCGCTCATGCGGTGCTTGATCACATGGCGACCGGAGCGGGAGGTCAGGTTGAGCTGGTTCTTGGGCAGGCCGATGCTCTCGGGGGTGATGATCTCGTAGGTATTCTTGTTCTTCAGCACGCCGTCCTGGTGAATGCCGGAGGAGTGAGAGAAGGCGTTGGCACCGACGATGGCCTTGTTGGGCTGTACCGGCATGTTGCACAGGTTACGTACCAGCTGGCTGGTGCGGTAGATTTCCTGATGCTTGATGTTGGTGTGCACCCCGAGCAGTTCGCCCCGGGTTTTCATGATCATGGCCACTTCTTCCAGCGAGCAGTTGCCGGCGCGCTCGCCGATACCGTTGATGGTACATTCTATCTGCCGTGCGCCCTGCTGCACGGCGGCGATGGAGTTGGCCACCGACATGCCGAGATCGTCGTGGCAGTGCACGGAAATCACCGCTTCGTGAATGTTGGGCACCCGCTCGAACAGGGTCTTGATGATGCCGCCGAACTCGCTGGGCACGGTATAGCCCACGGTGTCGGGAATGTTCACGGTGCGGGCACCGGCCTTAATCACGGCTTCCACCATGCGGCACAGATTATCGATGGGGGTGCGGCCGGCATCCTCGCAGGAGAATTCCACGTCGTCGGTGTAACCCCGGGCATGCTTGACCGCAGCCACGCTCATTTCCACCACCGAGTCGAAGTCCTTGCGCAGCTTGCTCTGCACATGAATGTCGGAGGTGGAGATAAAAGTGTGAATACGGAACTGATCCGCCACCCGCAGCGCCTCACCGGCGGCGTCGATATCGGCCTTGAGGGCGCGGGACAGGGCGCAGACGCGGCTGTTTTTGATATGGCGGGCAATGGTCTGCACCGACTCAAAATCGCCGGGCGAGGAAATGGGGAAGCCCACTTCCATCACGTCCACACCGAGTCGTTCCAGAGCCTGGGCGATCTGCAGTTTTTCCTTGACGGTCAGGCTGGCGGAAAGCGCCTGTTCACCGTCCCGCAAGGTGGTATCGAATATGATGACTTGGTTCGACATGTCGCTTTCCTCTGTGTATTCGTGCCGCCCGAGGCAGAATGAAAAAAACCCGTGCGGACGGCACGGGTTTTTAAGTGTGAAACTGTGTGAATGATAAATTCCAGCTACGCCTGACCCCGTGCGCTATAGCACCTTGTTGGTTAGTAGTAGTAGCTGAATTTGCTTTTGCATGGTCACTCACATCAGGAAAGAATCCGTTAACAACGCTATACAGATAACGATTAACGATGCTGCTGTCAACTTTACCGTGGTCATGAAGGCGGGTGGTGCCCCTTTGATAGGAAGGGGTTGGTGGTTATTTTTGGTGTTTTATTCTGGTCTTGTGTTTTTTGTTGATTGATCGTTTTGCTTTTATTTGGCTCTGTCTTGTTATTGTTTTGTAATTGGTAAAATCCGGCGTTGCCGGTGGGGTTGGTGAGGCTTTGAGCACTGGCGCCAGCCGGAAGGTTTTGTTGGCGCTGTTGCGCTCGAGGCCGCTGTGGCAGGCTGTTTCGAGCGGGGCCAACGGATTTGCCAAAGCCCGTAGACAACGGATTTAAAGCAGGTTAAGGTGATTTTTCATCCTTTTTCTGCTTATCTTCAGCTTCGCTGTTGTAAGTTGTTGTTTTATAAATATAAAAAGTCGCTCATTTTGTCATGTCACCCGGCTGGCGGCCGCGTGTGGCTGTGCGAGAGAGTGGCAAAGTGAACGGAGCAGAGCCTGGAGGGCTTTACCATGGAGATGTTATCAGGCGCAGAAATGGTCGTGCGAGCGCTGGAGGACCAGGGGATTGATTACCTGTTTGGTTATCCCGGCGGCTCGGTACTGGACATCTATGATGCCTTGTTTGAAAACAGCAAAATAGAGCACGTGCTGGTGCGCCACGAGCAGGCGGCCGTGCACATGGCCGATGGTTATTCCCGGGCCACCGGCAAGGTGGGCACCGTGCTGGTAACCTCGGGACCGGGCGCGACCAACTGCATTACCGGCATTGCCACCGCTTACATGGATTCCATTCCCATGGTGGTGCTGTCGGGCCAGGTGCCGACCAACTACATTGGTGATGACGCTTTCCAGGAAACCGACATGATCGGTATTTCCCGCCCCATCGTGAAGCACAGCTTTCTGTGTAAAAAGGCGTCCGATATTCCGCTGGCCATTAAAAAGGCCTACTACATTGCCGCGTCCGGTCGCCCCGGCCCGGTGGTGGTGGACCTGCCCAAAGACATTCAGAACCCCAAGGAAAAGCACCCCTACGTCTATCCGGCGTCGGTGGACATGCGCTCCTACAACCCCACCGGCGTGGGCCACAAGGGCCAGATCAAAAAGGCGATGAAGGCCCTGGCCGCCGCCAAGCGACCGGTGATGTACGTGGGGGGCGGTGCCATTACTGCCGATGCCAGCGGCCTGGTGGTGCAGCTGGCCGAGCAGTTCAATCTGCCGGTGACCAACACCCTGATGGGCCTTGGCGTCATGCCCGGTACCCACAAGCAGTTTATCGGCATGCTGGGCATGCATGGCACCTATGAAGCCAACAAGACCATGCACAACTCGGATCTGATCCTTGCCATCGGTGCCCGCTTCGACGACCGGGTCACCAACAACGTGGCCAAGTTCTGTCCGCACGCCACCATAGTGCACGTGGATGTGGATCCGACGTCCATTTCCAAGACCATTCCGGCGCACATACCCATCGTGGGCTCGGCCGATACCGTGCTGGCCCAGATGCTGGAGGCCATTCGCGAGCTGGGCCTGCAGCCCGATACCCAGGCGCTGGACGACTGGTGGGTGCAGATCGAGCAGTGGCGCTCCCGCCAGTGCCTGAGCTACGAGAAGAGCGACAAGTACATCAAACCCCAGCAGGTGATCGAATCCGTCTACCGCATCACCGAGGGCAAGGCCATCGTCAGCTCCGATGTGGGCCAGCATCAGATGTTTGCCGCCCTGTACTATCCCTACGACAAGCCGCGCCAGTGGATCAACTCCGGTGGCCTGGGCACCATGGGCTTTGGCCTGCCCGCCGCCATGGGCGCCAAGCTGGGCTGCCCCGATGCGGTGTCGGTGTGCGTGACCGGTGACGGCTCCATTCAGATGAACATTCAGGAGCTGTCCACCTGTATGCAATACAACATACCGGTGAAAATCATCTCCATGAACAACAACGCCCTGGGCATGGTGAAGCAGTGGCAGAAGATGTTCTATGAAGGCCGTCAGAGCCATTCCTACATGGACTCGCTGCCCGACTTCGTCAAGCTGGCCGAATCCTACGGCCACGTGGGCATGAAAGTGACGGATCCGGCCGAGCTGGACGCGGCCCTGGAGAAGTGCTTCTCCCTGACCGACAAGCTGGTGTTCATGGATATTCAGATCGATCCGGAAGAGCATGTGTACCCCATGCAGATCAAGACCGGAGCCATGGATGAAATGTGGTTGAGCAAAACGGAGCGAACCTGATGCGGCGTATTATTTCCCTGTTGCTGGAAAACGAGTCCGGCGCCCTGAGCCGGGTGGTGGGGCTGTTTTCCCAGCGGGCCTACAACATTGAAACCCTGACCGTGGCGCCTACCGAGGATCCCACCCTGTCGCGCATGACCATCGTCACCAGCGGCGACGAGCGGGTAATCGAGCAGATCACCAAGCAGCTCAACAAGCTGGTGGACGTACTCAAGGTCAGCGATCTGACCGACGGGGATCATATCGAGCGGGAAATCGTGCTGGTCAAGGTGCGCGCCGACGGGTCCAACCGGGATGAAGTCAAGCGTACCGCCGACATCTTTCGCGGCCAGATCGTGGACGTCACTCCGCACCTGTATACGGTGCAGCTGGTGGGCACCAGCGACAAGCTCGATGCCTTTATCTGCAACATGAGCGATACCACCGAAGTGGTGGAAGTGGTGCGCAGCGGCGTGTGCGGTGTGTCCCGGGGTGAAAAGGCCCTGCGGGCCTGAGCAAGTTGCCATACAATGCAAAACCGCCTGCGGGCGGTTTTTTTGTCGGCGGGCTGGTGGCCTCACGCTTCCCTTCAAAAAAAGTTGACATTCATTACCAGCGATTGAAAATCAGAACCAGAGATCAGGGGTGGGAGCCAGCAATGCCAACGGAGAGTGGGACGGCCCGAAGCGGGGCGGCCCTTGTGCTGAACAATACGGCCACGGGTGCCGCCTTGAATGAGGCGCTGTTGCGGTATGCGGAGCTGGTAGAGGGGCTGTCGGCGCTTTACGGGCGGCATTGTGAGGTCGTGTTCTATTCCCTCCACGAGCCGGGCGGCGTGGCCCTGCGGGTGGCCGGTGGCAACCGCCAGCCGGGCGCGGCCATGACCGATACCGAACAGCGGCTGCTGGTCGAGTTGCAGCACCGCGGGGGCAGCCGGCTGTGTCTGACTCACCAGCGGCTGGGCTCGCCGGTGCGCAGCCTGATGCAGGTGGTGCGCGGTGCTCATGGCGAGCTGGCCGGCGTGCTGTGCCTGCATCTGGATCTGGGGGCACCCCTGCACGAACTGATGGCCGACTGGTTGCCGCCGGAAAACGAGCGGCCCCAGGCGTCGGCGGAAAACTTCAGCAACAATGTGGAGGAGCTGGTGACCCTGACGGTGGAGCGTACCATCGAAGCGATCAACGCCGATCCGGATGTGGCCAACAACGCCAAGAACAAGCAAATTGTCACTACCCTGTTTGAAAAAGGCATCTTCGACATCAAGGACGCCATCGCCATGGTGTCGGACAAGCTCAACATTTCCAAACACACTGTCTATCTCTATATCAGGCAGAAAAAACGCGATGACGAAGCGTCATCGCCAAATAACCAGGAGAACCCATGACTAAAACCGTAATCGCCACCGACCAGGCACCTGCTGCCATCGGTCCCTATGTTCAGGCCACCCGCGTGGGCAACATGGTCTACACCTCCGGTCAGATCCCGCTGGATCCGTCCACCATGGACGTGGTCGAGGGCGGTATCGAAGCCCAGACCAAGCAGGTAATGGACAACCTGATGGCGGTGCTGGCCGAAGCCGGTGCCGATGCCACCAGCGTGGTCAAGACCACCTGTTTCCTGTCCGACATGAACAACTTCCTGGCCTTCAACGAAGTCTACGCCAGCTACTTCGCCGCCGGTGCCCCGGCCCGTTCCTGCGTAGAAGTGGCCCGTCTGCCCAAAGACGTGCTGGTGGAAGTGGAAGCCATCGCCCTGGTGGAATAAGCCAATTCAAAGAGCGGTTGCGGCCGCTCTTTTGCTCTCTGCGGACCTTGCCATGACCGACTCTTCCCTGCGTTTTGCCCTGCTGGTGACCGGCCCCTGTTATGGCACTCAGGCCGCCGCCGATGCCTGGCGCTTTGCCTGTGCCCTGCTGGAGCAGGGGCATGTCATCGACAGCGTGTTCTTCTATCAGGAAGGGGTGCACAACGGTAACCGCCTGGTGCAGCCCGCCAGTGACGAATTCGATCTGCACCGGGCCTGGGTGGCCCTGGCCGAACAGCATGGGCTTACCCTGGACTTGTGTGTGGCGGCGGCGCTGCGCCGTGGCCTGTGCGACGACACCGGTGCCGCTGAAGCCGGTCTGGATAGCGGCAACGTGGCCACGCCCTTTCGTCTGAGTGGCCTCGGGGCCCTGGCCCAGGCGGCATTGACCGCCGACAGGGTGGTGCAATTCTGATGAACAAGGTTGCTTTTATATTCCGCACGGCGCCCCACGGCAGCGCCGCCGGTCGGGAAGGGCTGGATGCGGTGCTGGCCACCTCGGCCCTGAGCGAGGCGCTGGCGGTGTTTTTTATGGACGACGGTGTGTATCAGCTCAAGCGTGAGCAAGCGCCCGCCGCCATTCACGGCCGGGATTATGCGCCGACCTTTGGCCTGCTGGAGCTGTACGACATCGAGCAGGTGTATGTGTGCGCCGCCTCACTGGCCGAGCGCGGCCTGACCCTGGCCGATTTGTGTATTGACGCGCAAGCCTGCGATACCGGCGAGCTGCGCCGTCTTCTGGGCGAGCACGACGTTCGGTTGAGCTTCTGAGGACCTATGCTGCATACCGTCAAACACTCTCCCTTTAGTCACCACAGCCTGGAGCTGGCCATGGGTTACCTGCAGCCCGGCGATCAGCTGGTGCTGTGGCAGGATGGGGTGATCGCCGCCACCCTGCCGGCCTGGCAGGCCCGGCTGCAGCCGTTGGCCGACGCCGGTGGCCTGTTTGTCATGCAGGAAGATCTGGAGGCCCGCGGCCTTGAGCCAGTGATCGGCACGCCGCTCACCATGGCCGGCCTGGTCGAGCTGATTGCGGCGCAGGGCAGCCCCACGGCGTGGTAACCGGCGAGCCCGAGCGTGACGGGGTTACCTGCGCCGACACGCTTCAAGCCCATCCATGGGACGCTCGGCAAATGTCGTCCATGACATTTGACGGTCGACTCCGGCAATCCCCGCCACTGTCTGTAGCCAAGCGGCTTTGAGCAACTGTATAAATCTTGACTTGCCTTCGGGGCGAGCATAGAATTTTGCGTCCCCGCTTTTGGGGATGGATTTTTTCAACTGTAGAACGACATTATCAGGAGCTGTTAATGGCAACTATTAACCAGCTGGTGCGCAAGCCTCGCCAACAAGCCGTTGCTAAGAGCAACGTGCCGGCGCTGGAAGCCTGCCCGCAAAAGCGCGGCGTGTGCACCCGCGTATACACCACCACTCCGAAGAAGCCGAACTCCGCACTGCGTAAAGTGTGCCGTGTTCGTCTGACCAACGGCTTCGAAGTGAACTCCTACATTGGTGGTGAAGGCCACAACCTGCAGGAGCACTCCGTTGTGCTGATCCGCGGTGGTCGTGTTAAAGACCTTCCCGGTGTGCGTTACCACACCGTGCGCGGCGCGCTGGACACCTCCGGTGTTTCCGCCCGTCGTCAGGGCCGCTCCAAGTACGGCGCCAAGAAGCCCAAGGCTTAATGGTTCTCCGTTAAGTAAGGCCAAACATTTATTTTTTTAACCTGTTTTGTTTTGGGTTATTCCTGAAGTTACGGAGAGTTTGCAATGCCAAGACGTCGCGTAATCGGCCAGCGTAAAATCCTGCCGGATCCCAAGTTCGGATCCGAACTGCTGGCAAAGTTTGTAAACGTAGTAATGGTAGACGGCAAGAAGTCTACCTCTGAAAAGATTGTTTACGGTGCCCTGGACATCGTTGCTGCCAAAACCAGCAAAGATCACCTGGCGCTGTTTGAAGAAGCCCTGGACAACGTTCGTCCTACTGTTGAAGTTAAATCCCGCCGGGTAGGTGGCTCCACCTATCAGGTGCCTGTTGAAGTACGCCCCGTACGTCGCAACGCCCTGGCCATGCGCTGGCTGGTGGACGCTGCGCGCAAGCGTGGCGAAAAATCCATGGCCCAGCGTCTGGCTGGCGAGCTGATGGATGCCTCTGAAAACAAAGGCTCCGCGGTCAAGAAACGTGAAGACGTTCACCGCATGGCCGAAGCCAACAAGGCCTTCGCTCACTACCGCTGGTAATGAGAGCGGGCGCGGCCTCGGTCGCGCCCCTTGTGGCTCACTAAGGACATTCGACCTTGGCAAGAGGATCTTATTGTGGCTCGTACAACTCCGATTGAACGCTACCGTAATATCGGTATCAGCGCTCACATTGACGCCGGCAAGACCACCACTACCGAGCGCATTCTGTTCTATACCGGTGTAAACCATAAGATCGGCGAAACCCATGAGGGCGCCGCGACCATGGACTGGATGGAGCAGGAGCAGGAACGTGGTATCACCATTACGTCCGCAGCAACGACCTGTTTCTGGGACGGCATGGATCACCAGTTCCCTCAGCACCGCATCAACATCATCGACACGCCCGGACACGTGGACTTCACCATTGAAGTGGAACGTTCCATGCGGGTGCTCGACGGTGCTGTCATGGTGTATTGCGCCGTGGGTGGTGTGCAGCCCCAGTCCGAGACGGTATGGCGTCAGGCCAACAAGTACCACGTTCCCCGTATTGCCTTCGTCAACAAGATGGACCGTACCGGTGCCAACTTTCTGCGCGTGGTCGAGCAAATCAAGACCCGTCTGAAAGGAACGCCGGTGCCGGTGCAGCTGCCGATTGGCGCCGAAGAGCACTTCACGGGCGTGGTCGACCTGGTCAAGATGAAGGCCATCGACTGGAGCGACGAAGACAACGGTACCAGCTTTGAATACCACGATATTCCTGCAGACATGCAGGCACTGGCCGAAGAGTGGCACCAGAATCTGGTGGAAGCCGCCGCCGAAGCCAATGAAGAGCTGATGGAAAAGTACCTGGAAGAGGGCGAGCTGAGCGAGGAGGACATCAAGTCCGGCCTGCGCAGCCGCGTGCTCAGCAATGAGGTCATCCTGGTTACCTGTGGATCCGCGTTCAAGAACAAGGGTGTACAGGCCATGCTCGACGTGGTGGTGGAATACCTGCCGTCGCCGGTGGAAGTACCTGCCATCGCCGGTGTGAAGGAAGACGGCGAAACGCCCGATACCCGTCCCGCCGACGACGCCGCGCCCTTTGCGGCGCTGGCGTTCAAGATCGCCACCGATCCCTTTGTGGGCAACCTGACCTTCTTCCGCGTGTACTCCGGCGTCGTCAACACCGGCGATACCGTGGTGAACTCGGTCAAGGGCAAACGTGAACGCATTGGCCGCATCGTGCAGATGCACGCCAACAAGCGTGACGAGATCAAGTCCGTGTGCGCCGGAGACATCGCCGCCGCCATCGGCCTGAAGGACGTGACCACCGGTGACACCCTGTGTGCGCCGGACGCACCGATCATTCTGGAACGGATGGAATTCCCCGAGCCGGTGATCTCCGTGGCGGTCGAGCCGAGAACCAAGGCCGACCAGGAGAAAATGGGCCTGGCCCTGGGTCGTCTGGCCCAGGAAGATCCCTCGTTCCGGGTCTGGACCGACGAAGAGTCCGGCCAGACCATTATCGCCGGCATGGGCGAACTGCACCTGGACATCATCGTGGATCGCATGAGACGCGAGTTCAAGGTGGAGGCCAACGTGGGCAAGCCCCAGGTGGCCTTCCGCGAAACCATTCGTGGTTCCGTGGAGCAGGAAGGCAAGTTCGTGCGCCAGTCCGGTGGTCGTGGTCAGTTTGGTCACGTCTGGATCAGAATCGAGCCCCAGGAAGAGGGCGCCGGCTACACCTTCGTGAACGCCGTTGTGGGTGGTGTGATTCCCAAGGAATACATTCCCGCCGTAGACAAGGGCATTCAGGAGCAGATGAAGCAGGGCGTACTGGCAGGCTACCCGATTGAAGACATCAAGGTAACCCTGTACGACGGCTCGTTCCACGATGTTGACTCTTCCGAAATGGCCTTTAAGATCGCCGGCTCCATGGCGTTCAAGGCGGGTTTCATGAAGTGTAACCCGGCTCTGCTCGAGCCCATGATGAAGGTGGAAGTGGAAACCCCCGAAGATTACATGGGGGATGTGATCGGCGATGTAAACCGTCGTCGCGGCATCATCGAAGGCATGGAAGACGGCCCCAGCGGCAAGATTGTGAACGCCCTGGTTCCGCTGTCCGAAATGTTCGGTTACGCTACCGACCTGCGTTCGCAGACCCAGGGTCGTGCTTCCTACTCCATGGAGTTTGCCAAGTACGCCGAAGTGCCCGCGAACATGGCCGAGGCAGTGATTGCTGCCCGCCGAGGTTAATTAATCTTTGTTAAATCTTCCCGTCCGTCCTGTCGGACGGGAGCAAATCAGGAAGGACTAGTCCGTGTCTAAAGAAAAATTTGAACGTACGAAACCGCACGTTAACGTTGGTACCATCGGCCACGTTGACCACGGTAAAACCACTCTGACCGCTGCCATCACCAACGTGCTGGCCAAGCAGTTCGGCGGTTCCGCTCGCGCCTTCGACCAGATCGACAACGCTCCGGAAGAAAAGGCCCGTGGTATCACCATCGCTGCTTCTCACGTTGAGTACGACACCGAAGCCCGTCACTACGCTCACGTTGACTGCCCCGGTCACGCTGACTACGTGAAAAACATGATCACCGGTGCTGCCCAGATGGACGGCGCGATCCTGGTGGTTGCTGCCACCGACGGCCCCATGCCGCAAACCCGTGAGCACATCCTGCTGGCCCGCCAGGTAGGTGTACCTTACATCGTTGTCTTCATGAACAAGTGTGACATGGTTGACGATGAAGAGCTGCTCGAGCTGGTAGAAATGGAAGTACGTGAGCTGCTGTCCGAGTACGACTTCCCGGGCGACGACATTCCGGTTATCCAGGGCTCCGCCCTGAAAGGCCTGGAAGGCGATCCCGAGTGGGAACCGAAGATCCTGGAACTGGCTGCTGCCCTGGATTCCTACATTCCGGATCCCGAGCGTGCCATCGACGGTGCCTTCCTGCTGCCGATCGAAGACGTATTCTCCATCCAGGGCCGTGGTACCGTTGTGACCGGTCGTGTAGAGCGTGGTATCGTTCGCGTGGGTGAAGAAGTGGAAATCGTGGGTATCAAAGACACCACCAAGACCACCTGTACCGGCGTTGAAATGTTCCGCAAGCTGCTGGACGAAGGCCGTGCCGGTGAGAACGTGGGCGTGCTGCTGCGTGGCACCAAGCGTGAAGACGTTGAGCGTGGTCAGGTTCTGGCCAAGCCGGGCTCCATCACCCCGCATACCGACTTCGAATCCGAAGTGTACGTACTGTCCAAAGACGAAGGCGGCCGTCACACTCCGTTCTTCAAAGGCTACCGTCCTCAGTTCTACTTCCGTACCACTGACGTGACCGGTACCATCGAACTGCCGGAAGGCGTTGAGATGGTAATGCCTGGCGACAACATCAAGATGGTTGTAAGCCTGATCGCTCCCATCGCGATGGAAGACGGTCTGCGTTTCGCCATCCGTGAAGGTGGCCGTACCGTAGGCGCCGGCGTTGTAGCCAAGATCCTCAAGTAATTGAGGATTGGCGCCACAAGCGCTGCAAGAAAGGAGGCTTCGGCCTCCTTTTTTTGTTTTTGCACTTGTCTCCATGCCTTTATGTTAGTAATTTCTAATTTAAAGGCATGGCTGCAGTGCTATGGTTCGCTGCAGGCAGGATGAAACAAGAGGACAAGCACATGGACATCAGGCAGGTAACAGCGGACTTTGCGGTGGCGGATCAGGTCACCGCCGGCGATCTGGCCCGGTTAAAGGCACTGGGATACAAAACCCTGATCTGCAACCGCCCCGACGGCGAAACCGCCGGCCAGCCGGCGGCGCAGGCGCTCGCCGCCGAGGCCAGCGCCCAGGGTCTTGCCTGGGAGTGGATACCCATCGCCTCGGGCCATTTCAGCGAACAGGCCATTGCCGACTTTGACGCTGCCCTCGGTCACCATGAGGCACCGGTGCTGGCCTTCTGCCGCACCGGCACCCGCTCCATTACCCTGTGGGCCCTGTCCCGGGCTGGGCAGCAGCCGGCGGAGGACTTGCTGCGTCAGGCTGCCGCCGCCGGCTATGATCTGTCGGCCCAGGCCGAGCGGCTGGCCGCTCTTCACCTGGCCGCCGGCAGCAAAGGCTGAGCATGCGCCTGCCCATACTGGAGTGGGGGCGGGGTTACGACAGGGCCACCCTGGCGCAGGACGGCAGTGCCGCACTGATTGTCACCCTGATGCTGATCCCCCAGTCGCTGGCCTATGCCATGCTGGCCGGCCTGCCGCCCGAGGCGGGGCTGTACGCCAGCATACTGCCGCTGGTGATCTACGGCCTGTTCGGATCCAGCCGTACCCTGTCGGTGGGACCGGTGGCGGTGCTGTCGCTGATGACGGCGTCCACCCTTGGCCAGCTTTCCCTGCAAGGGGTGCATTACCTCGATGGCGCCCTGGCGATGGCGCTGCTGAGCGGCGGCTGGTTGTTGTTGTTCGGGCTGTTGCGGCTGGGCTTTGTGGCGCACTTTATCAGCCATTCGGTGATGTCGGGGTTTATCAGCGCCTCGGCGGTGCTGATCACCCTGAGCCAGCTGCGCCACCTGCTGGGGGTGCCGCTGGAAGGCGCGCTCTGGCAACTGCCGGGGGCCCTGCTGGCACAATGGCGGGCGATGCCGGTGGCCACCCTGGCGGTGTCTGCCATCAGTCTGGGCGTGCTGTTCTGGGCCCGCGGCGGGCTGGGGGCATTATTGCGGCGCTTGGTGAGTGCAAGCCGCGCCTCGGCCCTGGTGCGGCTGATGCCGGCGGCGGTGGTGGTGGTGGCCATTCTGCTGTCTTATGGTCTGCAACTGGAGGCGGCGGGGGTGGCCGTGGTGCAGGCCATTCCCGCCGGGTTGCCGGCCTTTAGCTGGCCTGAATGGAGCGCCTTGCCCTGGCGCGAGCTGATGTTGCCGTCTCTGCTGCTGGCCCTGGTGGGCTTTGTGGAATCGGTGTCCATCGGCCAGACCCTGGCCGCCCGGCGGCGCCAGCGTCTTTCTCCCAACCAGGAGCTGATCGGCCTGGGGCTGGCCAACCTGTCGGCGGGGCTGTCCAGCGGCATGCCGGTGACCGGCGGCTTTGCCCGCTCGGTGGTCAACTTTGACGCCGGTGCTAAAACCCCGGCGGCGGGCATGTACGCCGCCCTCGGCATCACCCTGGCCGGGCTCTGGTTTGCGCCCTGGCTGAGCGGGCTGCCCCAGGCGGTGCTAGCGGCGACCATAGTGGTGTCGGTACTGGGCTTGTTTGACTGGCGCCAGTTCGGCCATACCTGGCGCTATTCCCGGGCCGATTTCAGCGCCCTGTGTGTGACCTTTGCGGTTACCCTGCTGGGGGGCGTGGAGCCGGGGCTGGTCAGCGGTATTTTGGTGTCCTTGCTGCTGCATCTGTACCACAGCCACCGGCCGCACTGGGCCGAAGTGGGGCGCATTGCCGGCACCGAGCATTTTCGTAACCGGCTGCGCCATGAGGTGGAGCTGCGGCCCTCGCTGTTGTGCCTGCGGGTGGATGAAAGCCTATATTTTGCCAATGCCGGCCAGCTGGAAGACATCATCGCCACCCTGGTCAGTCTGCGGCCGGGCCTGCGCCATCTGGTGCTGCAATGCAGCGCGGTGAACCGTATCGATGCCTCGGCGCTGGACAGTCTGCTGATGATTAACGAACGGCTGGCACTGGCCGGCATTCGTTTTCACCTGGCGGAGGTCAAGGGGCCGGTGATGGACCGACTGGAGCGCAGCGAGCTGCTGCCGCGACTCAGCGGTGAGGTTTATCTCACCCTTTTCCAGGCCTGGAAAGCGCTGAGTGAGTCTGGCCCTGTCGAGGCGCCGCCAGCCATTTTCGACGGTGTGAACTGACGGCGTTTTTTTCAACAAAATTAACTTGCACTGATAACCGCTATCATTTAGATTTGCCCTGTACGCGGAGGACATTATTCATGTATGTGTGTTTGTGCAAGGGCATTACCGAACGCCAGTTGAAAGAGGCCATTGCCGAAGGCAATACCGAGTTTATGGATCTCAAGCGAGAGCTGGGGGTCGGCTCCCAGTGCGGTAAATGCATTCCCGTGGCCCTCGCCATTCTGGCCGAGGAAACCGCCAAAAACGCCCTCTATTACGAAGTGGCCTGACCGCACCGTTTTCTGCGACAAAAGCTCCCTTGTGGAGCTTTTGTCGTTTTGGGCGTGTAAAAAAGGGTATCTTCTGCCCTTTTGCGCACCGGCGCTTTAGCTGCGGCCCAGCTGTTTGTAGGCGTAGCGGGGGCGGGTATTCAGGATCTGGTTTTTCTGCTCCTCGGTCATGCTGGCCGGGTTCAGGCCCAGCACGCGAAAAGTCAGCAGGGGGCGGGCTTCCAGCGTGATCATCAGAGGCTTGATGGTCTGCAGGCTGTGTTCGCCGGGCTCGCCATAGGCATAAGTGAGAATGCCCTGATCCAGCAAATTTTTGACGCAGGGCTCGGTGACCGGCAATTTTATGACGCTGCGGCGCTGGATCACGAACTCCCGCAATACCGCCTTTTCACTGGCATCCAGGTACTCCAGCAATTCCTTCAGCAGCTTTTGCCGGGTCAGCCGCTGTTTACGATAAAACACGTGCTGAAACAGCAGGATGGCGGCAATGGAGAGAAAGTAGGTCGCCGACAGCACCATGGCCAGCACGAACAGCAGCCGGTATTCCCCCAGCCAGGCCCCAAACTGGCCGGCAAACAGCCGCTCGGGCAACAGGGTGATCATCAGGCAGCTCAGCATCAACCAGCACATAAACCAGTTCAGCGTTGAGACCTGTCGCAGCTCCGGCATTGTTCGTTTCTCCGATGGGTAGCAGTCGTCCGGGTTCAGCAATATTCATGCCATTGGCATGGCGGGGCCGGGAGGAGCCGGCCGCTGAGGACGGCATGTTAAAAATGCACTCAGGGTAGGACGAAAGGTGACAGAAAATTTGTCTTTATATTAAACGTATACAAATATCTGTTAACTTTGTCTCGGTTTTGTGTTTTATTAGTCTCCAGTTGGTAATACTTTAGTATGGCTAGACAGGGAGTCATGAGTAAATGAATACGGTTTCACTCGAACAGGCACTGGCAATCACTCAGGGCGCGCTACAACGGGGCAAGGAGATGTCGGCGGCGCCGCTGACCGTGGCGGTGCTCGACAGCGCCGGCGTGCTGGTGTCACTGCAACGTCAGGACACCGCCAGCCTGATGCGCCCCGATATCGCCATTGCCAAGGCCTGGGGCTCCATTGCGCTGGGCCGCAGCTCCCGTGGTCTGGCGGAAATGGCCGCGGCTCGCCCGGGCTTTATGCAGTCGCTCACCACCCTGGGGGGAGGCAAAATCCTGCCTGCCCCGGGTGGAGTGCTGATCCGTGATGAGAACAATCTGATTATTGGTGCCGTTGGCATCACCGGCGATTTGTCCGATGTGGACGAAGCCTGTGCCGTGGCCGGTATCGAGCAGGTGGGCCTGAAGGCCGACTGCAGCTGACCGAAGCCGGCGGCACCCAAGGTGTTGTTTTGGTCGAGGGGTAACCTTGGTTACTCTTTTTTTCACGCTCACCCATGGTGGGCGTTTTTTTTATGTATTTTTACCGGATTCCGGTATGGTTGGCAAAAACAAAGCCACCCCTTTGTGGCCGGAGCCCAATAAACAAGCATGTCACGGATAAGAGCCAGAAACGAAGAAAAGATCATCCGCGCCGCCAGCCGGGTGTTTGCCGAACACGGTTACGCCGCTACCAAGACCGCCGAGATTGCCACCCTGGCGCAGTTGCCCAAGCCCAATATCTACTACTACTTCGGCAGCAAGGAAAACCTCTACCGGGCGGTGCTGGAAAGCGTCACCGAGCCGCTGCTGGCCGCCTCGGCCCCCTTTGAGGAATATTCGGATCCGGTGATGGCACTGACCGCCTACATTCGTGCCAAGCTGCTGATCTCCCGGGATTACCCCTATGCTTCCAAGGTGTTTGCCAGCGAAATCATGCACGGTGCGCCGCACCTGCCGGAAGACATCATCGCCCGCCTGAGCGAGCAGACGCGCAGCTTGAGCGACAAGCTGAGCCACTGGATGGGGCAGGGACTGATTGCCCGCCTTGAGCCCCGGCACCTGCTGTTTGCGATCTGGGCCTCCACCCAGACCTATGCCGACTTCAACTGGCAGATCACCATGGCCCTGGGCAAGGAAGAGCTCGACGACAGCGACTATGACCAGGCCGCCGAGGTGATCACTCGGCTGGTGATCGAAGGCTGCCGGGTCAAATCGGTGGCCGAAACCTGAGTCGTTCAGCCGGGCTGATTCTTGGCCTGGTTACCCAGCTCCCGGTCCGGCATGGCGAACCCCAGCAGCAGGCAGATCAGGCCGTAGGCCGACAGCGAGGCGTACACCGGGGTCGCCCAGTCGGTTAGTTGCTGCTGGTACTGCCAGCCCAGCCAGATCACTCCCAGGGTGCCGCCCAGGGAGCGGCAGAAGTTCATCAGCGCCAGGCCGGCCCCCAGCTGGTTTGAAGGCAGGGCGTTCTGCACCGCAATGGAGCAGGCCACGATCAAAAAACCGATGCCGATGCCGCCGGCAATCAGCCCGCCATGCAGCCAGACGCCGTTCAGCCGCTGGCTGAACAACCCCCACAACACCACGCACCCCAGCCCCAGCAGCAGCCCGCCACTCCAGGGAAAGGGCCGGCAGTAGCCCGCGTGGGAAATACGTTTGCCGCTGACAAAGGTACCGACGGTCACGCTCAGAATAAACCACAACAACACGCGGCTGGTGTCATCCGGGCTCAGCCCCTGCTGCTGCTCCAGCGCCAGCGGCAGGTATACCAGCAGCCCCAGGCGCACGCCTTCGGACAGCGCCAGCAACAGCACCGCAATGGCCATCAGCCGGCCACCGAGCAGGCGCAGCGGCAGCACCGGATGAGGGTGGCGCCATTGCTGGATCAGCAACACCAGACTGAGCAGGGCAGCGCCGGCCAGCAGCGCCGGCTGAAACGGGGCCAGCGCCGGCAGCAGCTCGGCGGTGTTGGTGGACAGGCCCCAGCCGGTACCGGCCAGCAACAGCAACCCGATACCCCAGTGATCCGGCGTGCTGTGGGCGCCCTTGTGGCCCAGCCCCTTCAACGCCCAGTAACTGACCGCCATGGCCAGCAGTCCCAGGGGCAGCTTGAACAGGAACAGCCAGCGCCAGTCGAAGCGAGCCACCATAAAGGCACCCAGCAGCGGCCCCGCTACGCTGGAGACCGCAAACAGGGTGGAGATCAGCCCCTGGTAGCGGCCTACCTGGCGGGGCGGGATCACATCGGCAATCACCGCAAAAGACAGCGCGATCAGGCCGCCGCCGCCGAGGCCGGTCAGCAGCCGGGTGGCCAGCAGCAGCGGCAGGCTGTCGGTCAGGGCGCTTGCCAGGGAACCCAGGGTAAAGAAGCCCAGGGCCGCGGCCAGGCAGGGCGTGCGGCCAAAGCGATCGCTCAGCCGGCCGTACACCGGCATGGTCAGGGTCATGGCGAACAGATAGCTGCTCACCAGCAGCGGCGCCAGGGCGGGCGAGTCAAAAATCTGCCCCAGCCGGGAAATGGCGGGCATCAGCAGGGTGATCTCCAGTGCCCCCAGCATGATGGCCAGCGCCACCCCGGCAAACACTCGGTGCGCCTGCCGGCTTTGCCGGTCCTGAATGGTTTCGGACATGATAAAAATGCTCCCACTACACTTTAATAAAAAGGCCGGCCGGCTTGCAGAGTGCCTGAAAACCGTTTTTGCAGCAGGCAGTTAACTATGAACTCGGCGGCAGCCGCAACCCGGGTGTAAAATTTTTGTTGACCGCAGGGTCAGATTTTAATTTAATTAGATGTGAAGATATTAACAACTCATTTGTTCGGCCAGGCGCTGTAACCCCTGAAGGAGGCAAGCCGTGATCACCTTTTTGTTAAATCAGGAGCTGCGACAGGAGCAAGACCTGTCCCCCAACATGACGGTGCTCAATTACCTGCGCACCCGCGTCGGCAAGACCGGCACCAAGGAAGGCTGCGGCTCGGGAGACTGCGGCGCCTGTACCGTGGTGCTGGGCGAGCGCGACGGCGACCGCATTCGCTACCGTTCGGTCAACTCCTGCCTGACCTTTGTGTCGGCACTGCATGGCAAGCAGCTGATCACCGTGGAAGATCTCAAGTCCAGAGACGGCGGTCTGCATCCGGTGCAGCAGGCCATGGTGGATTTCCACGGCTCCCAGTGCGGTTTCTGTACCCCGGGCTTCATCATGTCGATGTTTGCCCTGAGCAAGAACAAGCCGGCGGCTGACAAGCACGACATTCTGGAAGCCCTGGCCGGCAACCTGTGCCGCTGCACCGGCTACCGCCCCATTGTGGATGCCGCCAAGGCCATTGCCGAGCAGCCGCAACTGGCCGACGAGTTTTCCCGTTACGAGCAGCAACTGGTGGCGCGGCTGGCGAACATCGAGACCGACACCCTGGTGACCCTGAGCGGTGACGACAAGGTGTGTTTCTCACCCACCACCAGCGACGAGCTGGCCACTCTGTTGGAGCAGCACCCGGACGCCCGGCTGCTGGCCGGCGGCACCGATCTGGCGCTGGAAGTCACCCAGTTCCATCGCGAGCTGCCCACCATGATTTATGTGGGCAACGTTGCCGACATGAAAACCCTGGAAGAAACCGACGAGGCGATCATCATCGGCGCGGCCCGCAGCCTAAGCGACAGCTATGAGGCCCTGAGCACGGTCTACCCGGATTTCGGCGAGCTGCTGCACCGCTTTGCGTCCCTGCAGATCCGCAACCAGGGCACTCTTGGGGGTAACGTCGGTAATGCCTCGCCCATCGGCGATGCGCCGCCGGTGCTGATTGCCCTCAATGCCCGCCTGGTGCTGCGCAAGGGCGACCGGGTACGCGAGCTGCCGGTGGATGAGTACTTCCTCAGCTACAAGGTGACCGCTCAGGAACAGGGCGAATTTATCGAGCGCATTATCGTGCCCAAGCCCTCGGCTAATCAGCACTTCAGGGTGTACAAGCTGTCCAAACGACTGGACGACGATATTTCCGCGGTGTGCGGCGCCTTCAACCTGATCATTGAAAATGGCATTGTCACCGACGCCCGCATCGGCTTTGGCGGCATGGCGGCCACACCGAAACGGGCCACCGGCTGCGAGCAGGCGCTGCTGGGGCAGCCCTGGAACATGGCCACGGTCAAGGCCGGCATGAAGGCCCTTGAAGCCGACTTTGAACCGCTGTCGGACTTCCGTGCCAGCAAGGAATACCGCACCAGAACCGCGGCCAACCTGCTGTACAAGTGCTTTATCGAGCAACAGGATCTGAAACTGGAAACCAGGGTGACGTCTTATGTCTAACAAACCTCAGAACACGCTCACCATCGACGAAATGATGGCGAAAATGAAACAGGAACTGCAAACCGGAGTGGGCAAGAGCGTGCCCCACGACAGCGCCGCCCGGCAGGTCTCCGGCGAAGCCCAGTACATCGACGACCGGCTGGAGTTTCCCAACCAGTTGCATGTTTATGCCCGATTGTCCGACAAGGCCCATGCCCGCATCACCAAGCTGGATGTGAGCCCCTGTTACGACTTTCCCGGGGTGGCTATTGCCATCACCGCCGAGGACGTGCCCGGCGAGCTGGACATCGGCCCGGTGCTGGCGGGGGATCCCCTGCTGGCAGACGGCAAGGTGGAATACTACGGCCAGCCGGTGCTGGCGGTGGCCGCCAGCGACATGGACACCGCCCGCAAGGCGGCCATGGCCGCCATCGTTGAATACGAAGAGCTGCCGGCGGTGCTGTCGGTGGAAGAGGCGCTGGAAAAAGAGCTGTTTGTGACCGAAAGCCACAAGCAGCAGCGGGGCGACTCCGCCGCCGGCCTGAAAAAGTCAAAGCATGTGATTGAAGGCAGCCTGCATATCGGCGGCCAGGAGCACTTCTATCTGGAAACCCAGGTCAGCTCTGTGGTGCCCACCGAAGACGGCGGCATGCTGGTGTTCACCTCAAGCCAGAACCCCACCGAAGTACAGAAGCTGGTGGCCAGCGTCTTGGGCGTGCCGATGAACAAGGTAGTCATCGACATGCGGCGCATGGGCGGCGGTTTTGGCGGCAAGGAAACCCAGGCCGCCGGCCCCGCCTGCATGGCCGCAGTGGTGGCCCGCCTGACCGGCCGTCCGGCCAAGATGCGGCTGCCGCGAATGGAAGACATGATGATGACCGGCAAGCGTCATCCCTTCTATAACCAGTACAAGATCGGTTTCGACGACAATGGCCGTATTCAGGCCGCAGAAATCATCGTGGCCGGCAACTGCGGTTATTCGCCGGACTTGTCTTCGTCCATCGTCGACCGGGCCATGTTCCACTCGGACAATGCCTATTACCTGGGCGACGCCACCGTCATCGGCCACCGCTGCAAGACCCACACCGCCTCCAACACCGCTTACCGCGGCTTTGGCGGCCCTCAAGGGATGATGACCATCGAGCATGTGATCGATGAGATCGCCTCGCATCTGGGTAAGGATCCCCTCGAGATCCGCAAGATTAACTTCTATGGCAAGGCCGAGCGCAACGTCACCCACTACCATCAGCCGGTGGAGCACAACATCATTCACGAGCTGGTTAACGATCTGGAGCTGTCGTCGGAATACGCCAAACGCCGGGAAGAGATTCGGGCCTTCAACGCCAAAAGTCCGATTCTGAAAAAAGGGATTGCCATCACCCCGGTGAAGTTCGGTATCTCCTTTACCGCCACCTTCCTCAACCAGGCCGGGGCGCTGATCCACGTCTATACCGATGGCAGCATTCACCTCAACCATGGCGGCACCGAAATGGGCCAGGGGCTGAACATCAAGGTGGCCCAGGTGGTGGCGGAAGAATTCCAGGTGGACATCGATCGTATTCAGATCACCGCCACCAACACCGACAAGGTGCCCAACACCTCGCCCACGGCAGCCTCAAGCGGTACCGATCTGAACGGCAAGGCGGCCCAGAATGCGGCTCGCACCATCAAGCAGCGGTTGATCGACTGGGCAGCGGGCCATTTCCAGGTCAGCCCGGAAGAGGTGGTGTTCAAGAACAACTTCGTGCAGATCCGCCACACCCTGATGTCGTTCCCGGAGTTCGTGCAGCTGGCCTACTTCAACCAGGTGTCGCTCTCCAGCACCGGCTTCTACAAGACGCCGAAGATCTACTACGACCACGCCACCGGCTCGGGCCGTCCGTTCTACTACTTTGCCTACGGCGCCGCCTGTGCCGAGGTGGTGGTGGATACCCTGACCGGCGAATACAAGCTGCTGCGCACCGACATTCTGCACGATGTGGGCGACTCCCTGAACCCGGCCATCGACATCGGCCAGGTGGAAGGGGCCTTTTTGCAGGGCGCCGGCTGGCTCACCACCGAGGAGCTGGTGTGGAACGACAAGGGCCGGCTGATGACCTCGGGGCCGGCCAGCTACAAGATTCCGGCGGTGGCCGACATGCCGGTAGATTTCAGGGTGAAGCTGGTGGAAAACCGCAAGAACCCGGAAGACACGGTATTCCACTCCAAGGCCGTGGGCGAGCCGCCCTTCATGCTGGGCATGGCGGTATGGTGTGCGCTGAAAGACGCCGTGGCCAGCGTGTCTGGTTACCTGCGCTACCCGCACATCGACGCGCCGGCGACCCCCGAGCGGGTGTTGTGGGCGGTGGAGCAGATGCGTGAATTGCGGGAGCAACAGCAGCAAGCCGTTGCCAGCGAAGCGGTGACCGCCAAATAATCGGCGAACAGGGGCGGCACGCCGCCCCGGGAGCAACACATGTTCAAGGATAACTGGATCCAAATTCTGGCGGAGCTGGAGCAGCGGGGAGAGCCCTGTGTCATGGTGACCGTGGTGGAGCACAAGGGCTCCACCCCGCGGGACAGCGGCACCAAAATGCTGGTGACCGAGCACGGCTGCCATGCCACCATTGGCGGCGGCCACCTGGAATACAAGGCGCTGGAGCTGGCGCGGGCCATGCTGGCCAGTGGCGAGCAGCAGTTGCGCATCGAGCGTTTTAACCTGGGGGCCAACCTGGGTCAGTGCTGTGGCGGCATGGCCACCATCATGCTGGAGCCGGTGGTTCGGCCGCGTCATCATCTGGTGCTGTTTGGTGCCGGTCACGTGGCCAAGGCCCTGGTGCAGGTGCTGGCGACGCTGCCGTTTCGCATCACCTGGGTGGACTCCCGGCCCGAGGAGTTTCCCGCTACCCTGCCCGAGGGCGTTACCGCCCTGGTCAGTGAGGAGCCGGTGGACGAGGTGGATGATCAACCCCCGGGCAGTTACTACCTGGTGATGACCCACAACCACCAGCTCGATCTTGAACTGTGCGCCCGTATTCTCAAACGGGGCGATGCCCGCTATTTCGGCGTGATTGGTTCGCGTACCAAGCGCAAGCGCTTTGACTACCGGCTGAGGGAGCGGGGCTTTGACGAGGCCGCCCTGGCGTCCATGATCTGCCCCATCGGCCTGCCCGAGGTGGCCGGCAAGCATCCGGCGGAGATCGCGGTATCGGTGGCCGGCCAGCTGATTGCCGCCTACCAGGGCGAAGCCGCCCTCGGGGCGGACACGGCGGCTTCCGCCATCCAGGCCGAGCACGCCTGATTTTATTGATTTCAAGGAGACGCGCAGAGATGACGCAACCCGTAGCCTATCGCGCCGCCATACTTTACAGCCTGGGGGATCCGGCCAAAGTCGGCCTCGAACAGTCCTTTGCCTGGCATGAAGACGGTGTACTGGTGGTGGCCGATGGCCATGTTCAGGATGTGGGTCCGGCCCCCGAGGTGCTGGACAGGCTGCCCGCCGGCACGCAAGTGATCACGCTGGAAAACCGGCTGATCATGCCGGGCTTTATCGACACCCATGTTCACTTTCCCCAGACCGAGATGATCGCTTCCTACGGCGACCAGTTGCTCGACTGGCTGAACAACTACACCTTTCCGGAAGAGCGCAAGTTCGCCGAGCCGGCCCATGCGGCCCGGGTGGCCAGGCTGTTTCTGGATGAACTGCTGCGCAACGGCACCACCACCGCCATGGTGTTCGGTACCGTGCACAAGCAGGCGGTGGACGCCTTTTTTACCGAGTCGGCCCGGCGCAATACCCGCATGATTGCCGGCAAGGTGATGATGGACCGGAACGCGCCCGAGTTTCTGCTGGATACCCCCGAGTCGTCCTACGCAGACAGCCGGGAGCTGATCGAGCGCTGGCACAACAACGGCCGTCAGTTGTACGCGGTGACCCCGCGTTTCGCGCCCACCAGCACCGCCGAGCAACTGGCGGTGGCTGGCCGCCTGATGAGCGAGTATGACGATCTGTACATGCAGACTCATTTGTCGGAAAACCAGCAGGAAATCGAGTGGGTCAAGGCGCTGTTCCCCGAGCAGAAGGGTTACCTGGACGTATATGACCACTTTGGCCTGCTTGGCGAGCGCTCGGTGTTCGCTCATGCGGTGCACCTGGAGCAGGAAGAAAGCGAGCGCATGGGGGTGACCGATTCGGTGATCTCCCATTGCCCTACCTCCAACCTGTTTCTGGGATCCGGCCTGTTCGACCTGCCGTCGGCCGAGCAGCACCAAATCCGGGTGGGCCTGGGTACCGACGTCGGCGCCGGCACCAGCTTCTCCATGCTGCAGACCATCAATGAGGCCTACAAAATCCAGCAGCTGCGGCAGCACAAGCTGCACCCGCTCAAGGCCTTTTATCTGGCCACCCTGGGCGGCGCCGAAGCGCTGTGCCTGGATGACAAACTGGGCAACCTGTTGCCCGGTAAGGAGGCCGACTTTGTGGTGCTGGACCTGCATGCGACGCCATTGATGAAGGCGAGAATACAAAACGCACACAGTTTGTACGAAAAACTCTTCGTGCTGATGATGCTGGGAGACGACAGAGCCATTGCCGAAACCTATGTGTATGGCGAGTGCCGGCACCGGCGTGACGCGGCATAACAGCGGCAAGGGTCGTTCGCGCAGCCAAAACGCCCGAATAGGGCGTTTTTTGTGTTCAGTCACAGACTTGGACATTGTGGCTGTCACATCGGCAAAAAGCGCGTTAGATTGTATACGTGATTTGTAACAATTTTTTAACTGGCAATGGCAAACATGGCGGTGACTCGGTCGCCGCCGCCAGGGCCGCAACTGGAAATCAAAACATGAGTTCACTCAGTCAACTGGAGCCAAGACCTGTCAAGTCGAGCTCAAACACCCAGGACGATATCGTCTACGAACACATTTTCGACGCCATTCTGGAGCAACGGCTGGCGCCGGGCACCAAGCTCAGTGAGGAAGCCCTGGGCGAGATCTTCGGCGTCAGCCGCACCATTATTCGCCGCGCCCTGCTGCGCCTGTCTCACGAGCAGGTGGTGATCATTCGTCCCAACCGGGGCGCCGTGGTGGCCGCGCCCAGCGTGGAAGAAGCCCGGCAGATCTTTGCCGCCCGCCGGGTGGTGGAGCTGGCGGTCACCGAGCTGGCGGTCAAGCACGCCACCCCCGAAAGCCTGGCCCGCATGCGCGCCATGGTGAAGGAAGAGCAGGACGCCTTTGCCCGGGGCGATCGGGGCAGTGGCATTCGGCTGTCGGGTGAGTTTCACCTGGAGCTTGCCCACATGGCCAACAACACGCCCTTGCTGAATTTCCAGCGCAGCGTGGTGTCCCAGACCTCTCTTATCATCGCCCAGTACGAAGTCGGCCATCAGGCCCATTGCTCCTTTAACGAGCACGAGATCCTGCTCAACGCCATCGAAAGTGGCGACAAAGACGTGGCACTGCAGAAGATGACCGAGCACCTGGACCATATTGAGGCCAAGCTCAACTTGGACGGCGACACCGCCTCCACCGATCTGCACGTGGTGTTTTCCGGCGTCACCAAAAAGCGCCCCGGCCGCGCTCGCTGAGTTCCTGACGTACTTCTTTTGACGTAGTGTTTTTCGGGGCGGGTCTCTCCGCCCCGGCGTTGCCGTGCCCGTTGTTTCCCTTCCTTCCTGTTTCAGCCTGGCGGCATGTTGTGGTGGTGGTCCAAGCCAATCCATGCAACTGGCGCTACCGTGCCTTGCCCCTTTCCCCCTAATGTTATGAGCATGTAAACGGCCCGGTGCGCCGGGCCAGGGTTCATTGCCACTGGGTGGCCAAGGGAGAATGGATATGTCCGCTGAAAACCAGAAAACCATCGCGCTGCTGGAGCAGCTGTTTGCCGCCTTTAACCGTCACGATGTGGAAGGCGTGATGGCCTGCATGACCGACGATGTGGTGTTTGAGGGCGCCGCCGGCCCCGAGGCCCACGGCAACCGCTTTGAGGGCGCCGATGCCGTGGCCGCCGCCTTTATCAATGTGTGGACCACCATGCCGGACGTGCAGTGGAACAACACCAGCCACTTTGCCGCCGGCGATCGGGGCGTGTCCCAGTGGACCTTCTGCGCCACCACCCCGGACGGCCGCCGCATTGAAGCCGACGGGGTGGATCTGTTCACCCTCAAGGGCGGCAAGCTAGCGCTCAAGCAGGCCTTCCGCAAGGACCGTCCGCTGCTGGACCCCAAGTAATTCACGGCAGTTCCACTCTGTTAACGGGAATCACAAATATGGATATGGTCAACAACACTCGGGCGGGCTTCCGCCAGACGGCTCAGGCCGACACCGTGCTGGATCGTTACGATCCCGGCTATGATCCCCTGGTGGCGGCCACGCCCGGCCGGGGGCAGCAGTACGCGCCCACCTACTGGGTTGATACTGCCGGCGCGCCGCCGGAGGATGATGGCCCCGTAACCGGTGACATGGATGTCGACGTGGTGATCATCGGCAGCGGCTTCACCGGCCTGTCCGCCGCCCTGCATCTGGCCAGGGATCACGGCATCAGGGCGACCGTGCTGGAAGCCAACCAGGTCAGCTGGGGCTGCACCAGCCGCAACGGCGGTCAGGCCCAGAACGCCTCGGGCCGGCTGACCCGCTCCCAGTGGGTCAAGCGCTGGGGTCTGAGTACCGCCCGCAAAATGCATGAAGAAGTGCAGGAAGGCTTTGACACCTTCAAGGGCCTGATCCGGGACGGCAACATCGATTGTGATCCCCAGACCGGCGGTCATCTCTACATTGCCCACCGCGACAAGGCCATGCGCAAGCTGGAGGCCGAGTCCAGGGTGCTGCGCGAGCAGTTTGGCTATGAAACCCAACTGCTCGACAAGACCACCCTGAGCCGCGACTACGTCAACGAGGCCGAGGCGGTGGGCGCCATGCACGAGCCGGAAGGCATCGGCGTGCATCCGCTCAAGCTGGCCCACGGTTACCACCGCATGGCCCGGGAGCTGGGGGCCACCATACATCCGTCCAGTCCGGTGCTGGGCTGGGAAACCATCAACGGCGTGCACCACATCAAGACCCCGGGCGGCACGGTGCGGGCCCGGGCGGTGGGGGTGGCCACCGGCGGCTATACCTCCCAGGGGCTGCACACCAGCCTGAACAGCAAGATCATGCCGATACTGTCGAATTCACTGGTCACCCGGCCGCTGACCGAGCAGGAAATCGCGGCGTGCAACTTCAAGACCAATGAGGTGATCACCGACACCCGGACCCTGCGTTATTACTACCGCAAGCTGCCCGACAACCGGGTGCAGATCGGCAGCCGCAGCTCCATCACCGGGGCCGATGCCAGCAACCCCCGGCACCTGCAACTGTTGATCGACGGCCTGCACCGCAAGTTTCCGCCGCTCAAGGGCATTCAGATCGACTATTCCTGGTGGGGCTGGGTGGATGTGAGCCACGACATGATGCCGCGCATCTACCAGCCCGACGACAGGGAGCAGATCTTCTATGCCCTGGGTTACGGCGGCAACGGGGTCATGTTCTCGGCCCATGCCGGCCGGCGCATGGCCCAGCGCATTGCCGGCATTCGGGAAGGGTTTGAGCTGCCCATCTACAACTCGCCGCTGCCGGGCCACCTGTTCGCGCCCTTCCGTCGTCTGGGCCAGCGCATGCTCTATCACTGGTACCATTTGCGTGATGAAGTGCTGTAAAGTGCATTAAATTGTTAACAATGCTTTTACTTTTTCGCCCTCTGAGTTAAAACAATCAGCACAGAGGGCGGACTGCGTGTTCCCGCCAGACGAATCCAACTCGCTGACAGGAAAGTCTTTTCATGTTCCAGTTGTTCCATCTTTCCACCGAAAAAAACACCAGCCTGCAGCAACAGCTGCGGGAGCAGATTGCCGCCGCCATTATTAACGGCAACATTCCCGTCGACACCCCGCTGCCGTCCAGCCGCAAGCTGGCCAAGCAGCTCAGCATTGCCCGTAACACCGTGGTGCTGGCCTACGAGCACCTGCTGGATGACGGTTATCTCATCGCCCGGGAGCGCAGCGGCTATTTCGTCAATCCGGAGATCCTGTCCCGCCAGCCCGAACTGCCCGCAGAAACCGCGCCAGCCAGCGAGGGCACGCCACCGGACTGGGGCCGCAAGCTCAAGATCCATCCCAGTGGCCAGCAGAATATCAGCAAGCCCAGAGACTGGCAGAAATACCCTTATTCCTTTATTTACGGCCAGTTCGACCCCACCCTGTTTCCCAGCAACAACTGGCGCGAGTGCTGCCGCGATGCGGTGAGCATTCCCGCCATTCGCGACTGGGCGTCCGACAGCTTTGACAACGACGATCCCCTCTTGATCGAGCAGATCCGCACCCGGCTGCTGCCCCGGCGTGGCGTCTGGGCCTCGGCGGATCAGATCCTGGTGACGGTGGGGGCCCAGCAGGCGCTGTATCTGTTGGCGCGGTTGCTGCTGGATAAAGACAGCACCATCGGCATTGAGGATCCGGGTTACGTCGATATTCGCAATATCGCCACCATGAACCCGGCCAAGGTGCGTCCGCTGCCGGTGGACGAGCAGGGCCTGGTCATCGACGACCAGCTGGCCGGCTGTGACCTGGTGTACACCACCCCCAGCCACCAGTGTCCGACCACGGTGACCATGCCCCTGGAGCGGCGCTATGCGTTGCTGGAGCAGGCCAGCAAGCAGGACTTTCTGATCATCGAAGACGACTACGAGAGTGAAACCAACTTCAAGGCCAATCCCACCCCAGCGCTGAAGAGCCTCGATAACAACGACCGGGTGCTGTACGTGGGCAGCCTGTCCAAGACCCTGGCGCCCGGGCTTCGGTTGGGTTATCTGGTGGGGCCGGCGGAGCTGATACGCGAGGCCCGGGCCCTGCGCCGGCTGATGCTGCGCCACCCGGCGGCCAACAACCAGCGTTCGGTGGCGCTGTTTCTGGAGCGGGGTTATCACGACGCCCTGATCATGAACCTGGCCAAGGCCTACGAGGCGCGCTGGCGGGAAATGGGCGCGGCGCTGGATGAATTTATGCCCTGCTCCAGCCGCCAGCCGGGCTTTGGTGGCTCCTGCTACTGGGTGCGCGGACCGGAAGGGCTCGACAGCCGCATTCTGCGCAAGGAGGCGGCGGACAGGGGCATATTGATCGAGCCCGGCGATATTCACTTTTTTGGTGATGAGGTGCCGCTCAACTACTTCCGGCTGGGTTATTCCTCCATTCCCGCGGAGCGCATTCGTCCGGGCATCGAGGCGCTGGTGGCGCTGATCAAGGACATGACCTGAACAAAAAAAGCCCCGCGTGAGCGGGGCTAAAAGGTGCAAGGGTAATAAAAGCAGGCATATCAGCCCATCAGCAGCAGGTAGGCGATCACCAGCAGGGCGATAAAGGCGGTTTCCAGCACCACCAGCAGGACCGGCTTCCAGCCCACCGACAGAATGTCCTTGAGCTGGGTGCGCACGCCCAGGGCGGCGATGGCGGTGAGCAGCAGCCAGGAGGAGCTGCCGGCCAGGGGCTGGGCGATGTCCTGGGGGATCCAGCTTAGGCTGTTGAGCACGAACAGCACCACAAAGCCGATAAGAAAACCGGGAATGGCCACTCGGCTGCCGCTACCGCTGTCGCCCTTTTGGCTTGCGGCGCGCCGGATCAGAATGCCGATGGTCATCACGATGGGCACCAGCATGGCCACCCGCAGCAGTTTCACAAAGGTACTGAGATCACCCACTTCCGCCGACATGCTGTAACCGGCGCCGACCACCTGGGCCACATCGTGAATGGTGGCGCCGATAAAGAGGCCGGCTTCCTGGTCTGTCAGCCCGAGCGCTTCGCTGATCATGGGATAGAAAATCATCGCCAGGGTGCTGAGGGTGGTGACGCTGATCACGGTAAACAGGGTGTCGCGCTTGGCCTGCTCGCTCTGAGGCAGCACGCTGCTGATGGCCATGGCCGCCGAGGCGCCGCAAATGGCCACAGAGCCGCCGGTGAGGGTGCCGAACTCTTTGGAGAAACCCAGCCAGCGGGCCATGACCACGCCAAAGCAGATGGTCAGCACCACGGCGGAGCACACCATCAGCATGGGCTGCCAGCCCAGGGTGAGCACGTCGCCAAAGGTAATGCGCAGGCCCAGCAGGGCCACCCCCAGGCGCAGCACGGTTTTGGCCGACAGCTCCAGGCCCGGCGCGCACTGGGGTTCCTGGCTGAGAAAGTTGAAGGCCAGCCCCAGCAGCAGGGCCATCAGCATGGCGGGGGCACCGTAATGCTGGGACAGAAAGCTGGCGGCAATGCCGATGGTGGCGGCCACGCAAATGCCGGGAAAATAGCGTTTGCGGGTGTCGTCCAGGCGGTGCAGCAGGCCCATTACCGGAGAGTGGGTGTCGGCAGCCATGGTGAATTCCTCCGAAGAAGCAAGACAAATGAATGTTGCTGTTATGTTATTGATGATGGCGACAAGCGAGCCAATGCCGTTTTCGGCCATGGCGGTTACTTTTTTGCATAGGCGCTATTTTCACAGACAAGGACCCATTGATGGAAACCAAATGGCTGCATGATTTTATCGCGCTCAGCGAGCAGGGCAGTTTTTCCCGGGCGGCGGAAAGCCGCTTTGTGACCCAGCCGGCGTTCAGCCGGCGCATTCGCTCCCTGGAAAACTGGCTGGGGGTGGCACTGGTGTGCCGACATCGCTACCCGCTGGAGCTGACGCCCGCCGGCGAGGCCTTTCTGGAGCAGGCCCGCCAGCTACTGGCCCAGATCTACGGCCTGCGCAGCCAGCTGCGGCTGAGCCAGCAGCAGACCCCGGGCCTGAGTCTGATCACCCAGCCGGCGCTGGCGGTGACCTTTTTTCCGGCCTGGCTGCACCGGCTGCGGCCCGCCCTGGGCGAGGGCCTGGTGCGGCTGAATACCGGTCACTACCACGAGGCCATGGAGCAGTTTGTGGCGGGAGCGGTGGACTTTTTGCTGTGCTTTGCTGACGCGGGCAGCGCCGACACCTTGCAGCGGCTGAACGTGGAACGGCTGCGGGTGGGCCAGGACCGGCTGGTGCTGTTTTCCGCCTGCGATGAAGGGGGCCGGCCCCGCTTTCCCCTTGAAGGGGAGCAACCCCTGCCGCTGCTGCTGTACCCGAAAGATGCCTTTCTCGGCGCCCTGGTACAGCGGGAATGCCTGCCGGCCCTGGGCGAACGGCCCTGGCTGCCGGCCTGTGAAAATGCCCTGGGCGAAGGGCTCAAGGCCCAGTTGCTGCTGGGCGAGGGCGTGGCCTTTCTGCCCGAAAGCCTGGTACGGGACGAGCTCGCCAACCGCCGGGTGGTGGCCCTGGACGGCGTGCGCCCGCTGGCGCTCAATATCGAGCTGTGCCGGCTGGGCGAAGCCCGCTCGGAACTGGCCGAGCACTTCTGGCAGCAAAGCCGCCAGCTTGCAGACCAGATGGCGTGATGCCGGCCCTGAGCCGGCATCACGGCTGATCCAGGTGGAGCCGATGTCCCCTTTACTTGACCCAACGCCGGCTCACCAACCAACTCCAAAACACCATTTTTTAACGCTGGCGTAACATGGGTGGCAAAACTGGCCCTATGTTCCCATCCCCCCCCTTCCTAAGCTGTTCCCCAAGCGAGCCACCCAAGACCCTGTATTGCTTTGCGGCTTGCTCGTCATAACAAACGCAAACGAACCAGTTGCCCAAACAGAAAACGGAACATTGAACTCAACCCCACCGAGGAGGATGGCTTAAGGCCGCCACCGACGGGAAACAGCAAAAGGAAGACAGCTATGCCACGTATGACTCCCAGTGAAGCTTTGGTCGAAACCCTGGCGGCCAACGGTGTTACCGACGTCTTCGGTATCATGGGCTCCGCCTTTATGGATGCCATGGATATTTTCGCCCCGGCCGGCATTCGCCTGATCCCCACGGTGCATGAGCAGGGCGCCGGCCACATGGCCGACGGCTATGCTCGGGTCAGCGGCCGCCACGGCGTTTGTATCGCCCAGAACGGCCCCGGCATCACCAACTTCGTCACCGCCATTGCCGCCGCCTACTGGGCCCACAGCCCGGTGGTGTGCATCACCCCGGAAACCGGCTCCATGACCCAGGGGCTGGGCGGCTTCCAGGAAGCGCAGCAGCTGCCCTTCTTTGAAACCATCACCAAGTATCAGGGCCACGTGGCCAACCCGGCGCGGATGGCCGAGTTTACCGCCCGCTGCTTTGACCGCGCCATGCTGGAGAACGGCCCGACCCAGCTCAACATTCCCCGGGACTTCTTCTACGGCGACATCAACGTGGAAATTCCTCAGCCGATCCGCATCGAGCGCGGTGCCGGCGGCGAGCAGAGCCTGCAGCAGGCCGCGGCCCTGCTGGCCGAGGCCCAGTTCCCGGTGATCATTTCCGGGGGCGGCGTGGTCATGGCCGACGCGGTGGAAGAATGCAAGGCCCTGGCCGAGTACCTGGGCGCCCCGGTGGTGAACAGCTACCTGCACAACGACTCCTTCCCCGCCAGCCATCCGCTGTGGTGCGGTCCCCTGGGCTACCAGGGCTCCAAGGCCGGCATGAAACTGCTGTCCCGCGCCGACGTGGTGCTGGCGCTGGGCACCCGTCTGGGGCCGTTCGGTACCCTGCCGCAGCATGGCCTGGACTACTGGCCGAAGCAGGCCAAGATCATTCAGGTGGACTGCGACGCCAAGATGCTGGGCCTGGTGAAGAAGATCTCCGTGGGCGTGTGTGGCGATGCCAAGGCCGCCGCCGTGACCATGCTGGATCGGCTGCAGAACCTCAACGTCGCCTGCCTGGAAAACAAGGGCGCCCGCGCCACCGAAATTGCCGCCGAGAAGGCGGCCTGGGAAGCCGAGCTGGATCAGTGGATCCACGAGAAGGACGATTACTCCCTCGACATGATCGCCGAGCAGTCGGAAGAAGAAGGCAGCTACCTGCACCCGCGTCAGGTGCTGCGCGAGCTGGAAAAGGCCATGCCCGAGGATGTGATGGTGTCCACCGACATCGGCAACATCAACTCCGTGGCCAACAGCTACCTGCGCTTTGAAAAGCCGCGCTCCTTCTTCGCCGCCATGAGCTTCGGCAACTGCGGTTACGCCCTGCCGACCATCATCGGTGCCAAGACCGCCGCGCCGCACCGTCCGGCCGTGTCCTACGCCGGTGACGGTGCCTGGGGCATGTCGATGATGGAAATCATGACCTGTGTGCGCGAGCACATTCCGGTGACCTCCATCGTGTTCCACAACCGCCAGTGGGGCGCCGAGAAGAAGAACCAGGTCGACTTCTACAACCGCCGCTTTGTGGCCGGTGACCTGGAAAACCCGAGCTTTGCCGATATCGCCCGCGCCATGGGCGCCGAAGGGGTGACCGTCGACAAGCTGGAAGACGTGGGCCCGGCCCTGAAGGCCGCCATTGCGCGCCAGATGGAAGAAGGCAAGACCACCGTCATCGAAATCATGTGTACCCGCGAGCTGGGCGACCCCTTCCGTCGTGACGCCCTGTCCAAGCCGGTACGCCACCTGGACAAGTACAAAGACTATTGCTGACAGGTACGGCTGCCCGGTCAGGGCAGCCTTTTTACCCGGCCGCCAAGGCCGGGTTTTTTCAGGAGGACAACCCGATCCCGTTTGCCGAGCGGTATTCGGTTGTCTACTGATCACGTCAAAGGGAATTCAGTGATGCTCAATACCAATCCGAAGGAATGCCCCGCCCACCTGCTGGCGCAGGCCCGGCAATATGCGGCCGTGGCAACCGTGGTGATCAATCCGGTAAACCAGGTGTCGCTGCTCAGCGCGCGCATGGCACAACAGGAAGGGCTGATCACGCCGATTCTGGTGGGCAATGAAGCCCGTATTCGTCATGAAGCCGAGGCGCTGGGCTGGGATCTGGCCGGCGTGCGGCTGGTGGATGCCGCCGACGAGGCCGGCGCCGCCCAGGCGGGCGTGGCCCTGGTCAGCCGGGGCGAGGCCGACGCCATCATGAAGGGCCATGTGCATACCGATGTGCTGTTGCGGGCGGTGCTCAACCGCGGCGCCGGGCTGCGCACCGACAGCCGCCTGAGCCATGTGTTTCACATGACGGTGCCGGGCAGCTGCCGGGCACTGTGCATTACCGATGCGGTGATCAATGTGCAGCCGACGGTGCTCGACAAGCTGCATATTGCCCGCAACGCCATCGAGCTGCTGCACGCCCTAGGCTGTGACGAGCCCAGGGTGGCGCTGCTGTCGGGCACCGAGGAGGTGAGCAAGGCCATGCCCTCGAGCCAGGACGCCGCCGAGCTGGTTAAGCTGGCGGCCATGGGCGCCCTGCCCGGGGCCGTGGTGGAAGGGCCGCTGGCGTTCGACAATGCGGTGTCCCGGGAAGCCGCCGAGATCAAGGGCATTTCCGGCAAGGTGCCCGGTAACGCCGATATTTTGCTGGTGCCCAACCTGGAGTCGGGCAACTTTCTGTTCAAGCAGATGGTGTACTTTATGGGCGCCACCGCCGCCGGCCTGGTGTTGGGCGCCCGGGTGCCGATCATCCTCACTTCCCGGGCCGATCCGCCCGAGGCAAGGCTGGCGTCCTGTGCCCTGGCCAGTATTGTGCATCACAGCCGGCAGACCGCGGCGGCCCCCGCCCGTGCCAGCGCCTGAACAAGGAGATAACCGATGAGCCTGAGTCGTTACGGATTTATTGTAAAAGCCCCGGTTCTGGAGCTGTTCAAACACCATGGCCGCATCAAGAGCGAAGGCTTTGATCTGGCGGTGTCCGGCGTCAGCACCCTGGAGGAAGCCATCATGGCCGCCCAGGAAATGCTCACCCGCCGCATTGAGCTGATTGAACTGTGCGGCGGTTTTACCGCCGAGGAAGAAGCGGCGATCCGCGCCGCGATCAACGATCATGTGCCCTTGGGCCGGGCGGTGCATCGCCCGGAGGATCAGGACAGGATTCAGTGGGCCTGACCCATTTTTTACTTCACTCCATTTTACCGGGCGACAGCCCGGTTTTTTTTTGTTTGGGGACTGGGGGCTTTTCTCGCTTCCACGCGCCAGCGTGGTGTGTATATCTGCCTGTTGGGGTTGTCCTGCCGGACAGGGTCTGCATTCCCACGCAAAGCGTGGGAACGAGGTGAAGGTGGGGGGAGTTACATCAGACCGTTTTCTTTGCCGGGCGGGGCACGATCAGGGTGGGAATGCGTGACTCCCGCAGCACGTTCTTGGCCACGCTGCCCAGCAGGGTATGAAACCAGCCCTTTTCGTGGGCGCCCATGATAATGAGGTCACACTGCAGCTCTTTGGAGCGTTTCAGTATGGTCTGCTCCGGGTAGCCTTCCACCACCTCGCACCCGACGATTTTGCTGCGCAGGGCTTTCTCTTCGGGGGCTATCTCGTTCCAGAAGTAATCCAGCCGCTCCTGCAGCAGGCTTTTGGCATGATTGAGGCGCTGGTGCAGAAACTCTTCCCGGCTGCTCTGATTGAGAATGTAGGACTGCAGGGTGAGCTTTTCGTCGCCGGACAGCTGCTCCACCACCTTGAGAATGTGAATGTCGGCCCCGGTCTGCCTGGCCAGGTAAACGGCATACTGAAAGGCATAGGAGGCGTTCTTGGACAGATCGGTACAGTACAGGATCCGGTTGACTTGCGGCAGCATGGGACACTCCCTTGTTGGTTGGCTGGAATGGCGTTCTTGCAATGTTCAGCATAGCGCCGATCGGTGACATCATGATGATGCCGCCGGCGTGAACGGGCCTTGACCCTGATCACGCCGGCGGCGTGGTGGTGGCTGGCGCCGGTGTTCTAGTACCCGAGCAGCTCGGGCAGGAACAGGGTGATTTCCGGTACAAAGGCGATAATGAACACGGCGATCACCGAGGTGAGGGCAAAGGGCAGGGCCCGTACCGAGATCTCTTCAATGGAGGTGCCCGATACCCCAGAGGCGATAAACAGGTTTTCGCCCAGGGGCGGAGTCTGGAAGCCGATGGACAGACAGCACACCACCACAATGCCGAAGTGAACCGGGTCTATCCCCAGGCTGTAGGCCACCGGCAGCAATACCGGGGTGAGGATCAGTATGGCCGCCAGGGTCTCCATGAACATGCCCACGAACAGCAGGAAGAAGATGATCAGCGCCCAGATCAGATAGATGTTGCTGGTCATCTCCAGCATCGACGAGGCGACGATGGCCGGGATCTGGTTTTCCACCAGCAGGCGTCCGAACACGGTGGCGGTAAACAGGATCAGCAGCACGCGGCCGGTGAGCCAGGTGGTGGTTTCCAGGGAGCGCAGTACGTCTTTCAGCTTCAGCTCTCGGTGCACGAAAAAGCCGATGAACAGGGTGTAGAAGATGGCGACGATGGCCGATTCGGTGGGGGTGAACAGGCCGCTGTAAATGCCCCCGAGGATCACGATGGGGGCCAGTACCGACCAGGTGCCCTTGCGCAGCATGGTCAGAATGTTGGCACCGGACCAGCCCTCGGTGGTGCCGGTATAGTTCTGCTTTTTGCACAGGAAGTAGTTCATGGTCAGCAGACCGCAGGACAGCACCAGTCCGGGCAGAAAGCCGGCGATAAACAGCTTGGGAATGGACACCGACTGGAACTGGCCGTGCGCGGCCACCGCCTCGGGGGGCGGCATCAGGCCGATGGCGGAAATACCGAAAATCACCATGGGAATGGACGGCGGAATGACCACGCCCAGACCGCCGGAAGACGCGGTAATGGCCGACGCATAGCCCTTGCCGTAGCCCCGCTCGATCATGGCGGGGATCATCAGCATGCCCACGGCGGCGGTGGTGGCGGGGCCGGAGCCGGAAATGGCGCCAAAGAACATGCAGGCCATGACGGTGGCGGCCGACATACCGCCGGTAAAGGGCCCGGCAAAGCTTTCCGCCAGGTCCACCAGCCGTTTGGAAATGCCCGCGGCCTCCATCAGGGCGCCGGCCAGAATAAAGGCGGGCAGCGCCATCAGCGGAAAGGAGCCCACCGAGGTAAAGGCGATCTGCACGAACTTGATGGGGTTTTCCCCCAGATACAGAAAGGAGGCCAGTGCCGACACCCCCAGCGACACGCTGATGGGCGCGCCCAGCAGCAGCAGCGCCAGAAAGCTGCCGAACAGGATCATGACTACGGATGATTCAACCATGGTGGGCTCCCGCCTTGACTCGGCCTTGAATGGGGGGCTGAGGCTCGTCCTGCTGTGTGGATGTTGATGACTTCGGTTGCTGGGCCGAGTCCATGAGCTTTTCCACTTCCAGTGACTCGGGATCGCGAATGTCGATGCCCTTGACCAGCTTGTAGTAGTTCACCTGCAGAATGCGAAAGGTCATCAGTGCAAAGGCGATGGGCAGGATCATGTACACGTATTTCATCGGGAACCCCAGCGTCTGGGACTTCCAGAACAGGTTCATCTTGTTGAACACGAAGTCATAGCTGAGCCAGACAAAGTAGCTGTTGAAGCCCACCCAGATCAGATCGGCCAGGGCTTCGCTCCACACCGCCACCCTAGGTGGGAACAGCTTGAACTGAAAGGTGACCCGGTTGTGGGCCGCCAGTTTGGTGGCGTAGCTGGCACCGAAGTACACAAACCACACAAACATGTAGGTGGACAGCTCCTCGCTCCAGGCAATGGAGTGATTGAACAGCTGCCGTGAAATAATCTGTACGAACAGGATCACCACAAAGGTGGCAAGCAGGGTGCTGCAGATCACGCGTTCGATGTTGTCGATAAGCCGGTAGATGATGGTGCCAATGGACATGGCCGGTTCCTCCCTGATGCACACTGCCCCCGACGCAACCGGGGGCAGACGGGTCGAGCGGGGTGATTAAATGGTGTCACGGCCCAGGGATTGCAGGATCTGGTTCAGTTTGTCCTTGCCTCCCACGGCGTCGTAATACTTGGGCCAGACCTGGCTCACGGCCTTTTCCATCCATTCCTGCTCGCCGTTGGCGGGCTCGCTGATTTGCATGCCGTTTTTCACCAGCTCGGCCTTGATGCGGTCTTCCTGAGCCACCAGCCATTGGGCGCTGTGCTCGGTGGCGGCCTTGCCGGCGGCCAGAATGGCCTGCTGCACGTCTTCTGGCTGCGACTGGAACACCGCTTCCGACATGATCAGCGGTTCAATGGAGAACAGGTAACGAATGTTGGTGATGTACTTCTGTACCTCGTCGAACTTCATGGCGGAGACGGTAATGTAGGGGTTGTCCTGGCCGTCCACCACGCCCATCTGCAGGCCGGTAAAGGTTTCGGACCAGGCCATGGGGGTGGGGTTGATGCCCCAGGCGCGGTAGGTGTCGATCATGATCTCGTTGTTGGGCACCCGGATCTTGAGGCCATTGAGATCAGCCAGGCTGGACACCGGCTGCTTGGAGTTGGTCAGCACCCGGAAACCGGAATAGGCCCAGCCCACAATGCGCACACCGGCATCGCGAATGGTGTTGTTGACCAGCTCCTGGCCCACTTCGCCCTGGGTCAGGGCCACGGCGTCATCCAGACTCTGCACCATGTAGGGCAGGGTCAGCACGCCCACGGAAGGCGAGAAGGGGGTGACGTTGTTGATGGCCAGAATGGAGAAGTCGAGCAGCCCCATGGAAGCGTCGTTGACGGTGGCCTGTTCGTCGCCCAGCTGGCCGTTGAGGAACAACTGAGTGTCGTGCTTGCCTTCGGTGCGTGCCTTCAGCTCTTCGGAAAAGGCCTTGCCGAGTTCATGCTGGGTGCCGCCGGCACCGTCGCCCACCGCCACCCGAAAGGTGTTGGCCAGCAGTTGGGGGCTGGCCATGGCGGCGCCAAGGCAAAGGGCGAGGGACAGGGATTTCACAAAACGTTGCTTGAATATCATGGTTTCTTGCTCCAGTTGTGTGGCCCGGATGAGACCGGGTGTGTACCTTCCGTGATAACCGGAGTGCGAACACTCCGTGAGACTGGCTCAATGGTTGCCGTGCTGCCCGAAACGGGACTGCCAGGACGGCGGGCTGTCGTGTCCGGCTTTCGTTCAAAGCCTGACAATATCTTTGAATGAGGGCGTGAAATTGGTTAGGACCACTTGTGTTCTCAAGCTGGGGCCAGAATAAAACTTCTTTATTTTCAATTTGTTATGGTTGATTTTTGTAAAAAAGTTGTTAATTCTCCGGCCTGGGACGCGACTTGTCAACTGGCGTTCAGCCGTGCATGGTCCGCCCCAGCAGCGCCAGAATTTCATCGAAAATCCGGTTGTCGGGACTGTGCTCCAGATCCAGCAGCTGGTTGTGGCGGTAATAGCGGCTCAGATCGAGGCCCACCCCCAGGGCACACAGGCGAATGCGCGGATCCCGATCGATGCGATCCGCCACCGCCATCAGGTGGCTGTCGAGCAGGTCCTGCGCGTTGGCCTGGCGGGTGGCGGTGTCCATGGGGCAGCCGTCGGAGATCACCAGCAGCAGGCGCTCATTGACGTCTTCGGCCAGCAGCCGTTGCTCGGCCCACAGCAGGGCCTCGCCGTCGAGGCCTTCCCGGAACAGGTCGCCCTTGAGCAGGGCCGCGAGGCTCTGCCGGGCCCGGCGCCAGGGGGTGTCGGCGCCTTTGTACACCAGGTGGCAGCGTTCATTGAGCCGGCCCGGATTGGCGGGCCGGCCCCGGCGTTGCCAGTCCTTCAGGGGCTGGCCGCCGTTCCAGTGGCCGGTGGTAAAGCCGAGCACTTCGGTGCGGGCGCCGGTGCGTTCCAGCCCCTGCACCAGCAGGTCGACAAGCATGGCGATGTGCGTCATGTGGGGGCGCATGGAGCCGGAATTGTCCACCAGTAGGGTGACCGCGGCGTTGGCGTGCCATTCCTGCCGGGACTGCTTGAACACCCGGCGGTCGGCATGGCTGGTGACCAGGGTGGACAGCCGGCGGCCGTCGAGCCGGCCTTCTTCCTCGCCAAAGCGCCAGCCGTCGTCGTGGGGGCGGGCCAGTAGCCGGCGCAGTTTTTTGGTCAGGCCGTTGAGGTTAAGGCCCTGCTCGCGAATGCGGCTATCCAGCTGCTGGCGCAGCGTTGCCAGCAGCTCGGGGCGCACCTTGCGGTCGGCCCGCCACTCCTTGTCGTACTGGCCGGTAAAGATGCGGTAACTGGCCTCACCGTCGCCGTCGCGGGTGGAGGCGCCGCCGGCCAGGCTGGCGCCCTGCTCGCCGTCGCCGTCGAGATCCAGCAGCAGGCCAAAGCCGTTGCCGACCTCTTCCAGTGCGTCATTGTCCTGTTCGTCGCCGGTCAGCTGCTTTTGCAGCTCCTCGATCAGCCCGTTCACGGTCAGGGCAATGGCCAGTGCCTGCTCGCCGTAGGCGGCCTGATCTTCGCGGCAGCGGCGAATGCGGCCAAAGGGCTGGCCGATCTCCCGCAGCAGAAACATGCGCGTCGACTCGATCAGGTGCTCGGTGCTCTCGTCGATGGGGCCGCCGCCCAGTTGTACCCAGCTCATCATCGACAGGGTAAACAGCAGCAGCCCCAGGTGGCTTTCGGTCTGGCCCGAGGCCAGAAAACGATTGCTCCAGGCGCTGAAGCGGTAATGCAGGTTGCGCCGGCTGCCGGGGTGATGGGCCGGCACCAGAGACTCCACCCTGAGCTGCTCCAGCAATTCGAACACCAGCCGGGCCACCGGCGGCGCGGGCAGCCAGTGCCGGTGCAGTTCGGGATCGTGATGGCGCAGGCGCAGGGCAATGGCGTCGGCCACACCCCGGCAGGAGCCCCAGTCGTCCTGTTGCGCATTCAGTTGCAGATGCGGGGCGCGCAGCGGGTAGGCCCTGCCGCGCCATTCCAGCCGGTGGCCCCGGTAGCGCACCTCGCGTTGGGCCGATTGGGCGCGGATCAGCGCCGCGCACAGCTCTTCCAGCCGTTGCTGGCGGCGCGCTTCGGCGGCCGGATTCGAAGGGGGAAGGGAGGCGGCCATGGTTCAGATAGCCGTCAGTTGCAGAGCCTGGGGCTCGCGCAGCTCTTCATCAAAGCAGCGCTGGTAGTATTCGGCCACCAAGGGGCGTTCGGCCTCGTCGCACTTGTTGAGAAACGACAGCCGGAACGCCAGCGCGGTATCACCGAAAATCTCGGTGTTTTCGGCCCAGGCGATCAGGGTGCGGGGCGACATCAGGGTGGACAGATCCCCGGCGGCAAAGCCGGCCCGGGTGAGTTCGGCCACCGCCACCATTTGGCTTATCAGCTCATGGCCACGGGCATCGTTGTAGCGGGGCACCTTGCCCTGCACGATGCGAATTTCGTCTTCCCGGGGCAGGTAGTCGAGCTTGGCGACAATGTTCCAGCGATCCATCTGGGCCTGGTTGATCTGCTGGGTGCCGTGGTAGAGGCCGGTGACGTTGCCCAGCCCCACGGTATTGGCGGTGGCGAACAGCCGAAAGTGGGGGTGGGGGGTGATCACCTGGTTCTGGTCAAGCAGGGTAAACTTGCCGTCCTGCTCCAGAATGCGCTGAATGACGAACATCACGTCGGGCCGGCCGGCGTCGAACTCGTCAAAGATCAGCGCCACCGGCCGGCGCAGCGCCCAGGGCACTATGCCTTCCTGAAAGCGGGTGATCTGCTTGCCTTCCTCCAGCACTATGGTGTCCTTGCCCACCAGATCCAGGCGGCTGATATGGCCGTCGAGATTGACCCGCACACAGGGCCAGTTGAGACGGGCGGCCACCTGCTCGATGTGGGTGGACTTGCCGGTGCCGTGCAGCCCCTGCAGCAGCACCCGGCGGTTGCGGGTAAAGCCGGCCAGAATGGCCAGGGTGACGTCCGGGTTGAAACAGTAGCTGGGATCGATGTCGGGCACGTGCTCGTCCTGGTGCTCGAACACCGGCACCTGCATGTCCACGTCGAGGTTGAACAGGTCGCGCACCGGGCGCAGCCGGCTGGGATGGTCGTGAAGAAGATCGGTCATGGCACTGGCCTCACTGGCGGCGGCTAAAGGTAACAAGGTGTTAACACACTCTACCCCCCGCCACGGCCCTGAACAGGGCCAGTTGCGCGCCGACCATATGGCCAGCGCGCCGTTAGCCTTCTGCTTTTGCTTTTTCCGCCGGTTGCCCCGGTGGCCGAAGATGGCATTCCCGAAAGATGCGAGCGGTGCAGGTGCGGCATACCTCGGCGTCGAGCTGATCGTAGATGCGGTGAATGGCCTGGCCCTTGTTGATAAACACATGATCCCGGCGAATGTCGTCGAGCCGGTTGTTGCGCAACAGAAAACGCAGCACTCCTTCCCGCAGGTTGCACAGGTAAAGGTCGCCGCCCAGCTCGCGCCGGCGTTCGGCTTCCTGCACCAGCATGTCGGCGCCCACCATGTCCACAAAGTTGATGCCGTTGCCCACGATCAGCAGTCGGGGCTCGCGAATGGCCTGCAGGTATTCCTGCACGTGGTTGACCGCGCCAAAGAACAGCGAACCTTCAATGCGCACAATACGCAGCTGGGGGCAGTAGGGCAGGCGACGGCGTTCGGCGTTGACGAAAAAGGGATGCTTGCTGTCGGGATCGGGCAAAATCGACACCACCCGAGGAGTGGAGGTGCGTTTGAGGTAGAACACCAGCGACAGGATCACCCCGGTGTAAATGGCGAATTCCAGCTCCACCAGCAGGGTAGCGGCAAAGGTCGCGGTGAGCACCGTGGTCTCGGAGCGGGAGCCGCGAATAATCAGCCCGATATGGTGAACGTCGATCAGATTCCAGGCCACCACCAGCAGCAGGCCGGCCATGGCCGGCAGGGGCAGCCAGGTGGTGATGCCCGGGATCAGCAGCAGGATCAGCAACAAAAAGCCGGAGGCGAAGATGGCCGCCATGGGGGTGCGGGCGCCCGAGGTGTAGTTGATGCCGGTGCGGGTAAAGGAGCCCGACGAGGCGTAGCAGGAGAAGAAGGCGCCCACCAGATTCGACAGCCCCTGGCCAATGAACTCCTGGTTGTCGTCCAGGCGCTGGTGGGAGCGGCTGGCAATGGCCCGGGAGATGGCAGCGGCTTCCACCAGCCCCAGCAGGCTGATGGCCAGTGCCCCCGGCGCCAGGGCACTGATGCTGGCCAGGCTGAAGTCCGGCAGGCTTAAGGGCGGCAGGCCGGCGGGAATGGCGCCCACCAGGGCAATGTGTTCATGATCGGGATCAATCAACAGCGCCAGGCCGCTGGCCAGGGCCAGGGCGATCAGCATATTGGGCCAGCGTGGCCGCCAGCGTTTGATGCCCACACAGGCCGCCACGGTAAACAGCGCCACCGACAGGCTGTAGTAATCCACTTCCGTTAAGTGATGCAGCAGTTGCCACCAGGTGCCGGTGACGCTGCCATTACCGTCTACCGTAATGCCGAGCAGGGTGGGCAGCTGGCTGGAGGCGATCACCACGGCGGCACCGGCGGTAAAGCCGATCACCACCGACTGGGACACGAAGTTCACCAGCACCCCGAGCCGGGCAAAGGCCAGCACCAGCTGGAATACCCCCTTCATCAGGGTCAGGGTCAGCGCCAGGGCAATAAAGGTGGCGGTGCCGGGCTCGGCCAGCGGGCTGACCGAAGTAAACACCACCACCGACATGGCGGCGGTGGGGCCGGAAATCAGGTGCCAGGAAGAGCCGAACAGGGCCGCAATAATGGCGGGCACAATGGCGGCGTAAAGGCCGTATTCCGGCGGCAGGCCGGCGATCAGGGCATAGGCCACCCCCTGGGGCAGCACCACGATGGCGTTGGTCAGGCCGGACTGGGCGTCGGCCCGCAGGCTGGCCGGGTTGACCAGGGGCCACCAGCCGAGAAAGGGCAGCAGGCGCTGCCAGCGTGAACAATAGCCGGCCGTCGGCTCGGGCATGAGACTCCTCCCTGGTTCCATTCATCGGGGGTAACTGGCCTTTGTGGCCCGGTTAACCCTTTATTAACGTCGGTGAAAACGTGGTGCCGAGTGCCACCGCATTCAGTATACCAGCCGATGTCGTGGCTGAGGGCGTGGCAAGCCCTGCACAAGGAGCCCTGTGATGACCTTTGTTTCCTTTGATCCCGGTACCGGTCGGGTACTGGCCCACCATGCCGGTATGAGCGCAACCCGGCTGGAGCAGAGTCTGGCCCTGGCCCATGAGGCGACCCAGGAGTGGCAGCAGGTGGCCCCCGCTGAGCGCGCGGCCCTGCTGTTCCGGCTGGCCTCGACGCTGTCCGCCGAGCGCGACCGCCTGGCCCGGGAGCTCTGCCTGGAGACCGGCTCCCTGCTGGCCGATTGCCTGCAGGAGGTGGAACGCTGCGCCGAGGAATGCGCCTATTTTGCCGCCCATGGTCAGGCCATGCTGCCCTCGGCGCGCAGCCAGCATGGCCAGTTGCCGCTGGGGCTGATGCTGGCGCTCACCGCCGGCCCGGCGCCCCTGTGGCAATGCTTTCGCTTGCTGGTGCCGGCACTGATGGCCGGCAATGGCCTGCTGCTGAAGCCGGCGGAGCATTTGTCCCGTTTGGTGGATGTGCTGGCGCGGCTGCTGGCCCGGGCCGAGGTGCCGGAAGGGCTGGTGACGCCGCTGCGCATTAGCAAGGAGCAGGTGGCCGGCCTGGTGGCGGATCCGCGTATTGCGGGGCTGGCCTACAGCGGCGAGCGCAAGGGCGGGGCGGCCATGGCGGCCCTGGCGGGAGCCCAGCTCAAGCCGGTGCGGCTGGAGCTGGCCCGGGCGGATGTGCAACTGGTGCTGGATGATGCCGAGCTGGAGCCGGCGGTGGAGTCGGTGCTCAACAGCTGTTTTCGCTATCGGGCCAGCTGGCGCCAGAGCGAAGGCGGCGTGCTGATCACTCCCGCCCTGGCAGACGCCTTTCTGGAACGGCTGACCGCCCGGTTGACGGGGCTGCGCACCGGCCGGCCCGACGAGCCGGGAGTGGCGCTGGGGCCGCTGGCCAAGAGCGGTCAGCGGGAGTGGCTGGAGCGCCAGTTGCGCGAGGCCGAACGCCGGGGCGGGCGCATTCGCTGTGGCGGTTACCTGCCCGACGAGGAGGGCTGGCATTATCCGCCGACGCTGATTGAAGGCACGGACCCCGCCATGACGCTGTTTCCCGCCTGGCCCGCCGGCCCGTTTTGCGGCGTGCTGCGGGTACCGGATGAGGCGGCCATGTTGGCGCTGTGCCGGCAGCTGTCTGCCGACGGCATGGCAGCTATCTGGACGCAGGACCGAAGCCGGGGCGAGCGGCTGGCCCGGGCGCTGCCCTTTGACCTGTGCCGGGTCAATCCGGATCCTTATCACGGTCGGCACTGGCCGCCCGATGCAGACCCGGCCCGGCGTCCGGCGCTGAAGGAATTCTGCCGGGGCAAGACGGTGCTGGTATCGGTCTGACCCGGTCTGGCCGACCCGGTCTGATCAACTGGTACCAGTATGAAAAGTGAACTGGCCCTGTTGGTTGTTGGTGGGCCGGGCTAGACTTGCCGGCCTGTTGCTCGACCCGGTCGCCGCCGGGGCTGCTCAAGGAAGAAGGCTTGCAGCAACAGTGTTCTCCGCCAGTGAGCGGAGTGTGTTGAATGACGAACTTCCGAGCGAGCAGCAATGAGCCAACTCTATCCGACCCTTGCCCAGATGGGTATTACCTCCTTTGACAACATCAGCCGTTACCAGCTCAGGCGTGAGGGCCGGGCGGACGTGCTCAAGATTTATTACCACAGGCCAAAGGGCTCGCTGCTGTCGCGCAGCAAGAAATTCACCTTTGCCCGCCCGGGGTCGTTGGGACCGGTGGAGTTTCAGAAAACCGAGCAGTGGCACAGTCTGGAAGACACCAGCCCGGTCCTGCGCCAGGCCTTGCTGGAGCTGCACTGGTTACTGGGCAGTGAGGTGAAAACAGATGAGGCCACCGCCGACACCAAACAGCAGTTGCTGGCGGATCTGGAGCACATGGAGCGGGTGATGCAGGACAAGCTGGACGAACTGCGCCGTCAGATAGAAGCGCTGAAGTAATCGGGAGGAGTGCGAAGCAACAGTGCGGTTGCGCTCCGCCGACATGCTACAAGCCCATCCCTGGGCCGCTCGGCAAATGGCATCCCTGACATTTGACGGTCGGCTACGGCAATCCCCACTGCTGCTTCGTGTCACATCTGCGTTGTCTGTATGATGCAGAGCACAGTGGCCTTGTTGTTTGTTACGCCTGGACCGCCTGCTGCTGGCGCAGCATGGACTCGGCCATTTTCCTGCCAAACAGCTCCATCACCGCGGCTTCGTCGTCGCCGGCTTCCTGCAGGGCCGCCACCATGGCTTCCAGAGTGGGCTGCGTCTTTTCCACCAGTTGTTGCACATACTGCTCAGCGCTGACGCGGGTCAGGGCTTCATATTGTTCAAACAGGGTGGCAAGTTCCGGGCTCAGTGTCAGGGTAAGGGTTTGTGCTGCCATGACGGCTCCTTGTCTTGTTGTAATGTTCACAGGTAGTGGCCCCACTCTAGAAGGGCCCGTGTGCCGGCATTAGCACCAGCCGGCCTTGTTCCATGGGACCAGCTGGTCTTAAGCTTGCGCGGTAACTGGCTCTAATGGGAACCGGCGCCAGCGGCTAGCCTTTGGGTTAATAAAATGTAAAGGGTTTGTTTTGTAAACGGAGGTTGTTATGAGTCAGGCTTACCCCACGCTCGCCGCCATGGGCATTGAAGACACCGGTGCCATCAGCCGTTTTCGCCTGGGTGAGAGCGACACCCACAAGGTGCTCAAGATCTGGTTCGAACGCGGCCCGGACTCCTGCCTGCCCGCCAGCCTCAAGTTTCATTTTCCCCGGGTTATCAACCGGGAAGTGGCCCAGACCCTGGACAGCGCCATTGAAGAGCTGGAGCAGTTGCTGGGCCGGGAAAGCTCCCGGGAGCGGCTGCTGCTGGAGCTGGGGCGTTTTGAGCGGGTGATGAACGACAAGATGGCCGAGCTGCGCCGGCGCATGAGCCGGTTGGCGGGGTGAACTGACCCTCTCGGTCATTCCGGCGAAAGCCGGAATTTTTTCAAGGCAGGCAGCAAGATACCGGGTCAAGCCCGGCATGACGGGACACAGCCAACAAAAAAGCCACCGCAATGCGGTGGCTTTTTGCTTTCAGTGACAAGTGCTTACATAAAGATAAACTTGGCGACGAAGATGGCGCTCAACACATACACGCCCACCGACACCTTGCTCGCCTGGCCGGTGGCCACTTTCAGCACCGTGTAGGAGATGAAGCCCATGGCAATGCCGTTGGCGATGGAGAAGGTCAGCGGCATCATCAGGGCGGTGATGGCGGCCGGGGCCATTTCGGTGTAGTCGTGCCACTCGATGCTGGCCAGGCTGCTGGTCATCAGGAAGGCCACGTAGATCAGGGCTCCGGCGGTGGCGTAGGCGGGCACCATGCCGGCCAGGGGCGCCAGGAAGATGGACAGCAGGAACAGGGCCGCAATGGTCACGGCGGTGAGGCCGGTACGGCCACCGGCGGCCACGCCGGCGGAGCTTTCCACATAGCTGGTAACCGGTGGACAGCCGACAAAGGTGCCGATAACCGACGAGGCGCTGTCGGCCTTGAGGGATTTTTTCAGGCCTTCAATGGTGCCGTCGGGGCGACGCAGGTGAGCGCGTTCGGCCACGCCCATCAGGGTGCCGGCGGTGTCGAACATGTTCACAAACAAAAACGCCAGGATCACGGTGATCATGCCCACGTCCAGGGCGCCCATGATGTCTAGCTTGAACAGGGTCGGGGCCAGGCTGGGCGGCGCGGCAAAGATGCCGTTGTATTCCACCAGTCCCATGCCCAGACCAATCAGGGTGGTGCCGAGCACGCCGATCAGCACGGCGCCGAATACCTTGCGGTGAGCCAGCACGGAGATGATCAGGAAACAGAGGACGGCCAGCCAGGCCTGAGGCTGGGTCAGGTCGCCGGTGGTCAGCAGGGTGGCCGGGCTGTCGGCAATGATGCCGGCGGTTTTCAGGCCGATAAAGCCCAGAAACAGGCCCACACCCGCGGTCATGGCATAGCGCAGTGACTCGGGAATGGCGTCGAGCACCCATTCACGAATCTTCCAGAAGCTCATGGCGGTAAAGATGATGCCGGACCAGAATACGGCGCCCAGCGCCACTTCCCAGCTGTAGCCCATTTCACCGACCACGGTGAAGGCAAAGAAGGCATTCAGGCCCATACCCGGCGCCAGGCCCACCGGCCAGTTGGCGTAGAGCCCCATAAACAGGGTGGCAATGGCGGCGCCAATACAGGTGGCCACGAAGACCGCTCCCGCATCCATGCCGGAGGCAGACATAATATTGGGGTTGACGAAAATGATGTACGCCATGGTGATAAAGGTCGTCAGACCGGCTACCAGCTCGGTTTTGACGGTGGTGCCATGGGCGCTCAGTTTGAACAGCTTGTCCAGCAGCCCCCCGGAAGCCGGGAGTGTTTGAGAGGTTGGCTCGTGCTTGGCGTGTTCCATAACCGGAAGTCCTCGTGGGTAATTTTGCAGACTGCCCATGCCGCCAGTCTTCCTTGGGCCGGCGGCATGAGCAGGAGCCGTCTGCGACCCTTTAGCTACCGCGATAGGTGGAGTAGCTGTAGGGCGAGATCAGCAGGGGTACGTGATAGTGCTCTTCGCCTTCGGCAATACCGAAACGGATAACAACGTCATCCAGGAATGCCGGCTCAAGCAGTTCAATACCTTGTTTCTTGAAATAAGGAGAGGTGTGGAATACCAGCTGGTATTTGCCGGCAACATAGTCAGCACCTTCCAGGATGGGGGCATCGGTACGGCCGTCGTGGTTGGTGTAAACGGTGTTGATCAGCGTGGTTTGCTCGCCGTCAACCTTGTACAGCTCAACCTTGATGTCGGAGCCGGGCAGGCCCTTGGCAGTATCGAGTACGTGAGTAGTCAGTCTTCCCATTTTCAAGTTACCTTGCGCATTACTGCGTCTTCAAAGTCCAAGGTACTGCCGACGGGTAACGCCGGCAGAAGTATTTTTACATCAAGATAAACAGCGCGTCTACATTATCTTAACATCGAGACATGTTTTTTTGAGCACTGCGTCACATTTTTCAATGCGGGAATCTTGATCCGTTGCCGATTGTCTTTGCTTTGTGGTCGCAAAGCAAGAATGCGGCGGGCTTCCGATACAAAAACTAAACCTGTTATTTACATAAGTTGATTTTATTGTATACAATGGGAAGATTGTGACGACCGTCAAACTCTCTTTTCCCGGCTGTATTTGGCCGGCATGTAATCCTTTGTTTTTTTAGGAGTTTTCAGATGAGCCAAAACAAAGACTATCCCCGCGATCTCGTCGGGTATGGTGCCAACCCTCCTCACCCGCAGTGGCCCGGTGATGCGCGTATCGCCATCAACTTTGTTCTGAACTACGAAGAAGGCGGTGAGCGCTGTGTGCTGCACGGTGACGGTGAATCTGAAGCCTTCCTGTCGGAAATGCCGGCAGCCGTGTCTTTCCCGGACGCGCGTCACATGAGCATGGAGTCCATCTATGAGTATGGCAGCCGTGCCGGTGTCTGGCGCCTGCTGCGCCTGTTCAAGCGCTACGACATTCCGCTGACCATCTTCGCCGTGGCCACCGCCATTGAGCGTTACCCGGAAATCGCCAAGGCGTTCATGGACGAAGGTCACGAGATCTGCTCCCACGCCTACAAGTGGATCACCTACCAGTTCATGAGCGAAGAGGAAGAGCGCGAGCACCTGTATAAGGCGCTGGAAATCTTCGAGCGCGTCTGTGGCGAACGTCCGCTGGGCTGGTACACCGGTCGCGACAGCCCCAACACCCGCAAGCTGGTGATGGAAGAGGGCGGTTTCCTGTATGACTCCGACTCCTACGGCGACGACCTGCCGTACTGGGTAGACAACAACGGCAAGGGCCACCTGGTGATCCCCTACGTGATGGACACCAACGACATGCGCTTTGGCCAGGGTTGCTACAACACCGGCGAAGAGTTTTACCAGTACCTGAAGGATGCCTTCGACGTGCTCTATGAAGAAGGCGCCGAAGCACCCAAGATGCTGTCCATCGGCATGCACTGCCGCCTGCTGGGCCGCCCGGGCCGTATGGCCGGTCTGGAGCGTTTTATCAAGTACGCCCGCAGCCATGACAAGGTGTGGTTTACCCGCCGCATCGACATTGCCAAGCACTGGCATGAGCACCATCCCTACAAAGGAAACAAGTAATGAGCCTGTTCAAGACCTGCAAGCCCAGCACCATGGGCCGCGACGAGTTCGTCAAGATCTTCGCCGACATTTACGAGCACTCTCCCTGGGTGGCCGAGCAGACCTTTGACCAGGGCCTGACCGAGGCCGACAACGAGATTGAGCAACTGCACGCCCGTATGTGCACTGTGCTGCTGAATGCCGACAAACAAGCTCAGCTCGACCTGATCAACGCTCACCCGGATCTGGCCGGCAAGGCTGCCCAGCGCGGCGAGCTGACCGAAGCCTCCACCAACGAGCAGGCCGGTGCCGGCATCAGCGAGTGCACCGCCGAAGAGTTCGAGCGCTTCACTTACCTGAACAACGCTTACAAGGAAAAGTTCGCCTTTCCTTTCATCATGGCGGTCAAGGGCTCCAACCGTCACCAGATCCTGGCGGCCTTTGAAGAGCGTATTCACAACGACTACGACACCGAGTTCGATCGCGCCGTGAAAGAGATCAACAAGATTGCCCTGTTCCGTCTGAGCGACATGTAACACGGCCGGCGGGGCCGGCAGGCCCTGCCTTCTTTCTTCTCTGCAGGAGGCAGCAATGATCAAAACTCTCAAGATCGAGCCGCTGACCAAGGAAGCCTTCGCTCCCTTTGGCGACGTCATCGAATCCGAAGGTCGTGACTATTTCATGATCAACAACGGCTCCACTCAGCGTTACCACAAGCTGGGTGAAGTACAGCTGGACGAGCAGGGCCAGGGCATCATCAGCATCTTCCGTGCCGAGACCCTGGAATACCCGCTGCAGATCAAAATGCTGGAGCGCCATCCGTTCGGCTCCCAGTCTTTTATTCCGCTGTTCGGCCACGACTTCCTGCTGGTGGTTGCCCCGGTGGGCGACGGCAGCATGAACATCGACCCGGCCACCGTGCGCGCCTTCCGCGCCAGCGGTCGCCAGGGCGTGAACTACCACAGGGGCGTATGGCACCATCCGATCATGGCGCTGCGCGACAACGACGAGTTCCTGGTGGTGGATCGCAGCGGCCCGGGCAACAACTGTGACGAGTTCTTCTTTGACGAGTCGGTGCAGCTGACCGTTGAGCTCGACTGACAGCGTCCCTGACGCCGGTCATGCCATCAAACCCCGTATCGTGAACACGATACGGGGTTTTGTTATTCAAGCGGGATGAAAAGAGGTTGTTGAGCCGTTGTTTGCCATGTGTTATTTCTATATAAAGAAATATCATATGGAGATACTGCATGGATGCCGTCACAATTGGCTGGCGCGACCGCCTGCTGATGAACCTGCCGCTGAAGCACAAGCTGATGCTGACCTGCTACCTGGCCGGCGTGTTATTGCTGGCGCCTTCCCTTTATGTGCTCTGGCTGACCTGGCGCCAGCCCGCCGCGTTACCCCTGAGGCTGCCCGATCCGGCATGGCTGCTTGCCGCCAGTGCTGGCGGCCTGGTGTTGCTGTGGCTGGTGGCCCGCGCCGTGAGTGCCAACCTGCTGCCACTGCTGGCGCACATTGAAGGGGTGATGAGCTCCGTGGCGTCGGGCGGCCTGGAGCGCCGGGTCGGGTTTTCCGGAGAAGACGAGTTCGGGGTGATCGGCTCGGCCATTGATGCCACCCTGGATCACCTCTCGGGCACCCTGACGCTGGTGGAGCAGGCGGTGGGCGGTCTGCATGGCGCCGTGGGCGCCATTGGCGAAACGGTGGAACATACCGGCCAGGCGGTGGGAGAGCAGCATCGTCAAATTGCCGCCTGCCGCACGGCGGTGGCCGGGCAGCACCAGAGTCTGCAGCAGGTCGCGGTGCACTGCCGGCAGGCCAGTGAATGGACCGGCCAGAGCCATGCCGAAGCCGCGACCACCGGCCAGTACATGCAGGAAGCCATGGACGGCATCAGCCGGCTGGAGGCGGACAGCGCCACCACATTGCAGGAAGCGGCCTTGCTGGGCGATACCCTGACCCGGGTGGCCACGGTCGTAGACACCATTAAAAGCATTTCGGAGCAGACCAACCTGCTGGCGCTCAACGCCGCCATCGAGGCGGCCCGGGCCGGTGAACAGGGGCGGGGCTTTGCGGTGGTGGCCGACGAGGTGCGCACCCTGGCCCGGCGCACTCAGGATGCCACCCAGGACATTCAGCAGATGATTGATGCCCTGAGTGAGCGGGTAGAGCGCAGTGCCGGCCTGATGGCCGCCAATGCCCAGGTCAGCGGGGAGGCGGCAGAAAAGGTGCGTTCCGGGCTGGCGGCGCTGGAAGGTATTCAGCAGCGTTCGGCGGGGCTGAGCAAAATGAACGGCGACATTGCCGAGGCCATTTCGGCCCAGGAGGCGGCCATGAACGAGCTGGACGCCTATCTGGCGCGACTGTGGCAGCAGGCCGAAAGCTCCCAGCCCCTGCTCGACAACCTGGAGCGGGAAGGGCGGCAAATCCGCACCATTGCCGAGGGGCTGACCGGCAATATGGCGCGCATTCGCCGCCGTCAATCCTTGCCGGACTGAGCCTGCGGCCCGGGGTGGCCTTGCTCTTCCCGCTCCCGGCCGTTGAACTCGCGCATGAAAATGTCCCAGAACACCAGAAACAGCGCGGCCACCAGTGGGCCGATAACAAAGCCGTTCACGCCCATCAGGCTGATGCCGCCCAGGGTGGAAAACAGCACCAGGTAGTCGGGCAGCTTGGTGTCGCGGCCCACCAGCAGCGGGCGCAGCACGTTGTCGGCCAGGCCGATCACCAGGGCGCCAAATGCTACCAGTATGCTGCCCGACACCCAGGCCCCGGTAGCGAACAGGTAAATGGCCACCGGCAGCCATACCAGGGCCGCGCCAATGGCCGGGATCAGTGACAGGAACGCCATCACCACCCCCCACAGCAGCGGGCCGGGAATGCCCAGCACCCAGAAAATAAAGCCGCCCAGGGCGCCCTGGACCATAGCCACCAGTATGTTGCCCTTGACCGTGGCCCGGGTGACTTCCGAAAACTTGGCAAACAGGGTGCGCTCCCGGGCATCGCCCAGGGGCAGGGCCCGTACCAGCAGCTCGGTGAGCTGATGGCCGTCGCGCAGCAGAAAAAAGGCCAGGTACAGCATCAGCGCCACGTCCACCACAAAGGTAAAGGTACTCTGGCCGGCGGTGAGGGCCTTGCCCGCCAGCAGCTTGCTGGCCGCCACCGCGGCTTCCGACAGTTTCTCGCGCATACTGTCCAGATCGATGCCCAACCGCGCCAGCAGATCGGGCAGCAGCGGAAAGGCGGTGCGGATCTGCTCCAGCAGATTGCCGGGGCTGATTTCACCCTGGTCGAGGCGCTGGTACAGCAGCAGCCCCTCCTGGGCAAAGGAGGCGGCGATAAACAGCACCGGCAGCACCACGATGACCACGCAAATGGTCAGGGTCAGCAGCGCCGCCCGGTTGGGCTTGGGGCCGATGCGCGCGATGATGGCGTTTTGCAGCGGGTAAAAGATCACGCTGATGGCGCAGGCCCAGAAAATGGCTCCCCAGAAGGGCTTGAGCACCAGCCCGAACAACAGGCTGACCAGCAGCAGGGTAAACAGAAAAGAGCGGCGTTCCAGTTTTTCACGCATAACGTCAGGGATCCGAAGCAAACGGATCCCCAGTGTAAAGAAGGGGCACTGAAGTGGCCAGTGAATGCTGAGGCCGGCGGCCGGGGCCGGCCTCGGGTTTAGCTGGTACGGTAGCGGCCCACCAGCTGTTGCAGCCGGCCAGCCAGATCGCCCAGCTGGCGGCTGGTTTGGGTCGCCGCCTTGGAGCCGGCATTGGTCTGCTCGGCGATGGCCACAATCTGATGCACGTTGGTGTTGATGCTTTCCGATACCTGGGTCTGCTCTTCCGCGGCACTGGCGATCTGGGCGTTCATCAGGTTGATGGTATTGACCGCGGTGCCGATGTCGAGCAGGGCCTCGTCGATGCGGCGGGCTTCGGTCACGGTGTGACTGCTGCCGTCGCGAATGGTCTCGATGGCCTGCACCGCCTCCTTGGCCCCCTGCTGCAGCCGGGTGATCATGGTGTGAATTTCTTCGGTGCTGGTCTGGGTGCGGCCGGCCAGGGTGCGTACCTCGTCGGCCACCACCGCAAAGCCGCGGCCCTGCTCGCCGGCCCGGGCCGCCTCAATGGCGGCGTTGAGTGCCAGCAGGTTGGTCTGCTCGGCCACGCCGCGGATCACATCAAGTACGGTGCCAATCTGCTCCGACTCCTGCCCCAGCCGCTGAATGATGTCCACCCCGGCGGCCACCTGGTTCTCCAGCCCGTCGATCACCGCAATGGCGCCCTGCAACTGCTGCTGGGCATTGTTGACCAGGCGCTCGGCCTGCTCGGCGGCCTCGGCGGCGTTGGCGGCGCTGCTGGCCACTTCCTGGGCGGTGGCCGACATCTGGTTCATGGCGGTGGCCAGCTGGTCACTCTCGTGATGCTGGCGGCCGATGCCGACCTCGGTTTCTTCCATAAACCGCTGCAGCTCCTGGCTGGCCTGCTGCAGGGTGTCGGCGGAATGGCGGGTGTTCTGCACCAGCTCGCTGATCTGGCCGGCGAACTGGTTAAAGGAGCGGGCCAGGGTGCCCAGCTCGTTTTGCTGATCGGCGTCGAGCCGGCGGGTCAGATCCCCTTCCCCCTGGGCGATGTTTTCCATGGTGTGCACCGCCTGACGAATGGGGGTGTGAATACCCCGGGCAATGACCAGGCCCACGGCGGCGATCAAGGCCAGCAGCAGGGAAGCGGACAGCGCCGAGTTGATCAGGCCCTGGCGTACCGAGGCCGACAGCTCAGTTTCCAGCTGAGCCACGGTGGCGAGCAGATCGTCGATGTAAAAGCCGGTGCCCAGCAGCCAGTCGGTGCCGGGCACCGGCATGATGTGGGCCAGCTTGGGAGAGCCTTCCCGGGCATCGGGCTTGGGCCAGCTGTATTCCACATAGCCGCCGCCATTGCGGCCAAGCTGAATATACTCCCGCACCAGGTGGCGGCCATCGGGGCTGGTGGAGTCATAGTAGTTGTTGCCTTCCCGGGCCGGGTTGTCGGCGCTGACCACCTGCACACCGTCGTGGTCGTAGACAAAGAAGTAACCGGTGCCGTTGTCGAAGCGCAGCCGGCGCAGCTGCTCCTTGGCAATGTCGGTGTCGCCCCGGGCCAGCAGCGGCTGAATGCTGGTGATGGCCAGCTCCATGTAGTTGGACAGCTGTTGCTTGCGAGACTCAAACAGGGATTGATGCAGGCTCTGACCGCTGAGCTCCTTGAGCCGCAGCGACTGGGATACATTGACCCAGGTACTGACGGCGGCCAGCAGCAGCAGCGGCAGCAATGCCAGCAACAGAATTTTTTGTCTGATGGAAAGTCGCTTCATCCTTGATCTCACCCTAGTTTTGTTTACATCTTTGTATCATTTTGTTTTCTGAATGTCATTCCGACTAATACAAAATACGGCTCGGCCAGTGCGCAGTCGGTACAGGGTTAACGGCAGGAATCGTCCTGGCTTGAGCCGGGGGTGCTTTCAAGGCCGCAAACCAGTGGTTATGATGGGCCCACTGCTGCATCAACGGATTTTTCATGGACTCCACCATTCTCGCCGGCCCCCTGCTTCGCCGGGCCGAAACCCATCGCCTGGTGTTCTGGCTGGCCAGCCGCGAGGCCCTGGGCTTTCGCCTGTGCCTCCCCGGTCGTGAACCCTTGGCGTTTTCCGATAAGGCGCATCGGCAACTGCGGGTGGGAGAGTCATGTTTTATTCAGTTGCTGGATCTGACCCTCGACGAGCCCCTGCCCACCGATACCCGGCTGCCCTACGATCTGCAGTGGCGCCGGCCGGGAGAGTCTCACTGGCACGGCATGGCCGAGTGGGGCGGAGAGCTGTGTTACGACGGCGAAGAGCTGCCCAGCCTGGTGTTGCGGGAGCGGCTTGATGCCATGCTGCACGGCTCCTGCCGCAAGCCCCATCATGCCGCTCCCGATGGCCTGGTGGCGGCGGACGACTGGTTGAGTGAGCGCCACAGTCAGCCGGCCCAGCGTCCGGCGGTGCTGATGCTGAGCGGAGATCAGATCTATGCCGACGACGTGGCCGGCCCCATGCTCACCGCCATTCATCAGCTGATCCAGGAGCTGGGGCTCTACGGTGAGCAGCTCGAAGGCGCCCTGGTGGCCGACAGCGACGAGCTGTTTGCCAGCCCGTTCAATTATTACCGGCGCGAACAGCTGTTGCCCGACACCCAGGCCAACGTGCCGCTGCAAAAGCGCTTTTTTGAAGGGGCGCGCAAGCCCATCTTTACCACCAGCAGCGCCGCCAACCACCTGATCACCCTGGCCGAGGTGCTGGCCATGTATCTGCTGGTGTGGTCGCCGGCGCCCTGGCGGCTGTTGCCGGAGGAGCGACCGCCGCTGGAAGGAGAGCTGGCCGAACGTTATGAACGGGAGCGGGGCCGGCTGGCGGCCTTTGTGGACGGCCTGCCGGCGGTGCGCCGGCTGCTGGCCCATCTGCCCACCCTGATGATCTTTGACGATCACGATGTGACCGACGACTGGAACCTGACCGCGGGCTGGGAGGAAAGCGCCTACGGCCACCCCTTTTCCAAACGGATCATCGGTAATGCCCTGGTGGGGTATTTCATCTGTCAGGGCTGGGGCAATGATCCCGACGCCTTTGCCGGTGCCCCGGTGGAACGGTTGCAGGCCTGGTGCGAGCAGCCCAGCGGCGCCCATCAGGACCGGCTGATCGACTGCCTGCTGAAATTTGACGGCTGGCAATATCAGCTCGACACCAAGCCCCGGCTGCTGGTGCTCGACACCCGCACCCGGCGCTGGCGTTCCGAGTCGAGCCTGAACCGGCCCTCGGGGCTGATGGACTGGGAGGCACTGACCGAGTTGCAGGGGGAGATGCTGCATCAGGAATCGGTGGTGGTGGTGTCGCCCACTCCGGTGTTCGGGGTGAAACTGATCGAGGTGATCCAGAAGATCTTTACCTGGCTGGGCAAACCGCTGCTGGTGGATGCGGAAAACTGGATGGCCCACAAGGGCACCGCCAACGTGATCCTCAATATCTTTCGTCATGCCCGCACCCCGGCCAACTACGTGATCCTCTCCGGTGACGTGCATTACTCCTTTATGTACGACATTCGCCTGCGCCACCGGGGCGGTGAACCCCATATCTGGCAGATCACCAGCAGCGGCATCAAGAACGAATTTCCCCGCCGCCTGCTGGACGTGCTCGACCGGTTGAACCGCTGGCTCTATGCCCCCCGCTCGCCCCTGAACTGGTTTACCCGCCGCCGCCGGCTGCGCATTACCCCTCACTCCCCGGTGGGGGCGTCAAGGGGGGAGCGGTTGCTGAACCGGGCCGGCATTGGTTATGTGCGCTTCAACGAGCAGGGCGAGCCGGTGTGCGTGCAGCAGATCACCCAGAACGGCGTGGTGGACTTTATCGAGCCCGAGAGCCAGCCGGCCCCAGTGCTGGCGCGGCAGCCGGGCCAAGAGGCTGACCGAAGCTGAATTCCACCTGATTGCCGTTGGGATCCTTCACCCCGAAGTAATAGCCCACCGGCCAGGGCTCGTCCCGGGGCGGCCACAGCAGGCAGCCCGCCTGCCGGGCCCGCTCGGCCAGGGCATCCACCGCCTTGCGGCTGGGCAGGGCAAAGCCGAAGTGACGGTAGTCCCGGCTGCCCAGGTGCAGATCCTCGCCGCCGTTCATCAGCACAAACACCAGATCCTGCTCCCGGCCCGGCTCCGCCAGCCAGACAATGGTCTGGGGGCCGCTTTCCCGCCGGTGGGTTTCTTGCAGGCCACAAAAGTCGGCATAAAAGCGCAGGCAGGCATCGAGATCCCGCACATGCAGGGCGAGGTGGGTCAGGCGGGGATAGTGGGTGTCGGTCATGATACCTTCCTGGCGGGTGAGGGCGGTGTGCGAAGTATGGTTGCCGCAAGCAGGCCTGGCCAGGCACCGGGACGCCCGTGCCGGTGGCTGGTAGAATGGTGCTCATAACATCACGACACGAAGCAAGCATGAGCAACTTCACCGGAACCCTGATCAAAATGCCGGCCACCCTGGCCGCTCCCGTGGCCTACCAGCTGGCCCTGGGCGAGCACCGCCTTGACCTGAATGCCCGCCTGGGCCAGCCCATCAAGCTGACCTTTACCGGCAATATTTACTGCGACGCCTGTGGCCGAAAAACCAGCAAGAGTTATTCCCAGGGGCATTGTTTTCCCTGTATGAAAAAGCTGGCCCGCTGCGACATGTGCGTGATGAAACCGGAAACCTGCCACTACTTCGAAGGCACCTGCCGCGAGCCGGAGTGGGGCGACCGCCACTGCATGGTGGAGCACATCGTCTACCTGGCCAACACCTCCGGGCTGAAGGTGGGCATTACCCGTGCTACCCAGGTGCCGACCCGTTGGATTGACCAGGGCGCCACCCAGGCGCTGCCCATACTGAGCGTGGCCACCCGTCAGCTGTCCGGCTTTGTGGAAGTGGCCCTGGCGGACATGGTGGCGGACAAGACCAACTGGCGCGCCATGCTCAAGGGCGACGAAGCGCCGCTGGATCTGAAGGCGCAAGCCGAACGCCTGCTGCCGGAAATAACGGAAAAACTGGCCGAGCTTACCCTCAAATACGGTGAAGACGCCATCAGCGTGCTCGACGAGCCGGTGGTTGAGCTCAGTTATCCGGTGCTGGAATACCCGACCAAAATCACCAGCCACAACTTCGACAAGCACCCCGAGGTGGCCGGCACCCTGCTCGGCATCAAGGGCCAGTACCTGATCCTCGACACCGGGGTGATTAACCTGCGCAAGTTTACCGGCTATGAAGTGACCCTGGACGGAACGGCGCCGGGTGAGGCGGGTTTTTAAAGGAGATAAGGCAGTGGTTACTCGCGGCAGTGGCTTTAAATTTGATGAGATTCGAGGGGTTATCTTCGATCTCGACGGCACCCTGGCCCATTCCAATCCTGACTTTCCCGGCCTGCGCCGTGAGCTGGGAGTGAGCCCGGGCGCCGATGTGCTGGCTCACGTCGACAGCTTGAGCGATGCCTCGGCACGGGAAAAGGCGCTGGCCATCATTCACGAGTACGAATGCCGGGCATCGCATACCTCAAGCTGGGTGGACGGGGCGCAGGAGCTGATCGCGTTTTTACGCGCCAGGTCGCTGCCGCTGGCGATTTTAACCCGCAACATTCCCGAGGCGGCTCAGCTCACCATCAACAAACTGGGCATCGACATCGATCTGGTTTTAACCCGCCACCATGCCAGGCCCAAGCCCCACCCTGAGGGGATACAGCTTATTTGCCGGCAATGGCAGCTGGCGCCCGCCGACATTCTCTATGTGGGGGATTATCTGTTTGACTTGCAGACCGCACAAAATGCCGGCAGCCGCTGTGCGCTGTATTTTCCGGATGCGGTTCCCGATTATGCCCATGAGGCGGACGTGCTGGTGGCCTGTTATCACCGTTTTATCGACGCCTGGCGCCAAGGCGATGAAGGGGCAAAAGGGTAAGTATTCCCTTCGATATCACCCATGAAAAAGCCGGCCCTTGGGCCGGCTTTTTCATGGCATGGCGCGAAGCTGTCAGGCTTCGTCGGCCAGCATGTTTTCGTTGCGGCCCTTGATACGGGTAATGAGCAGGGCGGTGATCACCAGGGTCAGCACCATGCCGGTCACGGTGGACAGGGCCATCGGCAGGCCGGCGCCCAGGGTGGCGGAGTTCAGCAGGAAGCTGATGACTACCGTGGTCATGAACATGGCCGGCAGGGTGGCAATCCAGTGCAGCTTGTTGTGACGCAGCAGGTAGGCCGAGGCGGTCCACAGCATCATCACGGCGGTGGCCTGGTTGGCGACCCCGAAGTAGCGCCAGATAATGCCGAAGTCTACCTGGGTCAGCACGGCGCCAATCACGAACAGCGGAATGGCCAGCAGCAGGCGCTTGGGCAGGCGGGTTTGCGGCAGGTTGAAGTACTCGGCCAGGATCAGCCGGGCGGAGCGGAAGGCGGTGTCGCCGGAGGTAATGGGCAGCACAATCACGCCCAGCACCGCCATAAAGCCGCCCACGGCGCCCAGCAGGCCGGTGGAGGCCTCATACACCACGTTGGCCGGGTTGCCGGCCATGCCGCTGTTCAGGCCTTCCACGCCACCGAAGAACGACAGGGCGATGGCGCACCAGATCAGCGCGATAATGCCTTCCCCGATCATGGCGCCGTAGAACACGAAACGGCCATTGCTTTCGTTTTCTACGCAGCGGGCCATCAGCGGCGACTGGGTGGCATGAAAGCCGGACACGGCGCCGCAGGCGATGGTGATAAACAGCGCCGGCCACAGCGGCATGTCGTTGGGGTTCAGGTTCTGGAAGAAATCCCCCACCTCAAAGCCCGGCAACATGCTGTGCTGGCTGGAGAAAACCAGCGCCACGGTCAGCCCCACCGACATGAAGATCAGCAGGGCGCCGAAGAAGGGGTACAGGCGACCGATGATCTTGTCTACCGGCACTATGGTGGCCAGCAGGTAATACACGAAAATCACGCCTACAAACACCGACACGCTCACGCCGGTGATCTTGGCCAGCAGGCCGGCGGGAGCGGAGATGAACACCACGCCCACCAGCAGCAGCAGCACGATGGCGAACACGTTCATGAAGTTTTTCGCGCCCCGGCCCAGGTATTTGCCCGCCAGGTTGGGCACCGACTGGCCGCCGTTGCGCACCGACAGCATGCCGGAGAAGTAGTCGTGCACACCGCCGGCAAAAATGCAGCCCAGCACTATCCACAGCATGGCGGCGGGGCCATAGAGGGCGCCCAGAATGGGGCCGAAGATGGGGCCGACGCCGGCGATATTGAGCAGTTGAATGAGATAGACCTTGCCCTTGGACATGGGCACATAGTCCACGCCGTCGCCCTGAGCGAACGCCGGCGTCTGGCGCTGAGGCTTGATACCAAACACCTTTTCCACCAAGGTGCCGTAAATGAAATAACCGCCGATCAGCAGGCCGACGCAGAGCAGAAACCAGGTCATCACATCATCCCTCTTGTATAGATGGCCGCCAGTGTAGGCCGGCATAAAGGCGGGAAAAGGGGGACTTGGGTGAGCGGTCGAATCAAGGGGGTAAGCGGTCGGCAGCCGGGCTGAACGATCGCTCAGATTGCGAGCTAGTGAAAGCCGAACAGCTGCTTAAGGGGCTTGAGGTAGCGGCGCGACACCGGCACCTTGGCGCCGGCGCGGGTGGTGAGCTCGGCGCCCGCCTCCCGCATCTCGATCTCGGCAATGGCGCCGGGGGCCACCAGATATTGCCGGTGGCAGCGCACCAAGGGGGTTTTTTCCTCAATTACCTTGAGGGTCATATGGGTGTGTACCTGCTCGCGGGGGGTGGCCACGTGCACGCCGGAGAGATCACTGAACACGTATTCCACCTCCGCCACCGGCACCACTTTCAGCTTCTGGCCGCTGTAGCAGGGCAGGTGCTCCAGCCGGTCGGGCGCCAGTGTTTCCAGGGCCTGGGGGCGCCGATCCCGGCGTACCTTCTCCAGGGTCTGCTGCAGCCGCCGTTCATCCACCGGTTTGAGCAAATAGTCAAAGGCATGGCGGTCAAAGGCCTGCACCGCAAACTCGTCAAAGGCGGTAACGAACACCACCCGGGGCATGGTGGCCGGATCCAGCATGGCGATCAGCTCCATGCCGCTGATGCGGGGCATTTGAATATCCAGAAACACCAGATCGGGCTGCAGCCGGCTGATGGCCTGCATGGCCTCAATGGCGTTGCCGCACTGGCCCACAATCTCGATGTCGTCGGCCTCGGCGAGCTGGGCGGCCAGCTCCTCCCGGGCAAAGGGCTCGTCGTCAACAATCAGGCAGGTGATCATGATGCAGGCTCCGTCACGGGCAGGTGAATGTCCACCCGGGTAAATTCGCCGGGCTCACAGACCACGGTCAGGCCGTAGTCGGGGCCGAACAGGTTCTGAATGCGTTTGTGCACCAGGTTCATGCCCAGGCCGTCCGAGTCTTTTTGGGGCTGATACAGGCCGGCATTGTCGGTCACCGCCAGCCATAATACACCGCTCTGGATGGTCGCCGTCACTTGAATATGGCCGGTGTCCAGCAGGTGTGAGGTGCCGTGCTTGACCGCATTTTCGATAATGGGCTGCAGGGTGAAGGCCGGCACGCGAATGTCGTGCAGCGAGGCGGGAATGTCGATGTCCACTTGCAGCTTGTCGATAAAGCGGGCCTTTTCGATGGTGAGGTAGGCGTGAATGTGCTCCAGCTCGTCGCCCAGGGTGACCAGGCCGGTGGTGCGCTTGAGGTTGATGCGCAGAAACTGGCTGAGCTGCTGTAACAGCTGCCGCGCCTTGCCGGGATCCTGCCGGGTAATGGCGCCTATGGTGCTTAATGCATTGAACAGAAAGTGCGGATTGACCTGGGCTTGCAGCAGTTTCAGCTCCGCCTGGGTCAGCAGGCTTTGCTGCTCCACAAAACGGCCAAACAGGATCTGGTTCGACAGCAGCCGGGCAATGCCTTCCCCCAGGGTGCGGTTGATATTAAGAAACAGCTTGTTCTTGGGCTCGTACAGCTTGATGGTGCCCACCACTTCGTTGTCGCTGCGCAGCGGGATCACCAGGCTGGACCCAAGCCGGCAGTGAGGCGACATGGAGCAGGCGTAGGGAACGTTCACCCCGTCGGCAAACATCACTTTATTGTGGCGAATGGCGTCCAGGGTCATTTGCGAGGAAATGGGGGCGCCGGGCAGGTGGTGGTCGGCACCGATGCCGATAAAGGCCAGCAGTTTTTCCCGGTCGGTGATGGCCACGGCGCCGACCTTGGTTTCTTCTATTAAGATGCGCGCCACCTGGGTGCTGGTTTCCTGGTTAAAGCCCTTGCTGAGCAGGCCCACGCTGCGCTCGGCGATTTTCAGTGCCTTGGTGGAAAAGGCGGAAGACTGCTTGTCGAACATGGCTTTCTGATCCCGAATCATGCTCATGAACAGCGCCGCACCCACCGAATTCACCAGCAGCATGGACGGCGCGATTTGCAGCACCAGCGCCAGGGCCTGATCAAAGGGCCGGGCCAGCAGCAGAATAATGGCCATCTGCATCAGCTCGGCCGCGAGCGTCAGCAGGCAGACCCGCAGCGGGTTGAAGATCAGCTCGCTTCTGCCGGTGCGCCGCAAATACAGGCTGACCAGGCCGGCGGAGAGCCCTTCCAGGGTGGTGGACACGGCGCAGGCCAGATCGGTAAAGCCCCCCAGGCTGTAGCGGTGCAGTCCGCCGGTGAGGCCCACCAGGGTGCCGGTAACCGGGCCGCCGAGCAGGCCGCCCAGCACCGCGCCCATGGCCCGGGTGTTGGCAATGGCGCCATGGGTTTGCTCGCCAAAGTAGGTGGCCATGATGCAAAAGCCGGAAAACACCAGGTAAATAAATACCTTGTGGGGCAGCCGGGTGGCCGCTTCGGTTAACAGCCGGAACAGCGGCGTGCGGCTGACCAGGTACACAATGACCAGATACAGCGACATCTGCTGAGTGAGCAGCAGCACCAGCGACATGGCGGCTCCTTGAAGCGGGAAGGCAGGGGGCTGATGTTATCATAGCCTGCGGGAGTGAACCGCCAGCAAGGTTCAGGTGGAACCTATTCTCATTGCTTATAATCGATTATCTGAAAATAGCGGGAACATATAACTTAAAAACCTGGTTAAACACTCAAGTATTGGCTGGCTCCGGCCGATCCATCCAGTCGACCAAAACCCTGTTTCAACACCAAACCAGCAAGGAAATTCCGTTGTTCAGAAACGTTAATATCGGCACTCGCCTGGCCGCCGGCGTGGGTGGCCTGGTGGCGATCACCGTGCTCGCCATGTCCTTCTTTTATCTGGCCAATGCCAACCGGCTGATCGCCCAGGCGGAAAAGCGCGAGCTGCAAGGCCTGTATGGCGCCGTGCGTGCCCAGATTGATACCCAGGCGCTGTTTGCCGAGGCCATGAGCGCCATGGTGGCGGCCCAGCCCGGCGTGCAAAGTGCCTTTGCCAATGGCGAGCGGGAGCGGCTTGCCGGCCAGTTTCTGCCGGTGTTCAAGCGTCTTGAACAACACTATGGCGTGGCCCAGTTTCAGTTTCACACCGCGCCCGCCACCTCTTTTCTGCGGCTGCACCGGCCGGAAAAATACGGTGATGATCTGAGCGCCCTGCGGCCCACCATAGTGGCCACCAACCAGAGCCGGGCGCCGGTGCGGGGGCTGGACGGCGGGGTGGCCGGCATTGGCATTCGCGGCCTGTCGCCCATCGGCCAGGCGGGCCGGCACCTGGGCTCGGTGGAGTTCGGGCTTAACCTGGCCCAGTCCTTTGCGGAACATTTCAGTCAGGAATTTGGTGCCGGCATTGCCATTCATGCCATTAACAGCAACCGCCCGGAGCAGTTGGCCTCCACCATTGCCGGCGGCAGCCTGAACACGGCGGAGCAATTGCTGGCCGCCTGGCGGGGAGAAACCGTGCTGGGCCGTGAAGAGCAAAAAGATACGCACTACGCCACCCTGGCCCGCACCCTGAGCGACTATGCCGGCAACCCCATTGCGGTGGTGGAAATTGCCATGGATCGCAGCTTCTACGCCGATAATCTGGCCGCCACCCGGCTGTTTGTGGGCAGTCTGGCCACGGTTGCCCTGCTGGTGGCGGTGCTGGTGGCCCTGGTGCTGGCGCGCAGCATAGTGCAGCCGCTGCGGGCAACGGTAATGAACCTGCAGGACATTGCCGACGGCGACGGGGATTTGACCTGGCGCCTGGATGAGGCCGGCCGTGACGAGCTGAGCGAGCTGGCCCGGGCCTATAACCGCTTCGTGACCAAGGTGCAGGAGCTGGTACGACGGGTGTCGGACGCCACCGGCCAGATGGCCGCCGCCACCGAGGAGTTGTCTCAGGTGGCCGGGGAAACCCGTCGGGGCGTAGACAGCCAGCGGGATCAGACCACCCAGGTGGTGACCGCCATGCATCAGATGACCATGTCGATTCAGGAAATTGCCGGCAACACCGGCAATGCCGCCGATACCGCCCGGCAGACTACCGCCACCACCGAACATGGCCGCGACGCCGTGGGCCGCAGCGTGCAGAGCATGCACGAGCTGGCCGGCGAGGCGGGGCAGGCGTCGGCCATGATCCAGGAGCTGGCCCGCCAGAGCGGCGACATTGGCAAAATGCTGGACGTGATCCACACCATTGCCGACCAGACCAACCTGCTGGCGCTCAATGCCGCCATTGAAGCGGCCCGGGCCGGCGACGCCGGCAAGGGCTTCTCGGTGGTGGCCGATGAAGTGCGCAGCCTGGCCCAGCGTACCCAGCAAAGCACCGGCGAAATTGAACAGCTGGTGACCCGCATTCAGCAAAGCACCCACAATGTGGTGGCGGTGATGGAGCAGAACCGACAAAAAACCGAAACCGCCGTGGACGAGGCCAACACGGTGGCCAGCCGGCTGAGTGACATTAAAACCGCCGTGGATGCCATTCACGACATGAACACCCAGGTGGCTGCGGCCGTGGAAGAGCAGTCCGCCGTGGCGGAAGACGTAAACCGCAGCATGAGTCTTATCAACGACATTGCCGAGCAAAGCGGTCATTCCGTGGGTCAGACCGCCCAGGCCAGTGCAGAGCTGGCGCGGCTTGCTACTCAGTTGCAGGCGCTGGTAGGGCGCTTTCGCGTGTAACGCCGGCGAACGGCACCGGTCATGACGGACATTCCGGCAAGTGTTGATAAGCCGGAATGTCCGTCAGCTTGATTGCCCAAGGGGCCCCGCTGCCCAAAAAAATTCTGGCTGTAGGCGCAATGGGCACCGGGCTGTCGAGACTGCCGGCAGGCACCACCACACAATCAATGTGTTCCGCCACCACCGGCAGGGCCGAACCGCAGTGCCGGCAAAAGCTTCTGGCATGCAGCGTGTTTGCATGCCGGTAGGTTTTGACATCCTCTTCGCCCCGAGTCCAGGTTAACACCGCAGACGGCGCAAACAGATTGGCGGCATGGGCAGAGCCCGTGCCTTTTTGGCAGCGATGGCAGTAGCACAGGTAAAAAGACCGAAACTCCCCCGCAAGCGTATAGTTCACACCACCGCAGAGGCATGATCCTGTGTATTGAGTCGCCACGAAAACCTCCTGGTTTTTAAATGCTTATTCGGCTGCCAGCCCGTTCAGTACTCCCTGCAACAACGGAGTGATGGGCGCATTCAGCTTGAGGCTGAGCAGCTCATCGGCCCGGGTTTTGCCCAGGGTAAGGGCGGCGATGGGCTTGTTCCACTCCTGGGCCTTGCGGCAGAAGCGAAAGCCGGAATACACCATTAGCGACGAGCCAATCACCAGCAGGCCGTCGGCCGCTTCAAGGGCATTCAGTGAATCTGCCACGCGTTGCCTGGGCACATTGTCGCCAAAGAACACCACATCGGGCTTGAGAATGCCGCCGCACCGGTCGCACTCGGGCACGTGAAAGCGGCTGAAATCCACTTCCAGATCCGCATCGCCATCCGGTGCCGTGGCGGCGGTATAGTGAATAAACTCCGGGTTCAGCTCGGCACTGCGTTGGTGGGTGTCATCCCGGCTGTAGCGATAGTCGCAGCGCATGCACACCACCTGATCGGAGCGGCCATGCAGGTCCACTACCTTTTCGCTGCCGGCCCGCTGGTGCAGGCCGTCCACGTTCTGGGTAACCAGCAAACTCACATGACCCAGCCGCTCAAGGGTGGCCAGCGCACTGTGGGCCGGATTGGGGCGCGCATCCCGCATGACCGGCCAGCCCACCAGGCTGCGGCCCCAGTACCGCTTACGGGTGTGCTCACAGCCCATAAAATCCGGATGCTGCACCGGCTGCGGGCGCTTCCACTGGCCTAGCTGATCCCGGTAGTCGGGAATGCCGGAGTCGGTGCTGATGCCGGCGCCGGTCAGCACCAGCAGGCGAGGGTGCTGGTGAATAAACTCAAGCAGCGCGGTGGTGGCGTCGGTCATGGCGTGGGCTCCCGGAGCAGTAGCGTCAACAGTATTCAATATATTCAGAGAGCCGGCCAGGGGAGAAGGAATTTCACCAGCAGTCGGTGATGGCGGCATATTCCTCCGCCATGGGGTAAATGCCTACACCGGGCTGTTATTTTAGGCGTGAAAAATAACGCTACAGAGCGAGTTCATCCAACAGCGTGGCGAGCGCTGCCCGCTCGGCAGCATTCAATGCCTGCAGTGGCGCCGGCAGACAAGGAGCGCTGGCATGCCCCAGCAATTCTGCCGCCGCTGCCACCACCCGGACGCTGCCGTGCTGATTAAACAATGCCCAGAGCGGGGACAGGCGCATTGAGAGCTGTTCCGCCAGTGCAGCGTTACCGCTTTGCGCGGCCCGGGTCAGTGCCAGGGCCATTTCTGGAAAAAGCCCACCCAGCACCGAATACCACAGCTCACAGCCGGCGTTCAGCCCGGTTGCAGCCAAGGGATCTCCGCTGATACCAATGGATACATGAGAAGGAATCAGCTTGCGCAGACGGGATATCCGCTCTTTTGCAGCTTGCGGGTCGGCAGGAACACCCGGAATTTTTATCGAAGCGATGTTGGGCAACTGAGCGATACGGCCATGCAGCTCGTCAGTAAATTCAAAACGGGTCGTGCGCGGATTATCGTATACACACAGGGGCACCGAAATTTCAGCGCTGACGCTTCGGTAAAGCTCGTAGACTTCCTCACTGGTCAGCGGCTGGTATGACACAGGTGCCAGCAACAGTGCGCTAGCACCGGCCTGTTGGGCATCTTCGGCCAGGTGCAGCACTTCTCTGGTGCTCGTCGCTCCTATTCCTGCCATGACCGGTATCGGCCCGGCATGTTGCACCGCCAGCTGAATAATTTGGGCCCGTTCGGCCCGGTTCAGATAGGCATAGCTGCCGGTGGATCCCAGTGCCCCGATAGAATCCACTTCCGCCTCAGTAAGGCGTTCGATCAGGCGAACAAAGGATGTTTCGTTCGGTCCTTTCATATTCATGGGGGTAAGGGGAAATGCGCTTAGACCATTAAACATCTCTTGGCTCCTGTAATATGCTCCGTCACCTGCCAGATTTCTAATGGCTTTACGTGATCTGATTTTTCAATAACCTCTATATCAATTGGATGACTAAATTAACGCTTCAATAACCGGCGCAGCTTTGCTGCGTCCGGCGCCGAAGGCGCGTAGTTAATTGATTTGTTAGGCATTATCGTTCTGTAGTGCTACCGAAATACGATCAAAGAGAACAGAGAAACGATGAAACTTATCAGCCTCTAAATTTGGCACTATATTTTGAGAAAATGCCTTCTTATCACCAGAAACTAAACGATAAGCTGATAAGTCGCCTAAAGCGCCAGAAAATAGCTGCTGTTGCTCTGGAGAAAGAGGGATCTTTTTACCTGCTGCGGCTACAACTATCTCTTGCTCCTTAAACTCAAGACCTCGGCCCTCGTCATCCTTAAGTTGGTGTACATCGCTGTCGAATAGGTATTCTACACATAGATTTTTTGCCTCGACTACTGGCAAGTTATCGCCAGCTACGGCAAGAGTAAGAGCGACCGCATATCCATTTGCATGCCTTTTTTCATGTGATCGCGCCTTCACAATCTTGAAGTTCTTGCTTAGCGAATCAAACGCCTTTATCCCTTCTTGATCATGATCGAAGACAGCGACAACATGGCGACCATCTGCGGGATGAATACTTTCAATAGCTTTAGCCAATGAACCTGCCCCTCCACTTCCACCACCAGAAATATTTGCTGAAGGGTCAGCGGAACGAATCATGAATGGCATTTCAACATTGGGATTGAGCTTTTTCCAAGCAGCCTCAATGATTGAGATATCAGTCACACCTTCCACTAGCACAAGAGGAAGTTGCTTAGCTTCTATTTCTTCTTCCAATGAAGAAACCTTTTTAGATAACTTTTCCAATTCCTTTAATTTACTTTTGTACTCACCATGAATTTCTTGCTGAATTCTTAGTAATCCAATTTCTTCTTTCAGTTTTGCTCCGGAAATTGTTTTCTCCAGTGGATATTCCAAACGCTCAACCTCTGTTTTTGAATCCGGCTGCCATACTCGGTAGCATGAAACTTCTGGGCCTGTTCGAGAAACCATTGCAGGTGAATGACTGGTTATTAAAATTTGCGCGTCATTCGAGTAACGTGTTTCAAGATCGTCTGCGAGCGAATCAGCGCTGGCAAATTCTAGCGAATTCTCTGGCTCTTCAAACCCCCATATAAAAAAAGAGGGGCTCTTTGAAGCGATATAGTGAAGAACCGACGGTATGTAACGAGCTTGCATACCATCACCTCTTAAATTTAGAGATACTTGATTCTCACCAGAAGGAACTGACACCTGGAATGCTTGAAAAAGGCTTGACAGCTGACTTGGTGGTTCGATGGTTGTATCTAAATTAGTAGCTCTTGAAAAATCCGTTCGTAAATCCCCCACTTGCTGCCCGATATGTTCAGCTAGCTGACCAGAAAGCTGAGATATTGGGTTGTCAATCTCAAGCGATGCACCTAACAGTGAATGCTGTAAACGCGAAAGAACATGCTCAAAAAACGCTCTATCTTTTACTGCAGGAACATACTCAAAGTGAACTCGATTTAGAAACACAGGGAGCATTCTCTGAGCTGTTGCAAGCGTTGACGGGCACTTTCCAGCTTTATCTAGTGCCACAAGGTTGTCAGCTTGACTATATTGGTTTTGATCTCGATACCAGTTTCTCTTGACAACGAATCTCTCTGGAAGGCTCCCTTTAAAATTACTCGGCCTTTCAAATTCAATCGATACTTGAATGAACTGTTTGCCTTTAACGGACTCTTTACGCACTTGCTCCAACCGGGCGAGCGAAAAATCCCGGGAAAAATCCAGCGGTGTTTTCCAATCTGTTTGACCGTTGAAGAATAGATTCAGTGCGCGAAGAATATTCGACTTCCCCACATCATTACGGCCCGACAATACATTGAGAGATCCACATTGCTTAAGCGCTATCGTATAGATTGATCGGAAGTACTTTATATCAACACGTCGAATAATTTTCATTCTTTTCCTTGATGCCTAACATTTTAATAGTGAGCATGCTCATATTTCTACCATGGGCCAGCTCGTGTTTAACTTGTAAGCTATTGATAATAATTTAATTTTCACTCATCAGTCGGGTTTTGTGATGAGTGAAAACGCGCATGCGCGGTATCTACAGCTTCTTGCTCACTATCTACATGGCTCAGGCGTAACTTATTAATATCATGAGCATTTTTTAGCCTGATTTGTTGTACACGCGCACGGCGTGTTGATAGTGAGCACTCTGCCGGCAGGCACGCCAATACACTGTGCAAATCATCACTTATTAGGCTGTGGTCACGCTACCGCCCGGATCTTGTGGGCGACCGGGCCGCTTTGCGTGCTGCGATAGAGGTCTTATTGTGCCTGTGGCGGGGCGGAATTCAAATGGAACTTTGGCAGGGTAGAGGACCTTGGAGCGGCTGATTGATGAAGCTGCGGTATCTCCTGAGTATCCCGGGAGCTTTTCAGGCGTGCGCAGCGGCACAAAAAAGCCAGTGCATTGCTGCAACTGGCTTTTTCAGTGTCTGTATGGTGGCCCCTGCCCGACTTGAACGGGCGACCAATCGATTATGAGTCGACTGCTCTAACCAACTGAGCTAAGGGGCCAAAAGTGGGCTGATTATAGGGGAAGGGGCGGGGGCCTGTCCAGCCGTGGCGGCGCTTAGGAGTTTGATTTTTAAGCGGTTGGCTCTATACCAAAGACGACGCTTTAGACAATGTGAATGGTCGACAGGAGGGCAAAGGGAGCTGCTTCACGACCGATCAAATGCCATGGGTGGCATTTGCCGAGCGTTACATGGAGGTACTCGTAGCGTGTCGTGAAGTAGCCCTTTGCCGACTTGACCGGTAGGCAAAGAAAAAGGGCGCCGGAGCGCCCTTTGAACCTTGTGGTGCGGTTGTGCTTATTCGTCGAGGAAGCTGCGCAGCACTTCGGAGCGGCTGGGGTGGCGCAGTTTGCGCAGGGCCTTGGCTTCAATCTGGCGAATACGCTCACGGGTAACGTCGAACTGCTTGCCCACTTCCTCAAGGGTGTGGTCGGTGTTCATGTCGATACCAAAGCGCATGCGCAGTACCTTGGCTTCCCGGGCGGTAAGGCCGGCCAGCACGTCCTTGGTGGCGTTGCGCAGGCTCTCGCTGGTGGCGGAGTCCGCCGGCAGCGACAGGGTGGTGTCCTCGATAAAATCGCCCAGATGTGAATCTTCGTCGTCACCGATGGGAGTTTCCATCGAGATCGGCTCTTTGGCGATTTTCAGCACCTTGCGGATCTTGTCTTCCGGCATGGCCATGCGGTGGGCCAGCTCTTCCGGCGTGGGCTCGCGGCCCATTTCCTGCAGCATCTGGCGGGAGATCCGGTTCAGCTTGTTGATGGTCTCGATCATGTGCACCGGAATACGGATGGTGCGGGCCTGATCCGCAATGGAGCGGGTAATGGCCTGACGGATCCACCAGGTGGCGTAGGTCGAGAACTTGTAGCCGCGGCGATATTCGAACTTGTCGACCGCCTTCATCAGGCCAATGTTGCCCTCCTGGATCAGATCCAGGAACTGCAGGCCGCGGTTGGTGTACTTCTTGGCGATAGAAATAACCAGACGCAGGTTGGCTTCCACCATTTCCTTCTTGGCGCGGCGGGCCTTGGCCTCGCCAATGCTCATGCGGCGGTTGATGTCCTTGATCTGGGAAATGGTGAGGCCGGTTTCCTCTTCCACCGTCTTGAGCTTGCCAATGGCGCGCAGCACGTCTTCAGACACGTCCTGTAGCCGGGCAGACCAGGTCTTGCCGGCGGCCAGCTGGGCGTTGAACCAGGCCTGCTCGCTTTCGTGGTGGGCAAAGGCCTGCACGAAGGTCTTTTTGGGCATTTTGCACTGCTCAACGCACAGCTTCATGATGATGCGTTCCTGCACCCGCACCCGCTCCATCATGTCGCGCATGCTGTTCACCAGGCGGTCGAACTGCTTGGGCACCAGACGGAACTGGCGGAACAGGTCGGCCAGGGCGGTGATCTGCTCGGCGGCTTCGTCCGAGGTGCGGCCCTTGGCGGCGATGGTGTCTCTTACGGCTTCATACTGAGTGCGCAGCTGACCGAATTTCTCGCGGGCTACTTCCGGATCCGGACCATTGTCGGTGTCGGATTCTTCGTCGTCGTCCTCGTCTTCATCCTCGTCGTCGTCTTCGTCGTCGAGGTCCTTGTCGCTCAGCTCGGAGCCAATGTGGGTGGCGGTGGGCGCCACGTCGTCGGCTTCTTCCAGATCCACAAAACCGGAGATGATGTCGCTCAGCTTGATGTCGCCGGCTTCAAAGCGGTCGAACTGATCCAGCAGCGAGGTAATGGCCTCCGGGTACTCGGATACCGAGCTCTGCACCTGGTTGATGCCGTCTTCAATGCGCTTGGCGATGTCGATTTCGCCTTCGCGGGTAAGCAGCTCCACGGTGCCCATTTCGCGCATGTACATGCGCACCGGGTCGGTGGTGCGGCCAATTTCAGATTCAACAGACGCCAGCGCCTGGGCGGCGGCCTCGGCGGCGTCTTCGTCGGCAGTGGTTTCCGACATCATCAGATCATCGGCGTCGGGGGCGTTTTCCACCACCTGAATGCCCATGTCGTTGATCATCTGGATAATGTCTTCGATCTGATCGGAGTCGACAATATCCTGAGGAAGATGATCATTTACCTCGGCATAGGTCAGGTAGCCCTGTTCTTTACCTTTGGCAACGAGAAGCTTAAGCTGTGACTGCGGGGTTTGCTCCATAGAACTCGTCCGGTTAGATGTTGCAAGAGGGTGGGTACTAGAGGCACTCATTTCTGGCGCGCAAGTAGCCGATTATAACAAAATTTGACCAGTCTGGCTAACTGGTCCGAGCTTGCCAACACCTCGCCCTTGAGCCGAGCGTGCTGCAGCGTTCACTGGTTTACCTTCTACCCGTGTTCGGGCCTTTACTACAATCTTGGGGCATCTTGCCCGTTTTTCAATTATCAGACCGCGCCGCCCTTGCTTTCTGTCAGCAGCAGCAGTAATTCCTGTTTTTCCGATGGTGTCAGCCCGTCGCGGCTGCGGCTTTTTTGTTGCAGCAGCTCAATGCGTTGGGCCAGGTAGTCGTTGATCAGCACCACGAAGATGTCTTGCAGTTCCTGCTCGATATGGTCACCGGCAAAGGCGTTGTCGGCCATGGCCAGGCGCGACAGCGCAGGCTCCGCTGAATGCCCCCGCCAGTGCTCCAGCAACTGGGCGGTACTCATTCCGGGCTGTTCGCGCACCATCACCAGCAGCGCCAGCAGCAGCTCCATGCCCGGAACGGACAGCTCTTCCAGCGCCGGCATTTCCGGCAGCCGGGCCGCGGCAGCCGGATATTGTAGCACAAGGGCAATGGCCCGTCGAAGCGGGGTTAACTTGAGTTTTTGCGGGCGCGACGGCGGTTTTTTTCGCCCTCGGCGGGCTTCAGCCGCGCAAACAGCTCCTTGATCCGGCGCTCGTTCTCGCCCCAGTTGAGCTGGCGCGACAGCTGAGTGACCAGGCCTTCCCGGGTAAAGCCCTCGGGCACCCGCATAATGGCTTCGGCGGCCTTGTGGGCCAGCTCGTGCTGGCCGGCGTCGCCGCCCATGCTGTCTTGCGCCAGGCGTTCAAACAGAAAGTCGCCAAAGTCCTGGGCGTTGTCCAGTAGCCGTTCAAAGGCCTGCTGGCCCTGGGTGCGTACCAGGCTGTCGGGATCTTCGCCGTCGGGCAAAAACACAAAGCGCAGGCTGCGGCCGTCCTGCATCAGCGGCAGGGCGTTTTCCAGTGCCCGCCAGGCGGCTTCGCGACCGGCGCGGTCGCCATCGTAGCAGCAGATCACTTCGCGGGTGGTACGGTACAGCAACTGCAGCTGATCGGGGGTGGTGGAGGTGCCCAGGCTGGCTACCGCGTAGTCGATGCCGAACTGGGCCAGGGCCACCACGTCCATGTAGCCTTCCACCACCAGAATGCGCTCCGGGTTGCGGTGGGCCTGGCGAACTTCATACAGGCCATACAGCTCGCGCCCCTTGTGAAACACCGGGGTTTCCGGCGAGTTCAGGTACTTGGGGGTGCCGTCGCCCAGCACCCGGCCGCCAAAGCCGATGGTGCGGCCGCGCCGGTCCCGAATGGGGAACATGATGCGATCGCGAAAGCGGTCGTAAACGCGGCCGTTGTCGTTTTGCAGCAGCATGCCGCCGTCGATCAGCTGGCGTTCGGTGTCGCGGTTTTTGCCAAAGCGGCGTTTGACGCTGTCCCACTGATCCGGCACATAGCCAATGCCAAAGCGTTTCACCACCTCGCCGCTCAGGCCCCGGCCCTTGAGGTAGTCAATGGCTGCCGATGCGCTGCGCAGTTGCTGCTGGTAAAACTGACTGATGTCGTTCAGCAGGCCGTAGAGATCCTGACGTTCGGCCCGGGCCGCCGCCTGTTGCTGGGGCGAGCTGCCGCCGGTGCTTTCCCGGGGCACGGTGAGGCCGTGCATGGCCGCCATTTCGTCAATAGCGTCGAGAAATTCCAGCCCGTCATATTCCATCAAAAAGCCAAGGGCGGTGCCGTGGGCGCCACAGCCGAAGCAGTGATAGAACTGTTTGTCGGGACTAACCGTAAAGGACGGGCTTTTTTCGTTATGAAAGGGGCAGCAGGCCTGATAGTTCTTGCCGGCTTTTTTGAGTCGTACCCGCTGATCGATCAAATCGACAATGTCGGTGCGGGCGAGGAGGTCGTCAATAAATTGTTGCGGGATTCTGCCAGCCATGATTCACCCTAAAGCAAAAAACAAAGCCGTGCATTCTCTCGAAGCACGGCCCGTTGGCAGTTCAGCGGCGATTATCAGGCCAGTTTGGCCTTGATGGTGGCGCTGACCTTGCCCATGTCTGCACGGCCCTGGATCTGCGGTTTGAGTACCGCCATCACCTTGCCCATGTCCTGCATGCCAGTGGCGCCGGTGTCGGCGATGGCCTGCGTGAGCAAAGCGTCCAGCTCGTCTTCGGTCAGGGGTTGCGGCAGGAACTCCTGCAGCACCACGATTTCCTGGCGCTCATTGTCGGCCAGTTCCTGACGACCGGCCTGCTCGAACTGGTTGGCGGCATCTTTGCGCTGTTTCACCATCTTGGTGATCACCGCGATGATGCCGTCATCGTCCAGGGTCTCGCGGCTGTCGATCTCTTTTTGCTTGATCTCGGCCATCAGCATGCGCAGGGTGCCCAGGCGAGCCTTGTCTTTGGCGCGCATGGCATTTTTCTGCTGTTCCGACAGCTGGTCTTTCAAAGACATGAGATCAACAACGCCTTAGTACAGACGAGTGCGACGTGCGTTTTCGCGAGCCAGCTTCTTGGCGTGACGCTTAACAGCGGCAGCCTTGGCGCGCTTGCGCTCGGTAGTCGGCTTTTCGTAGTGCTCGCGGCGACGTACTTCAGACAGGATACCGGCCTTTTCGCAGGAACGCTTGAAGCGACGCAGGGCTACGTCGAAGGGCTCGTTTTCACGTACTTTAATTACTGGCATGTGCCTCTCACCTCGGTTTACTGGCTTGTATCAACCAGTATGACAATAAAATGGTGCGAAATTCTACTCTTAACCGGGTATGGCTGTAAAGACCGACACCCCTTTACTGGTTAAAAAAGCGCGGGCAGGGTAACATGGTTGCCTATTTTTCGACAGTGTTATTCATTTTCCCATGCGTGTACTAGGCATCGAAACCTCCTGCGACGAAACCGGCATCGCCATCTATGACGACAAGCTCGGCATTCTCTCCCATCAGCTGTACAGCCAGGTGAAACTGCATGCCGATTACGGCGGTGTGGTGCCCGAGCTGGCCAGCCGCGACCACATTCGCAAGACCATTCCGCTGATTGAGGCGGCGCTGGCGGAAGCCGGCTGCAGCCAGGACGACATCGACGGTGTGGCCTATACCGCCGGCCCGGGGCTGATGGGCGCGCTGCTGGTGGGGGCCACCATCGGTCGCAGCCTGGCCTTTGCCTGGGGCAAGCCGGCGGTGGCGGTACACCACATGGAAGGGCACCTGCTGGCCCCCATGCTGGAAGAGCGGATGCCGGCCTTTCCCTTTGTGGCGCTGCTGGTGTCCGGTGGTCACACCCTGCTGGTACGGGTGGACGGCATTGGCCGCTATCAGATCCTTGGCGAGTCTATCGACGATGCCGCCGGCGAGGCCTTTGACAAGACCGCCAAGCTGATGGGCCTTGATTATCCCGGCGGTCCGCGCCTGGCGAAGCTGGCAGAGCAAGGCGTGCCCGGCCGCTTTAAGTTTCCCCGGCCCATGACCGACCGGCCCGGGCTGGACTTCAGCTTCTCCGGGCTGAAGACCGCCACCGCCACCACCATTGCCGCCGAAGGCGACGACGACCAGACCCGGGCCGACATTGCCCACGCCTTTCAGCAGGCGGTGGTCGACACCCTGGCCATCAAATGTGAACGGGCATTGAAGCAGACCGGGCTCAACCGGCTGGTGGTGGCGGGCGGCGTCAGTGCCAATGTGTCGTTGCGGGAGCAACTGGCCGCCTTGATGACCGGGCTGAAGGGCGAGGTGTTTTACCCGCGCAATGAATACTGCACCGACAACGGCGCCATGATCGCCTTTGCCGGGCTGCAGCGGCTCAAGGCCGGCCAGACCGAACCGTTGCTGGTGCAGGCCCGCCCGCGCTGGCCGCTGGATGAGCTGTCGCCGGTTGGTGAGGGGTAAGGAGTGAGGGGTAAGGAGACACAGAGCGTGAACTCCTCACCCCTCACACTTCACTCCTCACGCGCTTCACCTGCGCTTGAAGCGGTTGAGGATGGGCGTTTCCTCATGATGGTAAAGCCGGCTGATATTGCGATGATGACGCACAATAATCAGGCAGGACAACAGCGCCACCGCCAGGGTGTATTCGGGCTTGATAAAGTACACGAATACGGGCGCGAACAGGGCGGTGATCAGCGACGCCAGCGACGAATAGCCAAACAGTCCCAGGCTGACCAGCCAGGTCAGCAGCAACAGGCCGGCCAGGTCCATGCCAAGCGGCAGCAGGGCGCCCAGCGCTGTGGCCACGCCCTTGCCGCCGCGAAAGTGAAAAAATAACGGGAACATGTGCCCCAGGCAGGCGGCCATGGCGATAAAGGCCAGATAAAGCGGGCTGATGCCGAGAAACCAGCCGAGGTAGACGGGCAGGGTGCCTTTGAGCAGGTCGAGCAGCAGCACCCACACCGCCGCGCTGCGGTTGCCGGTGCGCAGCACATTGGTGGCGCCGGGATTACCGGAGCCATGGGTGCGGGGATCGGGCAGGCGATAGAGACGGGAGATCAGCACGGCGCTGGACACCGAGCCGCCCAGATAGGCCAGTATGATCATGAACAACGTAAGGGCGGTCATCTCGCGGTTTATACCCCGGGTTCAATCCGTTATGATGGCGCGCTGAACCGGCCTTACGGCCTGCTCGCCAAAGACAGCCACAGCTTAACAGAAGACGAAGACGATGGATAAAGTGTTTGTGCAAGGCCTGGAAGTACTGACGACCATAGGCGTTTACGAGTGGGAGAAAGGCATTCGCCAGAAGATCCGGTTCGATCTGGAAATGGGGTATGACAACCGACCCGCGGCGGCGGGTGACGACATCGGCTGCGCCCTCGACTATGCGACCCTGTCCCAGAAGGTGACCGCCTATGCCGAGCAGAACCACGTTGAGCTGGTGGAAACCATGGCCGAGCACATTGCGCGACTGATCCTGACCGAGTTCCCGGTGCTGTCGGTGAAGGTGCGCCTGACCAAACCCGCCGCCGTGCCCAATGCGGCCGGGGTGGGGGTGGAAATCGAACGTTTTGCCAGCCGCAATCTGCAGGGCTAGCGTCACTGTATTGTCATTCCAAACCGTTATACTCTAAGCCATCATTATTTCAGAGAACGGCTTCATGGAAGTTCATGCCATTCTGCTGGCCCTGATCCAGGGGCTGACCGAATTTTTACCTGTTTCGAGCTCTGCTCACCTGATATTGCCGGCGGTCCTGCTGGGCTGGCCCGATCAGGGCATGGCCTTTGACGTGGCGGTGCACCTGGGCAGCCTGCTGGCGGTGCTGTACTACTTTCGGCGCGAGGTGCACACCATGGCGCTGAGCTGGTGGGCATCACTGCGGGGCGGCGGCCACAGTGCCGAGTCGCGGCTGGCCTGGGGCATCATACTGGCCACGGTGCCCGCCTGCGTGGCGGGGCTGCTGCTGGACGAGGTGATTGGCGCCTACCTGCGCTCTGGCTGGGTGATTGCCGCCGCCACCATTGTCTTTGGTTTGCTGTTGTGGTGGGCGGACCGCATCGCCCGGCAATGCAAAAACGAATATCAAACCGGCTGGCGCGGCGCCCTTTGGCTTGGCTGTGCTCAGGCGCTGGCGCTGATCCCCGGTACCTCCCGCAGTGGCATTACCCTTACCGCCGGCCTGATGCTGGGGCTCACCCGGCAGGCGGCGGCGCGGTTTTCCTTTCTGATGTCGATTCCGGTGATCCTGCTGGCGGGCAGCCACCAGGCCAGCGGTCTGGTGGGCAGCGGCGCTGTGATGTCCTGGCCGGCGGTCAGCCTGGGAGTGCTGGTGTCCTTCGCCAGTGCCCTGGCCTGCATTCACCTGTTTCTTAAGCTGCTCAGCCGGGTGGGGGTCTTGCCCTTTGTGCTCTACCGGCTGGCGCTGGGGGCGGTACTGATCGGCGTGCTGAGTCAGGGTTGAATACAGCGTCGTCCCCGCGAACACGGGGAGGTTGACGTTACTCCGCCAGCAGCTGAGTCAGCCGCTCAAGTCTTGCCTGACGTATGGCCTCGCCAATGGCGGGGCCTTTCAGTCCCTGGGCCACAAAGGGTTGGGCGGTAATTTGCTTTAGTTCCTGCAGCCATTGCCATAACCGTTGTCGCTGGGGATAGGGCCGCTGTTCAAAGCCGGTGCGGCCCTGCAGATCTGCCTGGGCACACAGCAGCAGCTCGGCAAAGCGCGCCGGTTTGCGCCAGGCATCGGTATGATCCAGCAGATCCAGCACGGTATGCGCCTGCTGCGGCGCCGGCTCGGCCAGCCGGTGCAGGCAAATGTGCCAGCGGCTCATCAGTACCGCCAGCTCCTTGTGCTCGGTGGGTACCTTCAGTCGCTCGCTCAACGCCCGTATGGGGGGCACTCCCAGCTCGCCGTGGTGGTGGTGGCTGGGCCAGTGGTCGGGCGGCGTCAGGGCCTTGCCCAGATCGTGGCACAGGGCGGCAAAGCGGCAGGGCAGACCGGCACCCAGATCGGCGGCGCGCTTGAGCACCATCATGGTGTGCAGGCCGGTGTCGATCTCCGGGTGCCAGTTTTTGGGGCCGGGCACACCGAACAGCGCATCCACTTCCGGAAACAGTACCGCCAGCGCGCCGCAGTCGCGCAGTACCTCAAAAAAGACCTGGGGATTATCGCTGGCCAATGCCTTTTCGGTTTCTCGCCACACGCGCTCCGGGGTCAGGGTGGCCAGCTCGCCGCTGGCGGCCATATTCACCATCAGGGCCTGAGTCTCGCCGGCCAGGGTAAAGCCCAGGTGGTGGAAGCGGGCGGCAAAGCGGGCCACCCGCAGCACCCGCAGCGGATCCTCGCCAAAGGCGTCGGACACATGGCGCAATACCCGCGCCTCTATGTCGGCCTGGCCGCCATAGGGGTCGATCAGTGCGCCCGCCTCGTCCTGGGCAATGGCGTTGATGGTGAGATCCCGCCGGCGCAGGTCTTCTTCCAGGGTGACGCCCGGCCCGAAGTCGCAGATAAAGCCGGTGTAGCCGCTGCCGGCCTTGCGTTCGGTGCGGGCCAGGGCGTATTCCTCTTTGCTGCGGGGGTGCAGGAACACCGGAAAGTCCTTGCCCACCTGGGTGTAGCCAAGCTCCAGCAACTGCGCCGGGGCGGCGCCCACCACCAGGTAGTCCCGCTCCTTGACCGTCAGGCCCAGCAGTTTGTCCCTGACTGCGCCCCCCACCAGATAGATTTTCACTGTCCGCTCCCCCGCATGCAAAACGGCCATTATAACGGCTGAACATGAAAAAAGGCGCCTCGGCGCCTTTGATACTCATTTTCATTGTGTTGCGGTGCGAAGTGTCACTTCCATGTCGTCATTCCGGCCCGCGAGCCGGAATCCATTCAGCAGGCGCCGGTGCACCCTGCGATGGACTCCGGCTTGTGGCGGAGGGACGCGGTTTCCTTCCCGCGTTCAGCTTTTACCCCTCTCCCAGCGACAGCAAGGTGGCGTTGCCGCCGATGGCGGTGGTGTTGTTGGTAACGGTCTTCTCGGTGATAAAGCGGGTCAGGTAGTGGGGGCCGCCGGCCTTGGGTCCGGTGCCGGACAGGCCCCGGCCGCCAAAGGGCTGGACGCCCACCATGGCGCCAATCTGATCCCGGTTGATGTAGATATTACCCACCTCGGCCCGCTTGGCCACCTGGGCGGCGAACGACTCGTTGCGGCTGTGAATGCCCAGGGTCAGGCCGTAGCCGGTGGCATTGATGTCGTCGATGACCAGGTCGATGTCTTTCGCCTTGAACCGTACCACATGCAGGATGGGGCCGAATTGCTCCTTGTCGAGCTCACCGATGCTGCCAATTTCAATGGCGGTCGGGCGAAGGTAAAAGCCGCCGGCGCAGGCCTCGCTCATGGGTGCCTCGGCAAGCACCTTGCGACCGGCGGCCTTCATGGCATCCAGGTGGGCCTGCAGCCCGGCCTGCGCGTCGGCGTCGATCACCGGGCCCACGTCGGTGGACCACAGCGCCGGATCGGCCACGCTCAGCTCCTGCATGGCCCCTTCAAGGATCTCCAGCACCCGGTCGGCGATATCGTCCTGCAGGTACAGCACCCGTAACGCCGAGCAGCGCTGGCCGGCGCTCTGAAAGGCGGCGCGCAGCACGTCCCGCACCACCTGCTCGGGCAGGGCGGTGGAGTCCACTATCATGGCATTCTGGCCACCGGTTTCGGCGATCAGCGGCACTATGGCACCGCTGCGTTGGGCCAGGGTCTGGTTGATCAGCCGGGCGGTGTCGGTGGAGCCGGTAAAGCAGACCCCGGCAATGCGTAGATCACCGGTGAGTGCCGCCCCCGTGATGGCGCCGTCGCCGGGCAGCAGTTGCAACACGTCGCCGGGAATGCCGGCCTCGTGGGCCAGGGTTACCGCCAGGTGGGCGATCAGGCTGGTCTGCTCGGCGGGCTTGGCCAGCACGGTGTTGCCGGTGATGAGCGCCGCACTGACCTGGCCGAGAAAGATAGCCAGGGGAAAGTTCCACGGGCTGATGCACACAAAAGGCCCGCGCCCCTGAGCCTGCAGCAGGTTGAGCTCGCCGGTGTAGCCGGGCAGCTTGGCAGGCTCTCCCATCAGCCGGCGGCCCTCGTTGGCATAATAGCGGCAGAAGTCCACCGCCTCGCGCACCTCGTCAATGCCATCCTGCAGCAGCTTGCCCGCCTCTCGGGTACAGAGCGAGATAAACTCGGCGCTGTGCGCTTCGAGCAAGTCCGCCAGTTTTTCCAGCGCCTGGGCCCGGGTTTCCACCGGCGTATCGCGCCAGCCTTTAAAGGCATTTTCGGCCTGGGTGATGGCCTGCTCCACCGTGCCCTTGTCGGCAAACACCACTGTGCCTACCTGGTGCTGCCGGTTTTGTGGGCTCATGACCGGGCGCGGCTCGCCGGTTACCGCCTTGCCGCCCACCAGGGGTGCGGCCTGCCAGCGCTTGCCGGCCAGGGCGTCCAGTTGCTGGAACAGGGGCGTACGCACCGCATCGATATTCAGGTTAATGCCGGCGGAGTTTTTGCGGTCGGCAAAAATGTCGCGGGGCAGGGGGATTTTGTCGTTGGCCAGGCTGGGGCAGTGGCGCAGGCTGGTGACCGGGTGGGTGATCAGGGCATCGACGGGGGTATCCGGATCCACCAGCTTGTGCACAAAGGAGGTATTGGCACCGTTTTCCAGCAACCGGCGCACCAGGTAGGGCAACAGATCCTTGTGGGCACCCACCGGGGCGTAGATGCGGCAGTGAAGGCCGGGGTTGTCCGCCAGCACCGCATCGTACAGCTCTTCGCCCATGCCGTGCAGGCGTTGGAATTCAAAGCGGCGCTGGCCGGCCATGCTGAGCACCGCCACCACGGTGTGGGCATTGTGGGTGGCAAACTGCGGGTAAATGGCCCCCTCGGTGGCTGCACTCAGCAGATAGCGGGCGCACACCAGGTAGGCCACATCGGTGCCTGCCTTGCGGGTATAGACCGGATAGCCGTCGAGGCCGGCCTGCTGGCTGTGCTTTATTTCGCTGTCCCAGTAGGCGCCCTTCACCAGCCGCAGCGGAATTTCATCCCCTTGCTCCCGGGCCAGGGCGGTGAGCCAGCACAATACCGGCAGGGCGCGCTTGGAATAGGCCTGTACCACCAGCCCCAGACCGCCCCAGCCCCGGTTGACCTCGCTGCGATACAGCTTTTCAAACAGACTGAGAGACAGCTCCAGCCGGTCCATTTCTTCCGCGTCGATGGTGATGCACACATCCAGTTTGCGGGCGGTTTCCAGCAGGCCCTGCACGGTGGCGTACAGCTCGGTGAGTACCCGCTCGCGGTTGGCCTCTTCGTAGCGGGGGTGCAGGGCCGACAGCTTGATGGAAATGGACGGGCGGGGCACCTCCGGGTTGTTGAGTTTTTCCCCGCCCACGGCGGCGATGGCACTGGCGTAGTCGGCTCGGTATTTTTCGGCGTCGGCGGCGGTCATGGCGGCCTCGCCCAGCATGTCGTAGGAATGGGTATAGCCCTGCTCCCGGGACTTGCGGCTGGCCTTGAGCGCCTCGGTAATGGTGCGGCCCAGCACGAACTGCTTGCCCATGATCTTCATGGCGGCGTACATGGCCGAGCGCACCACCGGCTCGCCCAGGCGGTTGATCATTCGGCTCAGCACGTTGGCCGGGTTGCCGTCCAGTTTCTTGTCCATGCGTACGATGCGCCCGGTGAGCATCAGCCCCCAGGTGGAGGCATTGACCAGGGTGGAGTCGCTTTGGCGAAAATGCCTGGCCCAGTCGGCACCGGAGAGCTTGTCCTTGATCAGCTCGTCGGCGGTATGACTGTCGGGAATGCGCAGCAACGCCTCGGCCAGGCACATGAGGATGATGCCTTCCTGGGTATCCAGGCTGTATTGCTGCAAAAAGGCGTCAATGCCGTCGCCGCCGTCGCTCTCCGCCCGCACCCGCGTCACCAGGCGGCGTGCCTGCTCCTCCAGTTGCGCCAGCTCCGGCCCCGAGGCGGGCAATTGCTCCAGCAGCCGGGCCAGCCAGGCATTTTCGTCTACCGCATAGTTATGAGTAATGTCCTGACGCAGCGCGGCCAGATCGGTAGGGCGGTAGTCAGGGGCAAAGACAGTGGCGACAGTAAACATGGCGAGTGTCCTGATGTTGCGAATGGTGGAGGCCTGCAGTCAGGCCGGTGAACGGCATTAATGTATACGATTTTTGTCGAGGTTAAAAAGATCAAAGCCAGTCATGGCGGTAATTAACCTAAATTCATGCTCTAAATCATCCTTTTTCTGACTGGTGTAGGTCCGTTTCACTTTATTTTCGTATACGAAATGAAGGCCGGTTTCTGGAATGACTATAGTTCATGGCGCTGCCGGTGCAGGGCCGGCTCTGTACCTGAGGATGAAGGCCGGCCCCGCAGGAAGGTGCAACAGGGCTCGGCCGGTACTTGCCTGAGGATCAGCGGCCCCTATAATGCCCGCTCATTTTGTTTGTGGGTTTCCGTCAGTGCTGTATCAACGTCTTCCCAAGGGGCCCTTTGCCCTGTGCGTGGTTTATCTGATCACCGGCGCTTCCATCGCCGCGTCCATGGTGTTTTCCCTGCTGCTGTTTCTGTCCCTGGATCAGGGGCCCCTGATGAAAGTGATGTTCGGTGGCCTGGCCCTGGTGTTTGAGGTGGGCAAGTTCTACATCTGGTACGAGATGGGGGAGCGGCTCAACCGCCGGGACCGGCTGGGCGCGGGCAAGGCGTTCTGTTTTTATGGCATTCTGGCGGCCTTGTCGATTGCCGGCAGCGTGGGTGGCATTAATGCCGCCACCAATACCCTACTGGAGGGAGACAAGGCCCGGGCCGCCCTGGTGCAGGGCTATGACGATCGCATTGCCGCCCTCGACCGGGAAATGGAAATCAATGAGCAGGCGGCTCAGGCCTATATCGAGATGGATCGCATCGCCACCGGCATGACCCGCATGCTCCAACGCAATCAGGCGCTGATGGAGCAGCAGGACCAGCTGCGCCGGGAGCGGGATCAGGTGGCCGTGGCCAATCAGGACTCATTGATGGGGCTGATGACCAGCCTGGCCGACGGCCTGAACTGGCCCCTGAGCCGGGTACAGTTTGGCATAGTGGCGGCGCTGTCGATGCTGCTCGACTTTTTTGCCGCCTTTTTTATCTCGCTGCTGGGCGATGAAATCCGCTTTCGTCGTCATCACCGCCAGCAGAAAGCCCCGGCGCTGCCGCCATCCGAGCCGCTGCCCGAACCTGCCCCGCGGCCCGATTATTACCATGAGCTGGTGGCGCGGCTGCAGGCCGGGGAGTTGCGCTGTGCCAAGGGCGCGGTATCGGCCTTGCTGAACAAGTCAAAGGAAGAGGTGGAAGACATCTTTCACTGGCTGCAGCAGGATGGCGTGGTGTACCGCAAGCCCAACCGGCACTTTGCGTTGAATGAGGACTGACGGGCCAATATTGACTCATTGTGTATTCGGGCTGTAGGCGCCGCTTTAGCTGGCGCAAACCTGAAGACAGCGTGCTCTTCAAGGCCTGTTGCACAGGCCCTGCCAACTAAAGTGGCAGCTACATAAACAAAAAGCCTGCAGACACAAAGATGTGCCTGCAGGCTCCCTAATCCCTAATCCCCCGGGGCTCAGTTCATCCATCTGTCCTGGCGCTTGCGCCGGCGCAGGGGCAGCATTGGCAGCACCAAGCCCACCAAGGCGCCAATGCCGGCCACCAGGCCGCCGTGCACCAGCCAGTCCAGACGCATTTGATGTTCCTTGTCATCCATCAGGCTGGACAGGCGCTGGTTCTCGGAGGTCAGCCTGGCATGGCTGCTGCCGAGTTCGTCCAGGCGCGCGGTCAGCACCGACAGCTCCTGTTGCTGGCGCTCGATCAGGCTGAGCTTGTCGGCCACGTCCTGGGCATGGCGTTCATCCACGCTGGCCAGTTGCGCCTTGGTATCGTTCAGCTCCTTTTCCAGCACCGGCAGGCGGGAGCGAAAGCTGGCGTCCGTCTGCAGAAACTGGCCGTCCATCCAGCCGGTACGGCCGTCGGCGTCCCGGATCTGTACGTATTCGGTGTCGGCGTTGCGATCCAGAAAGTCCACCGGTTCGCCGGCCTTGATGGAGCCGATAATGCGGTACTGGTTGCTGGGGCCGGCATGCAAAAAGGCATAGACGTCATCGGAAATATAACGGGTGGCGGCACTGGCCTGGCTCACCCAAAACAGGCTGCATAGCAGCAGCAGAAGTTTTGCTTTCACCTGAGGATCCTTGGGCTCTTAAAGTGAGGTCATGGTAATGGCGGGCGACGGGAAGGACAAGAACAAGGGGGGCGCAAGGCCCCCCGATATTGGCGTGGTATCAGGTGAACATCCACTGGATGATATAGAAGAATACGATGGCCAGAATGGCCCCGGCGGGCAGGGTCACGACCCAGGAAACCACGATATTGCGCAATACATTAAGGTTCAGGGCGGCAATGCCCCGGGCCAGGCCAACCCCCATCACCGCACCCACCAGGGTCTGGGTGGTGGAAATGGGCAGGCCGGTACCGGATGCGATCACCACTGTCGCAGCCGTAGCCAGCTGGGCCGCAAAGCCGCGGCTGGGCGTGAGATGGGTGATGCCGGTACCCACCGTGGCCATCACCTTGTGACCCAGTGAGGCCAGGCCGATCACGATGCCGATGCCGCCCAGGGGCAGGATCCACCAGGCAATGCTGGCGCTGGCGCCAATCTGGCCGGCGTTCTGCACCACGCTGACCACCGCCGACAGCGGCCCAATGGCATTGGCCACGTCGTTGGAGCCATGGGCGAAGGCCATGGCGCAGGCGGTGACTACCATCAGAATGCCGAACACCTTCTCCACGTTGGAGTAGTGCATGTCCTGATCATCCTGGGGATTGTAGCGCCGCCGCTTGATATAGATGCCGCAGAGCACGGCGCTTACCAGCGAGACCAGTACCGACAGGCCCCAGCTTTGCACATCGGTCATGTCCAGGCCCACGTGCTTGAGGCCCTTTTTCAGGGTCACCAGGCAGATCACCATGACGGTGAGGAAGATGTAGGCGGGCACATACTTTTTCGCGGCCGCCAGCGGGTTGTCGGCGTTGAAGATCAGCCGCTGCACGCTGATAAAGGTGAAATAGGCCAATAGTCCCGACAGCGCCGGGGTGACTATCCAGGAGCCGACCACACCGCCGAGCTTGCCCCAGTGCACCGCCTCGGAGCCCAGCGACACCAGGGCAAAGCCCACAATGGCACCGATGATGGAGTGGGTGGTGGACACCGGCCAGCCGAAATAGGACGCCAGCAGCAGCCAGGTGCCCGCCGCCAGCAGCGAGGCGATCATGCCGAACACCAGCAGATCCGGGGTGTCGTTAAAGGCGGCGGAGTCGATGATGCCGCTGCGAATGGTGGAGGTGACCTCGCCGCCGGCCAGATAGGCGCCGGCAAATTCAAAGATCATGGCGATGATGATCGCCTGCTTGATGGTCAGTGAGCGGGTACCCACAGAGGTGCCCATGGCGTTGGCCACGTCGTTGGCGCCAATGCCCCAGGCCATAAAGAAGCCGAAGACGGCCGCCACCAGGATCAGCGTGGTGCCGTAGTTAGCAATGATATCCATTTATTTACCTTGTCGTTTCGCTCAGGAACGGGACAGCATGAGTTCCAGGCGGGAACCAACCCGCTCGGCCTGATCCGCCAGGTCGCCGACCCACTCAAGGATCTTGTACAGGAACATGACGTCGATGGGGTTGTAGCTGTCTTCAATGACCTGCAGCTGACGGCGCAGTTTGGCCTGCATCACGTCGGTGTCGTCTTCGATGAGGTCAAGCTGGTGGATCATGTCGGTGACCAAGTCCATTTCCCGGCCCTTGAAGCCGGTTTCCAGCAGTTCGTCGAGTTCGTCGATGGCCTTGGCCGCCTGGGCGGTGGCATCAATGCAGCGGTTGAGGTAATCCATAAAGGCGGACTTGAGCTCAACGGGAATGGCCATCTGACGACCCACGATGCGGCCGGAGATGTCTTTCGCTTTGTTGGCTATTTTGTCTTGCTGGGTGAGCAGCTCCAGCATGTCGGTGCGTTCCACCGGCATAAAGAGGCCACGGGGAAGTTTGAGGCGGATCTCCCGCTTCAGTGCGTCGGCTTCCCGTTCCAGCTGGGAAATGCGCCGCTGGATTTGCTCGGCCTTTTCCCAGTCCTGCTCCCACATGGCGTCGAAGAAGGGAACCAACTGCTGCGCCGCCTCATGGACTTTCATCACATGCTTTTGCAACGGCTTGATCGGGGACTTGGCAAAGAGTCCCAAAATAGTATTAACTGGCATAGCCAACCCTGTGTCGGTGAAAAAACACTCGATACGTCAATGTGGCGCGAATGGTAACGTAACTCCCCAGGCAAGAAAACAGCATTTTTCATAAAACTGCCATGCTACTCTGATGGTGGTTTTTGCTTTCACTTCCAAAACAAAAGGTTGGTTTTCCGGACACCCCTATGGATACAGAAATCGAGATCAAGTTTCTTGTCTCACGCGAAATCAATGACAGCCTGCCCGATCTGCTGCCATCCTGCCGAATTCTTGAGCACGACCGCCAGCACCTGGCCAACACCTACTTCGACACCAGTGAGCTGGGCCTGCGCCGCCTGGGCGCCGGGCTGCGCATTCGCAGCCAGAATGGCGAGCTGGAGCAGACCGTCAAGCTGGCCGGCAGCCAGGTGGGGGGATTGCACCAGCGGCCCGAGTACAATGTGGCCCTGAGTGTGCACAATCCGGATCTGTCGCTGTTTCCCGCCACCATCTGGCCCGAGGGCGCCGATCCGCTCGCGTTGCAGCAGGGGCTGCAACCCCTGTTCTGTACCGACTTCGTGCGCCGTCGCTGGCTGGTGGAGCTGAACGGCACCGAGGTTGAACTGGCGCTGGACGAGGGGGAAGTGCAGGCGGGGGAGCACCGCGAGCCCATTCGCGAACTGGAGCTGGAGCTGGTGCGCGGCGATGCCTCCGTGCTGTTTGAGCTGGCCGAACATCTGGTGCGCCAGGGTGGCCTGCGCCTGGGCGCGGTGTCCAAGGCCCAGCGGGGTTACCGGCTGGCGGGCTTAAGCCCCATGCCCGAGCTGCAGGCGCTGGAGCCGGTGGCGCTGCAACCGGATGAGTCCTGTGAGCAGGCCATGGTGGCGTTGCTGCATCAGGCCCTGGCCCACTGGCAGCACCACGAGGAGGGCTGGCTGGCCCGGCCCGACATCGACTGGCTGGTGCAGTTGCGCGAAGGTGCCGCCCTGGTGCACCAGATTTTGCTGATGTTTGGCGAGCGGGTGTCGCTTCGGGTCAATTGCGGCTGGGTCGATGATTTACTGTGGCTGCAGCAGCAGCTGTCCTGGCTCGACCGGGCCCAGATGCTGGCGCACCTGACTGCCGACAAGGGCCATTACCTGCGCCGGCTTGATTGCCGCAAGAGTCTGCTGCGGCTGCTGGCCGAGCAGCAGCAGTGCCTGCCCGATGAGCAAAGCCTGCGCGAGCTGCTGCATGGCCCCCGCTATGGCCGGCTGGTGCTGGGCCTGACCCACTGGCTGTATCGTCAGGACTGGCGCGCCGGCCTGACCCGGGAGCAGCAGGCCCAGCTGCTGACGCCGGTGGCCAGCTTGGCCGCGCCCTTGCTGGAAGACAGCTGGCAGACCCTGCGCCACAGTGCCCTGGGCTCAGAGCAGCTCAGTGTGGCGCAGTATATTCAGCAAAAGGGCAAGTTGCGCCGCAACCTGATGGTGGGGTTGTGCTTCAGCCGCCTGTTTCCGGAGGCGGAACGGCTGGGCTTTCGTATGCCCTGGCTCGATATTCTGCGCGGCATTGAAGATCTCGACATGCTGTCGCCGCTGCCGGAGCTGGTGGACAAACTGGAGCCGGCAGAGGGGGCAGAGCTGGCGCAATGGCTGGACCGCAAGCAGGGCTTTCTGCTGGAGGCGCTGGAGCAGTCCCGCCGCCAGGCCCTGGAGCTGATGCCCTACTGGCGCTGAAATTGGCAGCCCCCACTTTAGTGGGGCTGCGGGATAGGCTTAAAACACGTTGCCCGTTTACAACCGTGAATAAATTCGGGCCTGCAACAATATCGTCACGCCGGCCCAGGCCGGAGTCCAGGGCAAGTTACATCATGGTCTGCAGAATGGATTCCGGCTCGAAGGCCGGAATGACTAAGGCAGGCCGGAAACGTTCATTTTTCCCGCTTTCAGCTTTCCGAAGGGGCCTTGGTTTTGCTGTATTCCAGCAGCTCGTCCATCACTCGGTGCTTGATTTCCAGCTGCTGCTCCGGCTCCAGGCCGTAGCGCTCGGCCAGGCAGGCGTAATCGTCGGGGCTCAGGGAGACCGTCAGGCGGGGGCGTTTGGGCTTGGCCGAGGTGGGCAGGCTCAGTATGTGCCGAATTTGATCCGAGGGGCTGAGGCCGTTGTCCAGGGCCTCGCGGCGAATGCGATACTGCAGCTGTTCGTCCATGTCAAAGGCCACCTGCACCGCCCGGGCGGCCCGTACCGAACTCTGCCACTTGTCCGGCAGTTTGCGCTGGCTCATGGGCGTGCATCCCGCTGTTGCCGCAACCGGGCCAGCACCTCGTCGGCGCTGTGGCGCCGGGGCTGGTCACCGGCCGGTGCCGGCTCGTCGGGCTGAGGCTGTTGCTCCCGGGCGCGAATATGGGCCAGCGCCTGTTTGGCGTTGACCAGGGTCACGTCCGGATGCTGGCGAATGGCGGCCATGGTCTGGCGCACGCAGCGGGTGGCCCGGGCCATGGCCAGCTGGCGGCACAGATCGTGGTAGTGGCGCTCTGCCTCCTGCCAGCGGCGGCGGTAATAGCCCAGCCGTTTTTCATCATAAATGCGGCGGGCCGTCAGCGCTTCCTGCTCGTTTTCCAGCTCCGCCAGCGCCTGGGCCAGGGTATGGGCCTGTTCGTTGTCGTCCAGGGCCGCCAGCACGGCGTTTTCCTGCTCATGATGGCGTCGGGCCAGCAAGGCACTCTGTTTACCGGTGGCGTCAAGCTCCTGTTTCAGCTGTTCGCACTGGCGCGCCAGCCCGGTCATGTGTTGCTCCGCATGACGGCAATCCTGCACCAGCTGCACGCATACCCGCTCCGAATCCAGGCTGCCGTCGGCATCCTGCAGGCTGCGCAGTACGCGACCCAATACGCTCATACTCCCGCCCTCACAACAAAAACTCCGCCATGTCTTCGATCACTTCCAGACAGTTGTCGCTCAGCACCGCCAGCTCGTGCTCAATGTCGGCCAGGGCCGAGTTGAGCGACAGGGCGCCGAACACCACGTACCAGTCGTCGAGCCGGGCAAAGGCCGACAGCGGCATGGGAATGTTCATGTCGAGCATGGCCTCCAGCATGGCCTGGCGCCGCGCCGGATCCACCTGGCTTTCGTCCCACAGGTAACTGATACACAAAATCTGATCATCGGAGACGGAAATAAACAGCGGCAGCTCTTCCCGCCCTTCCACCGTGACCCTGAGCACCTCCACTTCGCCGGGAATGGGGTAGCACTGAAAGGCAAAGCCGGTGGTTGAGGCCTCGCCCAGTTGCTCCAGGTGACGGCCGATGATTGATAGTTCCATGCACGAATCCTGACATAATAAGTCGGCTAAAGACTAATTCAGCCGGCCTTGCCAGTGCAAGCGCGGCGTGGCGCGGGATAATTTGCGCTCGGCCCGCTGTGCCGCTTCGGCAAGGGTGGTAGTCTGAAGGCCATTGTCGAACAGAAGGAATTGCCAATGTCAGCATTGCCCGCCCCGCTCGCCGCCCAGGCCGACAAACACTGGGCCCATTTTGCCGAACGCGCCGCCGACGTGCTGCCCCGGCTCGACGCCGACCGCACGGCCGGGCTCAAGGCGCTGTTTGCCTGCAGCGATTTTGCCGCCGACAGCCTGTGCCGTCAGCCCGAGCTGGCGCTGGAGCTGGAAAATGAGCGGGATCTGTTTAATGCCGAGCGCGCCGGGCGCTATCAGCCCGAGCTGGCGGCGCTGCTGGCCGGGGTGAACGACGAACCCACCCTGATGCGGGTGCTGCGCCAGTACCGGCGGCGGGAGCTGCTGCTCATCGCCTGGCGGGAAATGTTGCTGGGCGCCGAGGTGGAAGAGAGCTTTGTGCATATCTCGGCCCTGGCCGATGCCCTGATCGTGGAAAGTTATCGCTGGCTGTACCGGCGCCAGTGTGCCGAACTGGGCACCCCCACCGATGCCGAGGGCAACGCCGTGCCCATGCTGATCCTCGGCATGGGCAAGCTGGGGGGCGGCGAGCTCAACTTTTCCTCCGACATCGATTTGATTTTTACCTTTCCCCACAACGGCGTGACGCAAGGCGGACGGCGGGAACTGGCCAACCAGCAGTTTTTTATCCGTCTCGGGCAAAAGCTGGTCAACGCCCTCAACCAGACCACCATCGACGGCCAGGTCTACCGGGTGGACATGCGGCTGCGGCCCTTTGGCGAGTCGGGGCCACTGGCGGTGAGCTTTACCGCCATGGAAGACTATTACCAGCACCATGGCCGTACCTGGGAGCGTTACGCCATGGTCAAGGCGCGCATTCTCAACGACGAGGGCGAATACACCGCCGAGCTGCGCGCCATGCTCAAGCCCTTTGTGTTTCGCCGCTACATCGACTTCGGGGTGATCGACTCCCTGCGCCAGATGAAGGCGATGATCGCCGCCGAGGTGCGCCGCAAGGGTCTGAAGGACAACATCAAGCTGGGGGCCGGTGGCATTCGCGAGGTGGAATTTATCGCCCAGGTGTTCCAGCTTATTCGCGGCGGCCGGGAGCCGGCGCTGCAGGTACGCCACCTGCCCGAGGCCCTGGCGGCGGCCAGTGAGGCGGGCGCCCTTGAAAAAGATGTGACCGCCCAGTTGCACGCCAGCTACCGCTTTTTACGCAAGGTGGAAAACTACCTGCAGGCCTTTGCGGATCAGCAGACCCAGACCCTGCCTCAGGATGAGCTCAACCAGGCGCGGCTGGCCTGGCTGACCGGCCACGACAGCTGGGACGCCTTTTGCGCCACCCTGCATACCGCCATGAGCCGGGTGCACCGCCAGTTCGAGCTGCTGATTGGCGACAGCACCGAGGTGGAAGACGAAGGCGTGGCCCAGATCTGGTCCGATATCTGGCAGACCGACTGGGAAGAGCAAGGCGAACTGGCGGCCCTGTTGCAGGAGCAGGGCATGGCGGCGGACAAGGCGGCGCGGCTGGCCGGCGCGTTAAACACCTTCAAGGAAGAGTGTCCGCGCCGGGCCATGGGCCCCCAGGGGCGGCAGGCGCTGGAAAAACTGATGCCGGTGCTGCTGGAAAAGGTCAGCCAGTCCGACACTCCCGGCATTTTGTTTGCCCGGCTGCAGAAATTGCTGCTGCAAATTGCCACCCGCACCGCCTACCTGCAACTACTGGTGGAAAACGCCGGCGCCCTGACTCAGCTGATTCGCCTGTGCGAGGCCAGCTCCCTGGTGGCAGAGCAGCTGGCGCGTTTTCCCATTCTGCTGGACGAGCTGCTGGTGCCCCAGGTGCTGTACAACCCCATTCCGCTGGACGCCTACAAGGACGAGCTGCGCCAGTTTCTGCTGCGGGTGCCGGAAGAGGATGTGGAGCAGCAGATGGAGGCCCTGCGCCAGTTCAAGCAAATTCAGCTGCTGCGCATCGCCGCCGCCGACATTGCCGGCGCCCTGCCACTGATGAAAGTGAGTGACCACCTCACCTGGCTGGCGGAAGCCATCGTCGAGGAGGTGGTCAACCAGGCCTGGGCCCAGATCAGCGCCCGCCACGGAGTGCCGGGCCTGCTGGCGGACAGCGGCAACAAGGGCTTTGGGGTGGTGGCCTACGGCAAGCTGGGGGGCATTGAGCTGGCCTACAGCTCGGATCTGGATCTGGTGTTTGTGCACCAAAGTGGCATCACCGGCCAGACCAATGGTGACAAGCCCCTCGACAGCCGCCAGTTCTACCTGCGCCTGGCCCAGCGTATCATTCACCTGTTCAGCACCCGTACCGCCAGCGGCGTGCTTTACGAGCTGGACATGCGCCTGCGCCCCAGTGGCAACGCCGGGCTGATGGTGAGCCCCCTCGATGCCTACGGCCATTATCTGGAGAAGGACGCCTGGACCTGGGAGCACCAGGCCCTGGTGCGCAGCCGCCTGATCGTGGGGGAGCCGGCCTTGTTTGATGAGTTTGCCTGCATTCGCGCCGGGGTGCTGAGCAAGGCCCGCGACCGCGACGAGCTGGCCAAAGAGGTGGTGGCCATGCGCGAAAAGATGCGAGAGCACCTGATCAAGGCCGGCCCGGGGGAGTTTCACCTCAAGCAGTCGGCAGGGGGACTGGCCGACATCGAGTTCCTGACCCAGTACCTGGTGCTGGCCTATAGCGAGCGGCACCCGGAGCTGACCCGCTGGTCCGACAACATGCGTATTCTGGAAACCGCGGTGGAGGTGGGCTTGCTCGAGGAAGAGGAATCCCTGCGCCTGCGCCGGGCCTACTGCGCCATCCGTGACCGGGGCCATCGCCTGAGTCTCTCGGATCAACCCGGCCGGGTGCCCGACAGCGAGCTCACTCAGGAGCGGGAGTGGGTGGTGGCAAGCTGGAACACGTGGCTGCAAGCCAGTGAGGAGTGAAGGGTGAAGGGAGAGGAGAAACACCAACTGCGGAGCACCTCACCCCTCACGCCTGACACCTCACGACATTAGTACCGGTAAGGCACTCCTTCCGGGGTGGTCTTGAAGCGCCGGTGCAGCCACATGTACTGCTCCGGGGCGCGGCGAATGGCGGCCTCGATCACGGCGTTGCCGGTGATGGCGTCGGCTTCGTCATCGCCGACGGGAAAATTCTCCAGCGGCGCCTGGATCACCAGCCGGTAGCCGTTTTTTTCACGCAGGGTAAAGCAAGGCAGGGTCACGGTGTTTTTCACCCGGGCCAGGGTGGCGGTGCCGGTGATGGTGGCGGCCTTGTCCACCGCAAAAAAGGGCACAAACACACTGGCGTGGCGGCCGTAGTCGTGATCCGGCGCGTACCAGAGCGCATCGCCGGCACGCAGGGCCTTGAGCATGCCCTTGATGTCGAGCCGGTCCACCAGATACTTGTTGGAGCGGCAGCGGCCGTGCACCTGGGCGTATTCCAGCACCGCATTGGTGTTGGGCCGGTACACGCCCACCCCGGGGCGGTACAAACCAAACTGGCGGGCATTCAGCTCCAGGGTGAGAAAGTGCGCCGACAGCAGCAGCATGCCCTGGCCTTTGGCCACCGCCGCGTCCACGTGCTCGGTGCCTTCCATGGTGGTCAGGGCGCTCATGCGCCAGTGGGGCCAGAACCAGGCCATGCCGGTCTCGAATACGGCGCAGCCCACGCTGTCAAAATTGGCCTTCAGCAGCCGCTCGCGTTCCCTTTCTTCTCGCTCCGGCAGGGCCAGCTCCAGGTTGCGCCGGGCCACCTTCACCCGGGAGGTCAGCAGCCTCATCGACAGCCGGCCCAGGGCCCGGCCCAGGGCCATCTGGGCGCGCCAGGGCAGCAGGGTCACCAGCAGCCAGAGCGAACCCAGTCCCAGCCAGGCGGGCCAGAAGCGCGGGTGCAGCAGGGCCGCACGAAAAGGGGGAAGCCGGTGGTCTTGCATGTAACAACGCCAGTCAAAGGGGAATGGCCGGATTTTAAAGAACTCGGGCACCAATGACCACCCGCGCCCCCCCAGTCGGCCGGGGCTGTGATATTATTCGGCCTTTCCATGTGTCAAAGAGTCGGAACCTATGAAGATCAAGCTGCCGGAATTTGATGGCGCCAGGGTGCTGGTGGTCGGGGATGTGATGCTGGACCGTTACTGGTCGGGCCCAACCGGACGCATCTCCCCCGAGGCCCCGGTGCCTGTGGTCAAGGTTGAGCACAATGAAGAACGTCCGGGCGGCGCCGCCAACGTGGCGTTGAACGCCGCCGCCCTGGGGGCCGGCGCCCGCCTGCTGGGCCTGACCGGCGACGACGAGGCCGCCAACGCCCTGCAGGAGCGCATGCAGGCGGTGGGGGTGGCGTGCGATTTTGTGCGCCATGCCACCCATCCCACCATTACCAAGCTCAGGGTGATGAGCCGCAACCAGCAACTGCTGCGGCTCGACTTTGAAAACGGCTTTGACGCCGCCGACGCCGCGCCCCTGACCGAGCGCACGCGCGCTGCGCTTGCCGACGCCGGGGTGGTGGTGTTGTCGGATTATGCCAAGGGCGCCCTGTCCCAGGTGCAGGAGCTGATCCAGGCCGCCAACCAGGCCGGGGTGCCGGTGCTGGTGGATCCCAAGGGCACCGAGTTTGAAAAATACCGCGGTGCCACCCTGCTCACCCCCAACATGAGCGAGTTCGAGGCGGTGGTGGGCAAGGTGAAGGACGAGCAGGAGCTGGTGACCCGGGGCCGGGAGCTGGTGGAGCGCTTTGAACTGCAGGCGCTGCTGGTTACCCGATCCGAGCACGGCATGACCCTGATCCGCCGGGAAGATGACGAGCTGCACCTGCCGGCCCGGGCCCACGAGGTGTATGACGTGACCGGCGCCGGCGACACCGTCATCGCCACCCTGGCCACCAGCCTGGCCGCTGGCCTGGCATTGGAAGAAGCCTGCGCCCTGGCCAACGTGGCCGCCGGCATTGTGGTCGGCAAGCTGGGCACCTCCACCGTGTCTGCCATTGAGCTGGCCAACGCCCTCTATGGTGGCCCCGAGTCGGGCATGGGGGTGGTGAGCGAGCAGCAACTGAAGTACGTGGTGGAAGCGGCCCGCCGCCGTGGCGAGAAAATCGTGATGACCAACGGCTGTTTCGACATTCTGCACGCCGGCCACGTGTCCTACCTCAACAACGCCCGCAAGCTGGGCGACCGGCTGATCGTGGCGGTGAACACCGACGAATCGGTGCGGGCGCTCAAAGGCGAAGGTCGGCCGGTGAATACCGTGGATCGCCGCATGGCGGTGCTGGCCGCCCTGGGCGCGGTGGACTGGGTGGTGCCCTTTGCCGAAGACACGCCCCAGCGGCTGATCGCCGGGGTGCTGCCGGACATTCTGGTCAAGGGCGGTGACTACCAGCCCGAAGACATTGCTGGCTATGCCGAAGTGACCGCCAACGGCGGCGAGGTCACCGTGCTGAACTTTGAGGACGGCTGCTCCACCACCGCCATTATCGAAGCCATTCGCACCCGCTGAGGGGGCCCGTCTGATGAGACCCATGCCGGCTTTGCGCCGGCATTTTTGTGCCCGGGTGTGGCTCAGGGCGCCAGCGAGTCTATCCAGGTGCGTACAAAGCCCTGCTGATCGAGGGGATCCAGCGCCGGCAGCAGCGCCGGCGTGAGGGGAATGGGGGTCACCGGGCCTTGCGGCTGCACGGTCAGCCGGGGTTCGCCGGCATTCGGGGCCAGCAGGGGCAGCAGGCCCCCCTCGGCCAGCGCCGCCTGGCCGGCGGGAGAGAGCATAAAGTCGAGCAGCTCCCCCGCCAGCGCCGGCTGGCGGGCATGACGGGGGATCAGGGCCAGGCGCATTAATATCAGGCTGTAGTCCCGGGGCGCCACCGCCACCAGTTGCGGGTGTTTCTCCAGGGCGGCGGCCACGTAGGAGCCCAGCAGGTTGTAGCCCAGCACGGCCCGGCCGGCGGCGAGCTCGGCCAGCATCTGGTTACTGCTTTCACTCAGGTGCACCGACAGGCCGCCAAAGGCTTCCAGCAGCCGGCCGTAGCTTTCTCCTTGCAGGCTGTCCTGGGTGGCCAGCAGGTAGCCCACGCCGCTCTGGGTAATGTCGTAGGTATGAATACGGCCGCGAAACCGCTCCGGATCCCGGCGCAGCAGGGCCAGCAGTTCCTGGCGGCTTTGGGGCAGGGCATGGTCGCCCAGCAGCTGGCGGTTGAATACCATCAGTACCGGCTCCACGGTGACCGCAAACAGTTCGTGGCGCCAGTGAATATTGGCAGGCAGGGCGTTGGTACGCGCCGACCGCCAGACCCGGGCATGGCCATCGTTGACCAGCTTCAGTTGCAGATCCATGGCCGAGCTCAAGAGCAGATCCGCCGGCGAGGCTTCGCCTTCTTCCAGCACTCGCTGGTACAGCTGCTGGGAGTTGGCATCCACAAAGCGAATGGCCACGGTGGGGTGGCGTTGCTGAAAGGCGTGCAGCAGGGGCGCCATGTGGTTGTAGTCGGTGGCGCTGTAGATCACCAGCGGCGGTTGCTCGCCCTCCTGTGCCGGCAGTTGTATCGTTTCTTCAGCCTGTACGGCCGAAAACAGGCAGAGCAGGGCCAGGCACCCGTAGCACCAGTTCATGGCGACACCTCCGGTTCAAAACGAATCTCTACCACCAGGCCGTGAGGGACATTGTCGGCAAGGTGAATGCGGGCGTGGTGGTGCTCGGCCACATCCCGGGCGATGGCCATGCCCATGCCGCTGCCATGATGGCGGCTGGCGGTGCCCCGGTAAAAACGCTCGAACACCCTGTCCTTCTCATGAGCGGGAATGCCCGGCCCCTGATCGCGAATGCAAATGCCGCCGCCGGCGAGCACGCGGATCTCCACCAGGCCGCCTTCAGGGCTGTGGGCCACGGCATTTTCAATCAGGTTGTTGAGCATCTGGGTCAGGGCAAAGGCATCGCCCTGAATATGCTGCTCTGCCGGGGCCGGCTCAAAGGCCAGCTCCACGCCGCGGCGCAGGGCCTGCACCGCCAGCTCCAGGCACACGCGGCGGGTGAGGTCGTTGAGGGCCACCGGCTCCGGCTCGCGGCTGTGAAAGCGGTGATCCAGCATGGCCTGGTTGAGCAGATGGCGCACCGTCAGAGACAGCTGGTCGCACTGCTCGACCAGTTGCGCCAGCAACTGCTGCCGGCGGGTGTCGTCGGTTTCGTCCCGGGCGTTTTCACACAGGGCCCGCAGGCTGGCCAGGGGCGTGCGCAACTGGTGGGCGGCCACCGAGGTATAGGACTCCACCCGCTCCAGCAGCGCCTGCTGACGGGCGATAAAGTGGTTGATGGTATCGAGCAGGGGCAGGGTTTCTTTCGGCACCGGTAACGCCAGCGGCGTCAGATCTTTGGGGGAGCGCCGGGCCAGGGCCCGGGCCAGCATGGTGAACGGCCGAAAGGCGTAATAGATGCCCAGCCACAGCAGCCCCAGAGCCGCCGCCAGCACCGCCAGCATCAGCTCCAGCGCCGGGTGCAGCATGGCCTCGGCCATGGCGTTGCGGGCCAGCCGGGTCTGGGCCAGCTCAATCACAATTTCGTCCTGGGGCAGGCGCTCGGTGTTGAGCCGTACCAGCCGGGCCACGCGAATGGGCTCGCCCCGGTAGGCGGCGTTGAAAAAATCCGGCCCAGGTTGGGTCAGGGTCCGGGCCGTGGCCGCACGGGGCGGCGGGGCGGGCAGATCCCCATAGCCGGTGAGCACTTCGCCGTTCACGCTAATGCGGTAAAACACCCGGTCATTCGGGGCCTGGGCCAGGGTGGCAAAGGCCGCCACCGGCAGATCCACGGCAAAGCCCCGGCTGGAGTGGCGCACCGACTGGCCCAGTTGCAGGACGGCGCTGCCCAGCATCATGTCGTAGCTGCGATCGGCGGTCCGGCGGGCGTAACCCTGCATCAGCACCAGTGCCAGCAGCGCCAGGGCGGCCAGCACGATGCCGCTCAGGGCCAGCAGCCGCCGGCGCAGAGCCGGGTGGCGCAGCCGGCCCGGCGTGGTCATGTGTCCTTTTCCTCTGCCTGCACATGGGCCACATAGCCCAGGCCACGCAGGGTCTGAATGTGTACCGAACTGCCGGCCAGCTTTTTGCGCAGCCGGGCCACGTACAGCTCAATGGCATTGGCGGAGGGGGTTTCATCGGCGTTGAACAGCCGGTCGGTGAGCTCTTCCTTGCTCATCACCCGCTCCAGGGCGCCGAGAAAGATCTCCAGCAGCCGGAACTCCCGGTTCACCAGTCCGCAGGGTTCCCCCTTGATGGTGACCGTCTTGGCGGTGCGGTTGAACACCAGGTTGCCGTGCTCGCTCACGTCCGAGGCGTAGCCCTGGCGGCGGCGCAGCAGGGCCCGCACCCGGGCTTCCAGCTCGCCAAAGTCAAAGGGCTTGGCCAGGTAATCGTCGGCGCCGAGATCCAGCAGCTTGATGCGATCGTCAATGCCGTCCCGGGCGGTGAGGATGAGCACCGGCGTGGGGTTTTTGCGCTGGCGCAGCTCCGCCAGCAGGGCGTCGCCGCCGAGGCCCGGCAGGTTGAGATCGAGAATGATCAAATCCACCTGCTGGTGGCGCAGCCAGTCGGCGGCCTGGCGGCCGTTGCCAATCAGATCGGTGCCGTGGCCCAGTTTCTGCAGTCGCTCGGCAATGGCTTCGCCCAGGACGACCGTGTCTTCGATCACAAGAATGCGCATGTGTTGAGCTCAGTTCCTTGATGACAGCCTGGTGACAGCTTGCGCCGTTAGCATAGGCAATTGTAACGCCCTTGTTAACATCTCCATGAGGAACAAGGGCCTGGCTTCAAGTGGCCGAAGTGTGCCATGGAACCCCAATCAAGGAGAACTGTTATGAAGCTGCATTCCCTGACCCAGGCGCTGCTGGGCGCCGGCCTGCTGATGATGACCGGTACCGCCAGCGCCGGCTTTGCCCCCGACAAGCCCGAGTGCATTGCCCCGGCCAAGCCGGGCGGCGGCTTTGACTTGACTTGCCGCATTCTGACCAGCAGTCTCGACAAGTCCGGCCTGCTGCAGGAGCCGATGCGGGTCACCTTTATGCCGGGTGGTGTGGGCGCCGTGGCCTATACCCACATGAACAGTAACCGCCGGGCAGACAACAACGCCGTGGTCGCCTTCAGTTCCGGCTCTTCCCTGAACCTGGCCCTGCACAAGTTTGGCCGGGATCTGGATGTGGAGGACGCCCGCTGGCTGGGCGCGGTCGGTACCGATTATGGTGCCATCATCGTCAAGGCCGACGCCCCCTGGCAAAGCCTGGAAGAGCTGGCGGCGGATCTCAGGACCAACCCGGGCAAGCTGGTGTTCGGTGCCGGCGGCACCGTGGGCAGCCAGGACTGGATGAAGGCCGCCTTTTTCTACCGCAGCCTGGGGCTGGATCCGCGCACCATGCGTTACGTGGCCTACGAAGGGGGTGGCGATGCCATGGCCGCGGTGCTCGGCAACCACATTCAGGTGTATCCGGGCGACATGTCCGAGATCAAGGGACAGCTGGACGCGGGCATTGTGCGGGTGCTGGCGGTGATGGCCCCCGAGCGGCTGGACGGCGACTTTGCCGGCATTCCCACCGCCGGCGAGCAGGGCTTTGACCTGGAATGGCCCATCATGCGTGGCTTCTACATGGCGCCGGACGCATCCGACGAGGCCTACGGCTACTGGGTGCAGCAGTTTAACGCCCTCTACCAGAGCGACGCCTTTACCCAGGTGCGGGACAATCAGGGCCTGTTCCCCCTGTCCATGGCTGGTGATGAATACGAGGCCTACGTCAAGGCCGAAGTCGAGAAGTTCCAGACCTTGTCCCGTGAAATGGGACTGCTCAAATAAGAGGTGGCGTCATGGCGGATCGCTGTTTTTCCCTGGCGCTGATGGTGCTGGCGGTGGCCCTGGGGGCCGCCGCCTGGCAACTGGATGTGCCCTTTCAATATGAGCCCGTGGGGCCCAAGGCCATTCCCCTGATCCTGGCGGTGCTGCTGTTCGCTACTGCCCTGTGGCTGGCGATCAGGCCAGACCGGCTCAAGCAGGCCTATACCGGAGGCCTGTTCCTGCGCCACGTTCTGGTGGTGTTGTTGCTGCTGGCCTATGCCTGGAGCTTTGAATGGCTGGGCCTGGTGCTGTCCACCTGGCTGGTGGGCACCCTGTTTGCCCGCCTGTTTGGTCTGGACTGGGGCCGGGCGCTGCTCTATTCCGCCGCCCTGGGCGGGGTGGGGCACCTGCTGCTGAGCTGGCTGCTGGAACTGAATGTGCCCGTGGGCACGGTGTTTGGAGGTTAACTGCATGGATGTGTTATCTACCCTGGCCAGCGGTTTTGCCGTGGCCCTGACCCCCATGAACCTGGGGCTGGTGCTCGCCGGCTGCTTTTTCGGCACCCTGATGGGCGCCCTGCCGGGCATCGGCCCCATCAACGGCATCGCCATTTTGCTGCCCCTGGCCTATTCCATGGGCCTGGAGCCGGCCTCGGCCATTATTTTGCTGGCCGGTGTCTACTATGGCGCCGAGTACGGCGGCCGTATTTCCAGCATTCTGCTGAACGTGCCCGGTGACGCCGGTGCCATCATGACCACCCTGGACGGCCATCCCATGGCCAGGCGGGGCGAAGGCGGCCGGGCGCTGGCGCTGTCGGCGGTGTCGTCCTTTGCCGGCTCCATGGGGGCGCTGGTGCTGCTGGTGATCTTTACCCCGCTGCTGACCCGGCTGGCGGTGACCTTTGGCCCCGCCGAGTTTGTGGCGCTGATGGTGTTCGCCCTGTGCTGCCTGGCCTCCATGGTGGGCGCGCGCCCGGTGAAAACCGTGATCGGGGCGCTGATCGGCCTGGCCATGGCCACGGTGGGGGTAGACTCCGGCACCGGCGTGCTGCGTTTCACCTTTGGCCTGACCAGCCTGTTTGACGGCATCGACTTTCTGGTGGTGGTGATCGGCATGTTCGCCATCAGCGAGATCCTGCTGCTGGTAGAGCATCACTACGGCGGTGGCGGCCGGCTGGAAAAGGTCAGCAAATCCTTCGTCAAGGCGGCGGATCTGGTGGCGGTACGCTGGACGGTGCTGCGCTCCACCTTGGTCGGCTTTGTGATCGGTGTGCTGCCGGGCACCGGCGCCTCCGTGGCCAGTGCCGTGGCCTACGGCACCGAAAAACGCATGGCCGGCGAGCACAACGAGTTCGGCAACGGCGACGTGCGCGGCCTGGCGGCCCCGGAGGCGGCCAACAACGCGGCGGCGGTGGGATCTATGGTGCCCATGCTGACCTTAGGGATCCCCGGCTCCGGCACCACCGCCATTCTGCTGGGCGCCCTGCTGCTGTTTGATGTGACCCCGGGGCCGCTGTTGTTCAGCCAGAAGCCGGACATCGCCTGGGGCCTGATTGCCTCCATGTTTGTGGGCAACATTGCCCTGCTGGTGATGAACCTGCCCCTGGTCGGCATCTTTGTGCGCATGCTCAGTGTGCGTCAGGCCTACCTGGTACCGGTGATCGTGATGCTGACCTTCGTGGGCATCTACTCCATTCACGGTGCCAGCTTTGATCTGTTCTTCATGATACTGCTGGGGGTGTTCGGGTTTTTGCTGCGCAAGCTGGGCTTCTCCCTGGCGCCGGTGATCCTCGGCCTGGTGCTGGGCGAGGTGCTGGAAGACAACCTGCGCCGGGCCCTGTCCATCAGTGCCGGTGACTGGGGCATACTGTTCGGCAACGGCGTCACCCTGACCCTGTGGAGCCTGAGTGTGCTGGTGCTGGTGTTGCCGCTGCTGCTGAGCCGGCGCCGCCGGGCGGCCCGGCAGAAACAGGCCGCTGCCGAAGCATGACGGTCTGGCTGCGCACGGCCCTGCTGGGCGCGGCAGGAGGAGGGCTGGCCCACTGGGCCGGCTTTCCGTCCGACTGGCTGCTGGGGGCCATGCTGCTGGTGGCCGGGGCCACCATGCTGGGGCTGGAAGTGGCGCTGCCCCGTCGGCTGTTACCGCTCATTCAGGCCTGTCTGGGGGTGGCCGTAGGGCTTCGCCTGGAGCTGAATTTGCCCGGCCTCGCTTCGCTGACGATCAGCGTGGCGGGGCTGTTGCTGTGTCTGGCGACGCAAATTCCGCTGGGGCAATACCTGTTGCACCGGCTGGGCTGGTCCCGCCAGGAGGCGGCCATGGGCGCCTCGCCCGGGGCGCTGTCGGTGATGGCGGCACTGGCCACTAAACTGGACAATCCCATTCGCGTGATCCTGTCGCAAACGGTGCGGGTCATCGCCCTGGTGAGCACCGTCAGTGCCGTCATGGTGCTGGAATGGGTGCCGCTGGCGCCGACGCCGGCCAGCCTGAGCCTGTCGGCACCCGCCACCCTGGCGCTGGTGGCGCTGGCCTGGGCTGGGGGCCAGTTGCTGGCCCGGCTCAGGGTGCCCGCCAGCCATATTCTGGCCGGGGTCTTGGTGGCCGGTGCCGGTGCCGCCTGGCTGGGGGAGCCGGCGCTGCCGGTGGCGGGGTTGATTCCGGTGAGCATGGTGTTGCTGGGGGCCCTGGTGGGCAGCCGCTTGCGCCCCTTGCCGGCGCGGGAAATGGCCGGCCTGCTGGTAGCGGGTCTGCTGGTCAGCCTGTCGAGCTCGCTGGTGTCGCTGCTGTGGGCGGGGCTGGTGGCCTGGTGGCTGGAATTGCCGGTGTTTCAGGTGTGGCTCGCCTATGCGCCGGGAGCGGTGGAGGCGATGATCTATCTGGCGCTGGTCACCGGCCTGGAACCATCCTGGGTGATTTTCCACCATGTGCTGCGCATTGTGCTGCTGGGCATGACCGCCGGCTGGCTGATGCGCCGGGCGGGCGTACATCAGCCCGGCGCATAAATCGTTGCGTGCAATCAGTTGATCTTGAACAGTTCCACCTCAAAGATCAGCACAGATCCCGGCGGGATGCTGCCCACGGCGCGGTTGCCGTAGGCCAGGTTGGCGGGAATAAAGAAGCGGGTCTTCTCGCCTTCCACCATCAGTTGCAAGCCCTCGGTCCAGCCCTTGATCACCTGGTTGAGGCCAAACTGGATGGTCTCGCCGCGATTGACCGAGCTGTCGAACACGGTGCCATCCAGCAGGGTGCCATGGTAGTGCACGGTCACCTTGTCACTGGCCTTGGGGTGAACGGTGCCGGTGCCTGGCTGCAGCACCTGGTACTGCAGGCCGGAGGCGGTGGTTTCTACCCCGTCCTTTTCCCTGTTGTCGGCCAGAAAGGCGTCTCCCGCCTGAATGTTGGCGGCCGCCGCCTGCTTGTTGCCCTGAGCGCGGTAAATAAACAGCACCACCAGTGCCACCAGCATGACTCCCAGAATGATTTTCAACACGTCAAGTTCCTTGTATTAATGTTGTTGGACTGGAGTGGCCCCGATAAAGTAGACACTTAAGTTAAGCGGCAGCTGCGTAGGCATTGGGAGTTATTCCTCCCAGCGCCATGTGGCGCCGCACTTTCGGGTAATACTCGTCCGTATAATACCGGACTTCATCTGCCATTTCGTCTCTTCCGAGCATTCCTAATGGATGTATCCATTCCTTCTTGAGCAGCGCGAAGAAGCTTTCCGAACAGGCGTTATCCCAGCAGTTACCTCGGCGTGACATGCTGATGGTGATTCCCCGTGTATTGAGCCATCTCATCACCTCTTCGCTCCGATACTGACTCCCCTGGTCCGAGTGGAACAACAGCTGTGTCCCATCTGGCAGCTGATGTTGCCATGCCTGCTCAAGGGCCTCCAGCACCAGCTGAGCGCTATTGATCGCACCCATGGCTCGGCCCACCACGCGGCGTGTGCCCAGGTCCAGGACTGCAGCAATGTAGAGTCAGCCTTCACTGCACCGGATTTGGGTGATATCTGATACCCAAACTCGGTTCGCTGACCCCACCGAGAACTGGCGATTCAGCAGATTCGGCAACACAGGCAAGGATGATGCTGGCTTTTGATATCCTGCTTTAGGAGCCGTGCATGAACGATAACCAGCGTCTTTCAGCAAGCCCTGAACCTGGTTCTTGCCGCAGCAGAACCCGGCATCCCGTGCTTCCAGCCACATCTTGCGATAACCCGGCACATTCTTCAGTTGCCTGGCTCGCTCGAGCAGGAAGGTGCTCAGCGTCCGTCGCTCGATGGTACGCGCTCCCGGCGAGTGCTGACGTGCTCGCCAGCGATAATATCCCGCTCGTGACACATCGAGTACTTCACACATTATCGAGACCCGCCAGCGTTGACTTCGGTGAGCCTCGATAAAGGCAAACCTTACTTGCCGTGCTTGGCGAAGTACTCTTGTGCCTTTTTTAGGATTTCGTTCTCCAGCTCTTTCCGCTCAAGCTGCTTCTTCAGCCGAGCCACCTCGCGCTCCAGCTCCTGCAGGCTTTTTTCTGGTCCGGTGTTTTCAACTGCTTTGTCAGATGATTTCTTGGTCATGATCCACTCTCTGCGCCAGCGACTCAATTGGTTAGGATGGATCCCGAGTCTGCCAGCAAGCTGAGCTTGTGTCTCTGTGGTGGATAGCGAGGCCTCGACGGCCTCACGTTTGAATGCATCGCTAAAGTGACGGTGGGGTTTGTACTTCATAACACCTTCTCATTAAATGAAGGTGTCTACTTTTTTCGGGCCAGTCCAGACGCTGGACGTTTCACGATTAATGTCTCACGTCTCACGTCTCACGTCTCACGTTACCGTTGCAGACCGTTATTGATATCGATCAGATCCTGCTCGGTGAGGTTGCCGGCGGCCTGCTTGAGCTGCAGCTGGCTGATGATGTAGTTGTAGCGGGCGGAGGCCAGCTGTTGCCGGGCATCGTACAGCTGGCGGGTGGCATTGAGCACGTCCACTATGGTGCGGGTGCCCACTTCGTAGCCGGCTTCGGTGGCGCTGAGGGCGCTCTGGGCCGAGATCACCAGCTGCTCAAAGGCACGAATGGAGCCAATGGCGGCGGTCACGTCGTTGTAGGAGGAGTAGACGCTGCTTTGTACCGAGCGGAAACTTCTTTCCAGCAACTCGCTGGCCGCCACATAGTTGTAACTGGCCTGGCTGACCCGGGAGCGGGTGGCGCCGCCGGAATACAGCGGCAGGTTAAAGGCCACGCCAATGCTGCCTTCGTTCAGGGTATTGTCGCGGACGTTATTGGTACCGCTGGGGGTACCACTGAAATCGGTGCGGCGGCTGTTCAGACCCGCATTCAGATCCAGGGTCGGCAGATGGCCGGTCTGTTCCAGGTCAATCTGCTCGTTGGCAATGTCCTTGGCAATGCGCTGGCCGTGCAGCTCCAGGTTCTGCTCGAGGGCAATCTCCAGCCAGCCGTCGGCGCGCATGGCCGGCGCCTGGGGGCTGAAGCTGTCGGTATTGAGCGGAGCAAGTTGCTCGTAGCTGATGCCGGTGAGCTCGCGCAGGGCTTCCTTGCTGTTGTCGAGGGCATTGCGGGCCAGAATTTCATCGGCCAGGGCCTGGTCATACTGGGCCTGGGCCTCGTGCACGTCGGTCATGGCACTCAGGCCCACCTCAAAGCGCTGCTTGGTCTGCTCCAGCTGGCGGCTGACCGCTTCTTTGTTGGCCTGCACAAAACTCAGGGTGTCTTCGGCGTTGAGCACGTTGAAATAGGCCTGGGTGGCGCGCACGATCAGTGCCTGCTGCACCTGCTTGTAGGTTACTTCACTCTGGGCTGCCTGCTTTTCGGTGATGTCCAGATTGACCCAGCTCGACTTGCGGTACAGGGCCTGGCTCAGGTTGACACCGGCGTTGGTGACGGTGGAGTCGGTCTGGCTGCTCTGGATATAGTTGGCGCCGGCGCTCAGATCCACCTGGGGCAGCAGCGGTGCGCGGGATTCGTTGATCCGCTCAAAGGCGGCGTCGCGGCGGGCCTTGGCCTCGCGCACCTGAGGATCGTTTTGCGTGGCCTGCTGATAAATTTCCAGCAGGTTTTCGGCCTGGGCCTGGCCTGCCGTGCACAGTAGCACCAGGGTCGACAACAGTGTTTTTTTCATGGGTTGGCCTTGTATAACGGATGATGCCATGATCGCCGTGCCCAAGCAGGCAGTCGGTTTTCGTCTGTTCAGTATAACGGTAACATGAGCCCTGTTTGCCGCGGCTGACGGCCGCCTGAGTGCACCGCGAATACAGGCAAGATACGGCAAGAGAATGAACGTTCATTCATTAAGGGCTTCAGTCTAGATTTTGCCACCGGAATGTCAAGCAAGGAGCAACCATGAACAATAACAAGGGCGCCCGCCTGGGGCGACAGGATATGCAGATTGTGGCCGAGGAAACCGGCTACCAGGGTTTTTTCCGTTTGCTGAAGGTGCGCCTGCGCCACCGCCTGTTTGCCGGCGGCTGGAGCCCAACGCTTACCCGGGAGTTGTTTGACCGGGGCCATGCGGCGGCGGTGCTGCCCTATGATCCGGTGCGCGACGAAGTGGTGCTGGTGGAGCAGTTTCGCGTCGGTGCCATTCATCATCACGACTCGCCCTGGCTGCTGGAAATCGTGGCGGGTATTGTCGAGCCCGGCGAGTCGGAAGAAGCCGTGGTACGCCGGGAGGCGGAGGAAGAAGCCGGCCTCACCCTGGGCCGGCTGACCCGGGCGCTGGGCTACTTTTCCAGCCCCGGTGGCTGCAGCGAGCGGATCACCGTCTTTGTGGGGGAGGTGGATGCCTCTCAGGCCGCGACTCACGCGGGTCTTGCCGACGAAGGGGAAGACATTCGCGTGCATCGCCTGCCCAGAGAGCAGGCGATGCAATGGCTTGAGGATGGTAGAATAGATAACGCCGCCAGCGTGATCGCCCTGCAATGGCTGGCGCTGAAGCGTGAGGCCGGACTCTGGCAATAGGCCTGGCCGGCAAAGCAAGACGAGGAGAATAATTTGGCGTTCACTACCCGCAAACATGTGCCGGATCTCAAGGGGTTGCAGCGTACCTGCGACACCAACTACATGGCACTGATGAAACTGCTGCCCGGCGAGGCGCAGGCGGGCGAGAGTCTGTCGGTGGGGATCAGCGAGCGAGTGCTGTTTGTGCTCAGGGTGCTGGAAACGGCGCCCTATACCTGGCATGTGTCGATAGAGCAGTGTACCCCGGGCCTGCCGGTGTTTATGCGCATGAAAGTGCGGGTGCGGCTGTATCATGATGTCAGAATGGCCGAAGTGTGTGCCAGTCAGCAGATTTCCACCCTGCAGCCAAGTTATGATTATCCCAACAAAAACATGCATCACCGTAACGAAAAGGAACAGGTCAACTTCTTTCTCGCCGAATGGCTGAGATGTTGCCTGCAACACGGATTCAGCACGGTCAAACAGCTTTGAGCGAGGCAATGACGCTTTCCACCCTTCCCCTCGGCCCCCGGGCCGGCAACGGCGTACTTGAGCTTTCCCAGATCACCGACACCCATCTGTTTGCCGATCGCGACGGTGAGCTGCTCGGGGTGGCGACCTGGCACAGTTGCCGGGCGGTGGTGGATGCCATGAAAGAAGAGCTGGCCGGCTGCCATGCCATACTGGCCACCGGGGATCTGTCCCAGGATCAGAGTGCCGAATCCTACCGCCACTTCGTCGGCATGATGGCCGAGCTCACCCCGCCGGTATTCTGGCTGCCCGGTAATCACGACGAAGCGCCGCTGATGCAGGCGGAGCTGGACGCCGCCGGCATCGGCCAGGCCAAGCACCTGCTGGGCGAGCACTGGCAGGTGCTGCTGCTCGACACCCAGGCGCGGGGCCATACCCATGGCCGGCTGAGTGACGATCAGCTGGCGTTGCTGGACACGGCCATTGACCGCTACCCCAACCATCATCTGCTGGTGGCCGTGCATCACCAGGCGGTACCGGTGGGCTGTGCCTGGCTGGATCAGCACAACCTGCGCAATGCCGATGAGCTCGGTGCCCGGCTGGCCCGTCACCGGGCCAACCGCGTGGTGTTGTGCGGCCATGTGCATCAGGGCTTTGATGAGGTCCGGGGCGGCATCCGCTACCTGGCGAGCCCCTCCACCTGTATTCAGTTCAAGCCGTTGTCTGACGAGTTTGCCCTGGATCACACCGCTCCGGGCTGGCGTCAGCTGTCGCTGTACCCGGATGGCCGGCTCAGTACCCGGGTCTGGCGGCTGCCGCCAAATGCCTTTGTGCCCGACTTCAGCGCCAGGGGATATTAATCATGGCGACCCTGCTTTACCTGCACGGTTTCAATTCGTCTCCCAACTCCATCAAGGCCCGGCTGATGCGCGAGCACCTGGCCCGGCACCGGCCCGATATCGAGCTGGTGTGCCCCCAGCTGGCGGCCACCCCGGCGGCGGCCTGGGCCCAGATTGCGTCCATTTGTGACCGACTGAGTGCCCCCTTTGGCGTGGTCGGCTCGTCTCTCGGCGGCTTCTGGGCCACCCGGGTGGCGGAGCACTACGGCGTGCGCGCCGTGGTGGTGAACCCGGCGGTCAATCCTCATATTCTGCTGGCCGACTGGCTGGGAGAGCAGGAAAACCCCTACACCCACGAGCGCTATACCCTTGACCGGCAGCACATGGCGGAGCTGGCCGAGCTCAGGGTGAATGCGCCGAGCTGCCTTGATCGTATCTGGTTGCTGCAACAGCAGGAGGATGAAGTGCTGGACTACCGGGAAGCCCTCGATTACTACCGCTTCGCCCGGGTCTGCATTCAAAAAGGCGGCGACCACTCCTTTATCGGCTTTCAGCACTACTGCGCCCAGATCATCCGCTTTCTGCAACTGTAATCCGCTCTCGTTCCCACGCTCCGCGTGGGAATGCATATCGTCTGTCTGGCCGTGCAATTTCGTCGGGCAAAGCGCACGGCTCGAAGGCACGCTGTGAATACCTCCCTGTACGCTCCGTCGCGCCATCCTTGGCGCGAAGGGCACGGCGAAGCAGACACCCTTTGCCCTCCGGGCTCATCACCGAGTCGCCTGACAGCCTTCATTGGCAGCTCCGGAGTTGACTGAAGCAGCAGTGGGGATTGTGAAGCCGACCGTCACATGCCAGGGAGGGCATGTGCCGAGCGTCCCATGGAAGGGCCTGAAGCGTGTCGGCGCAGGTAACCCCGCTGATGCTTCATATCGCACCGTTTCCGCATGCACCCTGTTTCCGGCTGTTTTGCTTCCTTCTTCCCGCATTGGGCTGCGAGTAGTAAGATCCGCCGATAACCCCAGCTTACCGAAGGTCAACATGACATCGAGTCAATATACTGCCGACGCCATTGAGGTGCTCAATGGCCTAGAGCCGGTGCGGCGTCGCCCCGGCATGTATACGGACACCACGCGCCCCAACCACCTTGGTCAGGAAGTCATCGACAACAGCGTGGACGAGGCCCTGGCCGGTCACGCCCGCAAGGTGGAGGTGATACTGCACGAGGATCAGTCCCTTGAGGTGATCGACGATGGCCGCGGCATGCCGGTGGACATTCACCCGGAAGAGGGCATCTCCGGGGTGGAGCTGATCTTCACCAAGCTGCACGCTGGCGGCAAGTTCTCCAACAAGAACTACCAGTTCTCCGGCGGCCTGCACGGGGTGGGCATTTCCGTGGTCAACGCCTTGAGCAGCCGGGTGGACGTGACCGTGCGCCGGGGCGGCCAGGTGTTCGAGATGGCCTTTGAGCATGGCAACAAGGTAAGCGAACTCACCGTCACCGGCACCTGCGGCCAGCGCAACACCGGCACCCGAGTGCGGTTCTGGCCCGATGCCAGCTATTTCGACTCCCCCAAATTCTCCGCCACCCGGCTCAAGCACCTGCTGCGGGCCAAGGCGGTACTGTGCCCGGGGCTGACCATTCGTTTCGACGACAAGGCCAACGGCGAGACGCTGGAATGGTGTTACGAAGACGGCCTCAAGGACTATCTGGTGGAAGCGGTCAAGGAGTACCCCTGCCTGCCGGAAACGCCCTTTACCGGTAGCTTTGCCGCCGAGCATTCGGCGGCGGACTGGGCCCTGTGCTGGCTGCCGGAAGGAGGCGAGACCCTGGGGGAGAGCTACGTTAACCTGATCCCCACCGCCCAGGGCGGCACCCATGTCAACGGCCTGCGTCAGGGGCTGCTCGACGCCATGCGCGAGTTCTGTGAGTTCCGCAACCTGCTGCCCCGGGGCGTCAAGCTGACCCCGGACGACATCTGGGAGCGCTGCGCCTACATTCTGTCGGTGAAGATGCAGGATCCCCAGTTTGCCGGCCAGACCAAGGAGCGACTGTCGTCCCGCCAGTGTGCGGCATTTGTCTCCGGTGTGGTGAAGGACGCCTTCAGCCTGTGGCTGAACCAGCATATCGAGCTGGCCGAACAGCTGGCCGAGCTGTGCATCAGCAGCGCCCAGCGCCGGCTGCGCCAGGCCAAGAAGGTGGTGCGCAAGAAGGTGACTCAAGGGCCGGCGCTGCCCGGCAAGCTGACCGACTGCGCCTGTTCCGATCCCATGCAGGGCGAGCTGTTCCTGGTGGAAGGGGACTCCGCCGGCGGCAGCGCCAAGCAGGCCCGGGATCGGGAATTCCAGGCCATCATGCCCCTGCGCGGGAAAATTCTGAATACCTGGGAAGTGGAGTCCGGCCAGGTGCTGGCCTCCCAGGAAGTGCACGACATCTCGGTGGCCATCGGCCTGGATCCGGACTCGGATGACCTGTCCGGCCTGCGCTACGGCAAGGTGTGTATTCTCGCCGACGCCGACTCCGACGGCCTGCACATCGCCACCCTGCTGTGCGCCCTGTTCGTGCGCCACTTTCAGCACCTGGTGGCGGCGGGGCACGTGTTCGTGGCCATGCCCCCCCTGTATCGCATCGACGTGGGCAAGGAAGTGTTTTACGCCCTCGATGAAGACGAGCGGGACGGCGTGCTGGAGCGCATTCGCGCCGAGAAGAAAAAGGGCAAGGTGCAGGTGACCCGCTTCAAGGGCCTGGGCGAGATGAACCCCAAGCAGTTGCGGGAAACCACCCTGGATCCCAACACCCGCCGGCTGGTGCAGCTGACCGTGGACGACACCGAGGCTACCGAGAAGCTGATGGACATGCTGCTGGCCAAAAAGCGCGCCGGCGACCGCCGGGAATGGCTGGAAACCAAGGGCAACATGGTCGACCCCCTGGCCTGAGGATATAAAACAATATGAATCAAGATTTTACCATGGAAGGGGTGGAGCGCCTGCCGCTGCACACCTTTACCGAGCAGGCCTACCTGAACTACTCCATGTACGTGATCATGGACCGGGCCCTGCCGCACATCGGCGACGGCTTGAAGCCGGTACAGCGCCGCATCATTTACGCCATGAGCGAGCTGGGGCTGTCGGCCCTGTCCAAGCACAAGAAGTCGGCCCGTACCGTGGGCGATGTGCTGGGTAAATACCACCCTCACGGCGACTCCGCCTGTTACGAGGCCATGGTGCTGATGGCCCAGCCCTTCTCCTACCGCTACCCGCTGGTGGACGGCCAGGGCAACTGGGGGGCGCCGGACGATCCCAAATCCTTTGCCGCCATGCGTTACACCGAGGCCCGGCTGTCGCGCTTCTCCGAGCTGCTGCTGAGCGAACTCGGCCAGGGCACGGTGGAGTGGATCCCCAACTTCGACGGCACCATGAAGGAGCCGCGCATGCTGCCGGCCCGGTTGCCGCATATTCTGCTGAACGGCGTTACCGGCATCGCCGTGGGCATGGCCACCGACATTCCGCCCCACAACGTGCGGGAAGTGGCCAACGCCTGTGTGCACCTGCTGGATAATCCCAAGGCGACGGTAAGCGAGCTGATGGCCCATGTGGCCGGGCCCGATTACCCGACTCAGGCCGAGATCATTACCCCCAGGGCCGATATTCAGAAAATTTACGAAACCGGCAAAGGCAGCATCAGAATGCGCGCCGTCTATCAGCTGGAGCAGGGCGACATCGTGATCACCGCCCTGCCGCACCAGGCCAGTGGCGCCAAAATACTTGAGCAGATCGCCGGCCAGATGCAGGCCAAGAAGCTGCCCATGGTGGCGGATCTGCGGGACGAGTCGGATCACGAAAACCCGACTCGGCTGGTGATCATTCCCCGCTCCAACCGGGTGGACGTGGAGCAGCTGATGCAGCACCTGTTCGCCAGCACGGATCTGGAGAAGACCTACCGGGTCAACCTCAACATGCTGGGGCTGGACAACCGGCCCCAGGTGAAGACTCTGGACCGCATTCTGACCGAGTGGCTGCAATTCCGCCGGGAGACGGTGCGCAACCGGCTGCAGTACCGGCTCGACAAGGTCGAGGCCCGGCTGCACATTCTGGCCGGTTTGCTCATTGCCTTTCTTAACATCGATGAAGTCATTGAGATTATTCGAGCCGAGGACGAGCCCAAGCCGGTGCTGATGGCCCGTTTTGGCCTGACCGACACCCAGGCCGAGGCGATCCTCGAGCTGAAGCTGCGCCACCTGGCGAAACTGGAAGAAATGAAGATCCGCGGCGAGCAGGACGAGCTGGCCGCCGAGCGGGACAAGCTGGCCCAGATCCTGGGGTCTGAGCGTCGCCTCAGCACCCTGCTGAAAAAGGAAATCCTGGCCGACGCCGAGAAATATGGCGACGATCGTCGCTCCCCCCTGGTGGAGCGGGAAGAGGCCAAAGCCTTAAGTGAAAAAGAGCTGATCCCGAGCGAGCCGGTCACCATTGTGCTGTCGGAAAAAGGCTGGATCCGGGCCGCCAAGGGCCTGGAGGTGGACGGCGCCGCGCTCAGCTACAAGGCCGGCGACGGCTTTCTCGACGCCGCGCCCGGGCGCAGCAACCAGATGGCGGTGTTCCTGTCGAATACCGGCCGGGGCTACGGCCTGGATGCCCACAGCCTGCCCTCGGCCCGGGGCCAGGGCGAGCCGCTCACCGGCCGCTGCAGCCTGAGCCCGGGGGAGCAGGCCCGCTTTGTGCTGGCCGGCGAGGAAGAGGCGCTTTACCTGCTGGCGTCCGATGCCGGTTACGGCTTCGTCTGCCGCTACGGCGACATGGTTAGCCGCAACAAAAACGGCAAGGCGCTGCTGACGGTGCCCGCCGGCGGCGAGGTGCTCAAGCCGGTGCCGGTGGCACGAATGGACAGCGAGCTGTGCCTGGTGGTGACCAACGAGGGCCGCATGCTGCTGTTCCCGCTGAAGGACCTGCCGATGCTGGCCAAGGGCAAGGGCAACAAGCTGATCGGCATTACCGGTGCCAAGGTGCAGGCCCGGGAAGACTTTATCAAGCAGCTGGCGGTGGTGCCGGAGGGGGCCAGCGTGACCCTGCACGCCGGCAAGCGCAAGCTGACCCTGAAGCCCGCCGATCTGGCTCACTATCAGGGCGAGCGGGGCCGCCGCGGCGCCCTGCTGCCCAGAGGCCTGCAACGGGTGGATGGCCTGGAGCTGGAGCACCCCGAGTAACCCCACAAGGCCGGATATTTCCGGCCTTTTTTCGTTGGCGGCTTCAGCTGCGGAACTGATCCACCAGCTGCCCCAGCTCGCCGGCCAGGGCGGCCTGGCGGCCGGCATGCTCGGCCACCCGGGTCGACACCTCGCTGACCTCACCGGCGGCCCCGTGAATGGCGCCGATATGGGCGTTGAAGCTCTCCGCCACCAGGTGCTGCTGCTCGGCGGCGCTGGCGATCTGGGTGGTCATGTCGGTGATCTCGTCCACCGAGGCCTTGATGGCGTCGAACGCCTCCCGTGCCTGACGTGAACGCTGCACCGTCTGCTCCGACTGGTGCTGGCTGGCGGTCATGTTGTCCACCGCCTGGCGGGTCTGCTGGTTGAGATCCGCCAGCAGGCGGTCGATCTCGGCGGTGGACACCTGGGTGCGCTGGGCCAGGGTGCGTACCTCGTCGGCGACGACGGCGAAGCCCCGGCCCTGTTCGCCGGCCCGGGCCGCCTCAATGGCGGCGTTGAGCGCCAGCAGGTTGGTCTGCTCGGCGATGCCGCGGATCACTTCCAGAATGGAATTGATGCGGGCGCTTTCCGCCTCCAGCTGGCGAACGTGCCGGGCCGACTGACCCAGCTGGTCGCTCAGTGCCCGCACGCTGGCTTCCGTATCCAGCATCACGGCCTTGCCCTGCTCGCTGGCCTGCTGGCCCCGGGCGGCCGCCTCGGCCGAGCGGATACAGCTCTGGGCCACCTCGTTGGCGGAAGCCGACATTTCGGTCAGGGCGGTGACCATGCGCTCCACTTCCGTCAACTGATGACCGCTGGCGGTGTCCACGGCGGTGGCGTTCTCGCGCCCGAGGGTCGACACGGCGTTGACCTGGTGGGCGGTGTCCTTGATGCGATTCACCAGTTGCTGAATGGAGGCCAGAAACTGATTGAACCAGCGGGCCAACTCGCCGGTTTCGTCCCGGCTGAGCACCTCGAGCCGGCGGGTGAGGTCGCCTTCGCCCTGAGCGATGTCCCTGAGCCCCTGGCTCACCGCCAGTATGGGTTTGACCAGCAGGCCGGACAGCCACCAGGCCAGCAGCAGCACCAGCAGCACCACCAGGGCGGTGCTGCCGAGGGTGGTCCACAGCATGTGCCGGGCCGGCGCCAGCAGCTCGCGCTCCGGCATCAGGGCGATAAACTTCCAGCCGAGGAAAGGGGAGGGGTAGACCAAGGCCCGCACAGCTTCACCGCCGAGTGTCAGCTCAAGCTGGCCCTGGTCCGTGGCCGCCAGGCGGGCATAGGCTTCGTCCTCCAGCTCGGCCAGGGGGCGGAAGTTGTGCTCAGGCCGGGCCGCGTCCACCAGCACGGTACCGCCGTCCTCGACCAGCATCAGGTAGCCCTGCTCTCCGAGCTGGGCCTGTTTGGCCATGTTGGTCAGCGCCTTCAGGGAGACGTCCATCGCCATGACGCCGTATTCTTCGCCGTTACGGTCTTTGAAGCTGCGCACCACCCCGATCATGGTGTTGTCATCCGCCGCCCAGTAATAGGCCTGAGTGCGCACCACCTGTCCGGGCGCCTCCTGGGCCCGCTGGTACCAGGGGCGCTGGCGGGGATCGTAACCGGCGGTCACCTCGCCCAGGGGCCATTGCACATAGCCCCCGTCCCGGGTGCCCATGTAGACGTAGGCCAGCCCGGGGTGGCTGGCGGCGAAGCGCTCGAATTCCCGGTAGATCTCGGCCTCGATGCCGCCATTGCGATCCGGCGTCATGCGTTGGGCCGGGCCCTGGTGGTAGCGGGTCAGGCTGTCGTCAGCCCGGGCCAGCAGGGGGGAGGAGGCGAGAAAGTCCACGTTTTGGCCAATCTGCTCGAAGTAGGCGCCAAAGGCCTGGTCCAGTTGGTGAATTTCCCCCAGGCCCTGCTCCAGAAAGCGCTGCTCCGCCGATTGGAGGGCCTGGTGGAAGGTAAAGGCGGACAGCAGCGCCGTGGGCAGCAGCGTGGTCAGCAGCAGGGCCAGGATCAGTTTGTATCGAATGCGCATGGGGCTCTCGGGTGGTTCGCGAAGGCGTTAGGGTCACGCCAGGCGCCTCATCACTCTTTCCCCATAGCGTCGCTATCGGTTCCTGTTGCGACAGCCCGGCTTTTCCAATCGTCTCAGCTGCGGAACTGATCCACCAGCTGGCGAACGTGCCGGGCCGACTGGCCCAGCTGGTCGCTCAATGCCCGCACGCTGGCTTCCGTATCCAGCATCACGGCCTTGCCCTGCTCGCTGGCCTGCTGGCCCCGGGCGGATGATGCCGAATGGGAAAGGGGATGGCGCCGTCGACACGTTGGCGCCGAAGAATATCGGTGGCGTGGAAGGCCTGAACAGCGGCCTGGTCGGGGCCGCCCACACCACCGGCTTAGCCTGGAGTGGCGGCTGGTGTGCGGTTGTCGCCCGCGGGCTGCAGCTGCTCCACAATCGGGCGGTTGGCGGCAGGAAACTCGTACGTGTGCAGCTCGCTCACCGGTACCCAGCGGCTGGGCTGGCCTTCACGGCCGTGGGGCTCGCCGGTAAAGGCGGTGACCTTGCGAATGTCCAGGGTCACGCGCTTGTCGCCGTAGTCGTGGTCAATGCGCATAAAGGGCGCACAGGCGGTAACCGTGATGCCGATTTCTTCTTCCAGCTCCCGGGCCAGGGCCTGGGGCACGGTTTCGCCGACTTCCACCTTGCCGCCGGGAAACTCCCACTTGAAGGCCTGATGCTGGCTTTCGCCCCGGCGGCAGATAAAAATCTCGCCGGTGGCGTTCTCAATCACGCCCACCGCCACCAGTACCGATTTTTTGCCTTCAATATTCATTTTCGCCATCCTGCTCCGGCAGCCAGGCGGGATCGCCGGGAATGCGTTTTTCCTCGTCGGCCCATTCACCCAGATCGATCAACTGGCAGCGTTTGCTGCAAAAGGGACGAAAGGGGCTTTGCTCGCCCCATTCCACGGACGTGCCGCAGGTGGGGCAGGGGACGGTCATGATGGTGCTCATTTGATGTTCGCCAGTTCAAAGTCGATGTGGCCGATATCGGTGTTGCCTACCGGCATAAAACGAATGGTAAAACGGTACTTGTTGCCGCTCACCACCGGGTAAACGGGCAGTTCGGTGGGCAGTCGCAGCCGGATCATCTCGGTCTGCTCGGCGCTGTCCTGAAAAAAGCCGGCGTTGGCCCGCTGGGGGGAAAACTGGCCGCTTTCCCGCCACAGGGTCAGTAGCAGGGTCAGGCCCTGTTGCAGCAGGCCGAGCTGCTCCACCCAGGCGTTCAAGTCCTGCTGCTGGCGCTCAACCGGCTGATGTAGCCAATGGTGCAGCTGGGGCACGTCAAAGGCGCAAAGACCACCGGGAATGGCAAAGCGGCTGCGCACCGCCGAGAGCAGCCTGTCGTCGCGCAGGGTCTGGCCCAGGCGGGCGCTGCGGGGCAGTTGCTGGCTGATGGACTCGAGTTTTTGGGAGAATTGCTGCAGGGCGGCGGCGTCCACGCCCGGCACCTGGGCCCAGGCTTCCAGCTTGTTGTTCTGCTGTTCCAGATCCTTGGCCAGATCGCTGCGCAGATCGCAGCGTTCCAGCAGCTCCAGGGCGTCGAGCAGGGCCTTGAACAGGGCGGTGGCCTGGCCGGGGGCGGTCAGGCCCCGGCACTGTTCAATTTGTTGCAGCAGCTCGCTCAGCCGCAGGTAGTTGCGGCACTTTTCGTTAAGGGGAAATTCGTAAACCAGTGATGACATAACACGCTTGGCCTGTGGTTCGAGGCGATAAGCGGCCAGTGTACCCGCTTCACTCCTCAAGAAACAAATCGAGCAGGCGGTTGAGAAAACGCCGCCCAAGGGGCGTCACCTGCCAGTGAGTGCCGGTGTCAGCCAGCAGCTCCAGCCGTTGCGCCTCGGCCAGCGGGGTCTGCAGCCGCGCCAGGGGCTGACCGGTGAGGGCGGTGAAGTCGTGCTGGGGAATGGGCTCGAACAGCCGCAGCCGGTTCATGAAGTATTCCAGCGACAGATCCTGCGTCGCTATGTGCCAGTGTTGATCCAGATAGGGACGCTCGGCATCCAGGTAGCCCCGGGGGTGCTTGACCTTGACGGTACGCAAAATGCGCCCTTCGAGCGGCAGGGTGATTTTGCCGTGGGCACCGCAGCCAATGCCGAGGTAATCGCCAAAGCGCCAGTAGTTGAGGTTGTGTTTGGCCTCGAAGCCGGGTTTGGCATAAGCGGACACTTCGTACTGCTGATAGCCGTGGGCCAGCAGCAGTTCGTGGCCGCGATCAAAGATTTCCGCCAGGGTGTCGTCTTCCGGCAGCGCCGGCGGGCGCGAGGCAAACGGCGTGTTGGGCTCTATGGTGAGCTGGTACCAGGACAGGTGCGGCGGCGCCAGCGCCAGCGCCTGCTCGAGATCAAACAGGGCGTCTTCAAGACGTTGCGCCGGCAGGCCGTGCATCAGATCGATGTTAAAGCTGTTGAGCCCCACGCTGGCGGCTTCCCGGGCGGCAAAGCGGGCCTGCTCGGGGTCGTGGATGCGGCCCAGGCGGCTCAGCTTGTCGGCCTGAAAGCTCTGCACGCCGATGGAGATGCGGTTAACCCCGGCTTTTTGAAAGCCGCCAAAGCGGCCCGCTTCCACCGTGCCCGGGTTGGCTTCCAGGGTGATCTCGATGTCGTCCTCAAAGGGCAGGCGCTCCCGCACCCCGGCCAGCAGCCGGCCGATGGCCTTCGGGCTCAGCAGGCTGGGGGTACCGCCGCCAATAAAGATACTGTGCAGTGTTCGTCCCTGAGCGAAATGCAGGTCGGCATCCAGATCCGCCAGCAGGGCATTCACGTATTCCCGCTCGGGAATGCCTTCCTTCAGGGCATGGGAATTGAAGTCGCAGTAGGGGCACTTCTGCACACACCAGGGAATATGGATATACAGGCTCAGGGGCGGCAGCGTCAGCATCAGCGTTCTTCTCGCAGCAGTTGCTGCAGCTGGTGCAGGGCGCTGGCGCGGTGGCTGTGGCGGTTTTTCTCGGCCGGGGTCAGCTCGGCGGCGGTCTTGTCCGCTTCCGGTACCCGGAACACGGGATCGTAACCAAAGCCGTGCTCGCCGGAGGGCGCCGTGGTGATCTCCCCCTGCCAGCGGCCGGTGCAGATAAGCGGCGTCGGGTCGTCGGCGTGGCGCAGATACACCAGCACGCACCAGAAGGTGGCCTGGCGCTCGCCGGCGGGGACGTCCTGCATTTGTTCCAGCAGCAGCTCGAGGTTTTGCTGATCGGTGGCGTTCGGGCCGGCAAAGCGGGCGGAATACACCCCGGGGCGGCCGCCGAGGGCGTCCACCGCCAGGCCGGAGTCATCGGCAATGGCGGGCAGGCCGGTCACGCGGGCGGCGTGGCGGGCCTTGATGATGGCGTTTTCCACAAAGGTGGTGCCGGTTTCCTCGGCGTCGGTCACGCCCAGCTCGGTCTGGGGCACTACGCTCATGCCCAGCCCGCCCAGCAGGCTTTGCAGTTCGGCAACTTTTTTGGCGTTGCCGGAGGCCAGTACGATGTGTTGGGTCACCTTTCGCTCCTGTGGAATACCGCGAGCGGGCATGATACCACTGCAGGGGAAAGATGTGAGGGGGAAGGCGTGAGGAGAGAGGAGTGAGGGATAAGGAGAGTCTCCTCACTCCTCACCCTCGACACCTCACTCGGTATAAAAGGTATGGCGAAAGCTCAGCTCGCCGCCCTGGCTGGGGCCGCGAATGTCGATGGTGAACAGCACATTGTCTTCGTTGCGGTAGGGATACTGGGCGATGTAGTAGACCGCCTCTCCCTCGCGAATGGTCTGGAATTCCAGTTGCCGTACGTTGCCGAGCAGGTTTTTGCCCTGGCCGCTGAGGGCCACCTGTACCGGTTTGCCGCTGGCGTCGAGCACGGCAATGTTGAGCAGGCCGTTAAAGCGGCTGCGTTCAATGTTGTTGCTCTGGGCCACTTCCGGTGACAGGAAGGTGGACGGGAAGGCGCTGTAGTGCACCGTCCAGTCGCCGATACGGGTTTCCTCGGCGGATGCCTGAAAGGTGAACAGCAGGGCCAGTGCGGTGATCATTGCTTTGAACATAACGATTCCTTTTTACCAGTGGCAGTCATTGATCAGTTTAGGACGGCTGGCCGAGGAGTTCCGCCAGTGCCGGGGGAATTCGGCCGGGGTGGTCGATCACCACCCGCTTGTGGCGGCTGCTGTCGCCGGCCACCAGTTCGACCCGGGATTTGGCCACGCCGCACTCTTTGGCCAGCCATTTCAGCAGATGGGCGTTGGCCTGGCCGTCCACCGGCGGTGCGGTAATGGCCACCTTGAGCTCGTCGCCGTGGCGGCCAAGAAAGGCGTCCCGGCTGGAGCGGGGTTGCAGATAGAGGCTGAGGTACAGCCGCTGTTGGTGCAGCCGGACCGCCTCGGTCACAGCTGCCACCACAGCGGGCCAAACAGGTCACCCATCAGCCAGTTCAGCGCCTGCAGGGCGATAAAGGCCACCAGTATGCTGAGATCCAGTCCGCCCATGGGCGGAATAATGCGGCGCAGCGGCGCCAGCAGGGGCTCGGTGAGCTGGTAGAGCACATATTCAATCTGGCTGCGGCCCTGGCTGACCCAGCTTAGCAGGGCGCGAATGATCAAAATCCAGAACAGCATGACCCCGGCCTTTTTCAGCACGGTGATCAGGCCCACCAGCACCACTGTGCTCCAGTCGGCATACAGCAGGTTCATCGCCTTGAACAGGGACAGCTTGACCGTGGCCACGATCAGCGCCAGCAGCACCGCCGCCATGTCGATGCCGAAAAAGCCGGGGATCAGCCGGCGCAGGGGCTTGAGTACCGGGTTGGTGGCCTTGACCACAAACTGGCTGAAGGGGTTATAGAAGTCGGCCCTGGCCAGCTGCAGCCAGATGCGCAGCAGCACCACCATCAGGTAGAGATCGAAAACCGTGTTGATCAGGTAATAAGCGGTGTTCATTATGCGTCCTTAAAGCTGGCTTTCCAGTTCCCGGGCCCGGGCCACGGCGGCGGCCATGGCGTCTGCTACCAGGCGCTCGAGACCGTTGTCGTTAAAGCTGCGAATGGCCTCGGCGGTGGTGCCACCCTTGGAGGTCACCTGTTCGCGCAGCTCGGCGAGAGACCACTGCGGGTTGGCGGCCACCATGCTGGCGGCACCCAGGGCGGTCTGCTGCACCAGCAGACGGGCTTCCTCGGCGGAAAAACCGCTGCGCTCTGCCTGTTTGGCCATGGCTTCCATAAACAGGAAGAAGTAGGCGGGGGCGCTGCCGGCGGCGGCAATCACCTGATTGATGCCGTCTTCCTCGGCCACCCACAGCGCCTTGCCCACCGCCTCCATCATGTGTTGGCAGTAGTCCCGATCGTCCTGGGTTACATGAGGCCGGGCGTACAGGCCGGTCATGCCGAGGCCCAGCAGCGACGGCGTGTTGGGCATGGTGCGCACGATGCGGGTGTGACCGCCGGCCATCTGTTCCAACCGGGCCACGCTGATGCCGGCGGCAATGGAGATCAGCAGCTTGCCGTTAAAGTCGGCACCGGCGGCGCCGAGCTCGCTCAGCATGGCAGCCATCATCTGGGGCTTGACCGCCAGCACGACGGCCTCGGCCTGGCTGGCGGCTTCGAGGTTGTGCTGAGTGGTGCGAATGCCGAAGTCGGCGGCCAGGGCGTCGAGCTTGGGGCGGGACGGATTGGCGGCGATGATATGGTCGGCCGGGTAGCCGGACTGGATAAGACCAGAGATCAGGCTGCGCGACATGTTACCCGCGCCGATAAAGGCGAGTTTTCTGTGTTCCATCAATGATCACTCAAGGGTTGCGGGAGCCGAAGATGGCAGTGCCCACCCGTACCAGGGTAGAGCCACAGGCCACTGCCAGTTCCAAATCGTTGCTCATCCCCATCGACAGGGTGTCCAGCTGGGGGTGTTTTTTCTGCATTCTATCAAAGAGATGCTTCAACTCTAGTAATTGTGCCCGCAGGGTGTCGGAATTGTCGGTTGCCTCCGGAATCGTCATCAGTCCGCGCAGGCACAGCCTGGGCAGCCTGGCCACCTCGTCGGCCAGGGCCTCGGCCTCGGCGGGGGTGAGCCCCGACTTGCTGGCCTCGCCGCTGACATTGACCTGCAGGCAGATATGGAGCGGGCGCATGTGGGGCGGACGCTGGTCGTTAAGGCGCCGGGCAATTTTCTCTCGATCCACGGTTTGCACCCAGTCGAAATGCTCGGCCACCAGCCGGCTCTTGTTGGACTGCAACGGGCCGATCAAATGCCAGACTGCATCCGGACAGCGCTGTTTCAGGGCGGTGATTTTATCGACCGCTTCCTGCACATAGTTTTCGCCAAACCAGCGCTGGCCGGCGGCATAGGCCGCTTCCACGTCTTCGGCGGGTTTGGTTTTGCTGACCGCCAGCAGGGTGATATCTTGGGCGGCACGGCCGGCCTGAGTGGCGGCGTCGGCCAGGCGGGCGTGAACGTCTTGCAAATGCTGTGCGATAGTACTCATATGAATAAATTCGATTCAGGCTCAAGCGACGGGGAATGATATGGATATTACGGAATTACTGGCGTTCAGTGTAAAGCATAATGCCTCGGATCTGCACCTCTCCGCCGGGGTGCAGCCGCTGCTGCGGGTGGACGGCGAGGTACGCAAGATCAACCTGCCGGTGCTGGACCACCGGGAAGTGCACCGGCTGGTGTACGACATCATGAACGATCGCCAGCGCAAGGAGCTGGAAGAAAACTTCGAGGTCGACTTCTCCTTTGAGCTGCCGGGACTGGCGCGCTTTCGGGTCAATGCCTATCACCAGGCCCGGGGCGCGGCGGCGGTATTCCGGGTGATCCCGAGCGAAGTGTGGACCCTGGCGCAGCTCGGCGGGCCGGAGATCTTTGAGCGCATTGCGGAATATTCCCGCGGCCTGGTGCTGGTCACCGGCCCCACCGGCTCGGGCAAGTCCACCACCCTGGCGGCCATGGTCAACCACATCAACGACCACTTCAACAAGCATATTCTGACCATCGAAGATCCCATCGAATTCGTGCACGACAACAAGAAGTGCCTGGTCAACCAGCGGGAAGTGCACCGGGATACCCATTCCTTCAGCAATGCCCTGCGCTCGGCGCTGCGGGAAGATCCCGACATCATACTGGTGGGGGAACTGCGGGATCTGGAAACCATTCGCCTGGCGCTGACCGCCGCCGAAACCGGTCATCTGGTGTTCGGCACCCTGCATACCTCGTCGGCGGCCAAGACCATCGACCGTATCATCGACGTTTTTCCCGGCGCCGAAAAGGACATGGTGCGTTCCATGCTGTCGGAATCGCTGCGGGCGGTGATCTCCCAGAACCTGCTGAAGAAGGTCAGCGGCGGCCGGGTGGCGGCCCACGAGATCATGCTGGGCACCCCGGCCATTCGCAACCTGATCCGGGAAGACAAGGTGGCGCAAATGTATTCGGTGATCCAGACCGGCATGGCCCATGGCATGCAGACCATGGATCAGTCCCTGAAGCGGCTGGTGGCGAGCGGACTGGTGTCTCCCGCCGATGCCCGTACCAAGGCGGTGGATCCCCAGAGCATCTGATTACTTAACCGGAGAGTACCATGGAGCTGGCCTTATTATTGGGCAAAATGTGCGAGCACAAGGCCTCGGACATGTATATCTCGGTGGGCGTGGCGCCCACTATCAAGACCCAGGGCAAACTGCTGCCCATCGGGGACCACCCGCTGAACGAGCGCGAGACGCTGGCGCTGGTGGAGTCCTGCATGACCGCCGAATGTCGGGAACGTTATCACCGGGAAAAGGAAGCCAACTTCGCCATTCACGACGGCGAGCACGGCCGCTTTCGGGTCAGCGCCTTCTGGCAGCAAGACAAGGCGGGCATGGTGCTCAGGCGCATCGAGAGCCGCATTCCCACCTTTGAAGAGCTGTACCTGCCCGAGGTGCTGCGTGAGGTGGCCATGGCCAAGCGCGGCCTGGTGTTGTTTGTGGGGGGCACCGGCAGCGGCAAATCCACCACCCAGGCGGCCATGATCGGCCACCGCAACCGCCATGCCGGCGGCCATATTCTCACCATTGAGGATCCGGTGGAATTCGTGCACCAGCACGATCAGTCGATCATTACCCAGCGGGAGGTGGGCATCGACACCGAATCCTTCGATGCGGCCCTGAAAAGCTCGCTGCGCCAGGCCCCGGATGTGATCCTGATCGGGGAGATCCGCACCGAGGAGACCATGGCCTACGCCCTGTCGTTCGCCGAGACCGGCCACTTGTGCATGGCCACCCTGCATGCCAACAACGCCAACCAGGCCATTGACCGCATCATGCACCTGGTGCCCGAGAACAAGCATCGCCAGCTGCTGTTTGATCTGTCGTTCAACCTCAAGGCCATCGTGGCCCAGCAACTGATCCCCACCCGGGACGGCAACCAGCGCCGGGGCGCCTTTGAGATCCTGCTCAACACTCCCATCGTGGCCGACATCATTCGCCAGGGGGACATGCACCGGCTCAAGGAGATCATGGGCAAGTCCCGCGAGGCGGGCATGCAAACCTTTGATCAGGCGCTGTTTGACCTCTATGCGCGCCAGCATATAGGCTACACCGAAGCCCTGGCCTACGCCGACTCTCCCAACGATCTGCGCTTGATGATCAAGCTGCAGGACGGCGGCGGAATCGACTCCGGCCTGTTTGACAACGTAACCATCGAATCCTGAGGACTCTATGCTGATAGTGGTGTCCCCCGCCAAGACCCTGGACTACGACACGCCACCGGTGATCGCCGATTACACCCAGCCCGAGCTGCTGTCCCATTCGGCCGAGCTGATTGAGCGGGCCCGCGAGCTGACCCCGGCGGAGATCGGCAAGCTGATGAAGATCAGCGACAAGCTCGCCGGTCTCAATGCCGCCCGTTTTGCCGACTGGCAGCCGGCATTTACCCCCGACAATGCCAAGCAGGCGTTGCTGGCGTTCAAGGGGGATGTATACACGGGCCTGAATGCCGAGACCCTGAGTCAGGACGACTTTGCCTTTGCCCAGTTGCATATGCGCATGCTGTCGGGGCTCTACGGCGTGCTGCGGCCATTGGATCTGATGCAGCCCTACCGGCTGGAAATGGGCACCAAACTCGACAATGCCCGGGGCAAGGACTTGTACGCCTTCTGGGGCAATATCATCACCGACACCCTGAACCGGGCGCTGGCGGAGCAAGGTGATAATGTGCTGGTGAACCTGGCCTCCAACGAGTACTTCAAGGCGGTGAAGCCGAAGCGGCTGGAAGGCCAGATAGTGACGCCGGTGTTCAAGGACGCCAAAAACGGCCAGTACAAGATCATCAGCTTTTACGCCAAGAAGGCGCGGGGCATGATGGCCCGCTACATCATTGAACACCGGCTGACCGAGGTGAGCCAGCTCACCGCCTTTGATACCGCCGGTTATTACTTTGTGGAAGCAGAATCCACCGCCACCGAGCTGGTATTCCGGCGGGAAGAGCAGGCTGCCTGAAAAAAGTGGAAAACAGCGGGAACCTTTAGCGCACGGCATGGCTCTATAAGGATGTGTCTACTGAGTTTCAGCAATTCCCTTTTTTGACTCTCTCTTTTGTTTTAACCGGCCCTCAGGGCCGGTTTTTTTATTCGTCCCGGCTCGGCTTGTCCTTCAGCCAGCGCGGCTGGCCCTTGGCCTTTTTGTCGCGCAGGCGGGTTTTCTTCTTGGGTTGATCGGCCTTTTTGCCCTTGCCGTCGGTGTCTTTCTTCTTGCGGGTCGTGACCGCCGCTTCCTTGTGTTTGGGGCGCAGCTCGTCGATCACCCGGCGTTTGAGCCGCTGGTCGGTGTAGCGTTCCACCTTCACCACCATGGGCATGTCGTGGGCTTCCACCAGGCTGATGGCAATGCCCTTGCGCCCGGCCCGGCCGGTGCGGCCGATGCGATGCACGTAGACATCGGCGGTGCGCGGCATGTCGTAGTTGATCACATGGCTGACCTCGGGCAGATCGATGCCCCGGGCGGCCACGTCGGTGGCCACCAGAATGTTGACCTTGCCGTTGCGAAAGCGGCGCAGGGCCTCGAAGCGTTTTTCCTGATCCATTTCGCCGCGCAGCCAGGCGTTGTCCAGCCCTTCCTGTTGCAGCCGGCTGGCCAGCTCCATCAGCCGCTCCCGGGTCTTGACGAAGACGATACTGCGGGTCACGTCGGGCTGGCGCAGCAGATGGGTGAGCAGCGCGAACTTGTGCTCGGCATCGTCGGCCAGGTGCAGCCACTGGGTGATCTTCTTGCGTTCACTGCGGGGCGGCTCGGCGGACAGCTCCACCGGATCCTTGAGAATGTCGGCGGCGAATTTCATCAGGCCACGGCCTTCCAGGGTGGCGGAAAACAGCATGGTCTGGCGGCGCCAGCGGGCCTCGGCGGCAATGCGGTCCACGTCCTGAATAAAACCCATGTCGAGCATGCGGTCGGCTTCGTCGAGGATCAGCATTTCGATGTCGCGGCTGTCGAACGACTCCTCGTCGATGTACTGCAGCAGACGACCCGGGGTGGCCACAACGATGTCGGTGGTCTTGGTCAGGGCCGGCAGGTGTTTTTCGGCGTTCACGCCGCCGGTGATGGTTTCTACCCGCAGGCCGGTGTCCTTGAGCAGGGCCTTGGCGTCGTCGGCAATCTGCTTGGCCAGCTCCCGGGTGGGGGTGAGCACCAGCACCCGGGCCGGACCGGCCTGGCGACGGGGAAAGTCCAGCAGGTGCTGGCAGACGGGCAGCAGAAAGGCGGCGGTCTTGCCGGTGCCGGTGGGCGCCGAGGCCATGATGTCCCGGCCGCTCATGGCTTCGGGAATGACCTGGCTCTGAATGGTGGTGGGTCTGGCATAGCCCATGCGGGCCAGGGCGCGAACCAGAATGGGGTCCAGCTCCAGTTGCTCAAAGGTCATACTGCTCATGTTCAATTCCGTCAGCCAAAATGGCCGAGTATTATAGGCGAACTTCCATCAAAATACTCACAGGATCACCATGGCCAGCCGCGGTTTTACGCTCAAGCAATTTCATGTCAATCACGACCGCTGTGCCATGAAAGTGGGCACCGACGGCATTCTGCTCGGCGCCTGGGCACCCCTGGGGCAATGCCGGCGCATCCTGGACGTGGGCACCGGCTCGGGGCTGGTGGCGCTGATGCTGGCCCAGCGGGGAGGCGACAGAGTGCACATTACCGGGCTGGAGCTGGACTCGCCGGCGGCGGCCCAGGCCACCGAAAACGTCGCCGCCTCGCCCTGGCCGGAGCGCCTTTGCATCGAGCAGGGGGCGTTGCAGCAGTTTGAGGCCGCTCCCTTTGAGCTGATCGTCTCCAACCCGCCTTATTTTGCGCCGGGGCAGGCCTTTGACTGTGCCGCCCGGGCCAGCGCCCGCCACGGCGGCAGCCTGAGCCTGGCGGCGCTGTTCAGCCATTGCGAGCGGCTGCTGAGCGAAACAGGGCAGTTATGCCTGGTGCTGCCCTGGCAGGCGCGGGAGGAAGCCCTGCTTCAGGCGGACTCAAACGGCTTATTTTTGCTGGAGCAGCAGCAGGTTATGACCCGGGAAGGGAAAAGTCCGGGTCGTTTTTTGCTGCGCTTTGGCAGGATCAAAAACTACGTAATAGAAGGTGAAATTGTCATAAATACTAGAGAAGGTGGATATGGCGATATATACAAAGGTCTGGTGTCCCCCTTCTACCTTAAGATGTAAATTTCGTATTGAAGATAATTTTCACATCATTATGCTACTGGCTAGCTCGCGCGCTGCCAGTTTTTAGTATTTTACAAACCGCGAATGGCAGCGCATCGTCTTGTTGATTTCGTTCGTTTCCGAACGAAACTTTAATAATGCGCGTTGCCGCCACGAGGTTTGCCTTGAAAAAGCCACTGTCCACTTTTGATGTCATGGGTCTCGGCTTCATGACATTCGCCTTTTTTCTGGGAGCCGGAAACATTATTTTCCCGCCCCTGGCCGGTTTTCTGGCCGGTGAGCACCTCACCGCGGCCATGGTCGGCTTTCTGACCACGGCGGTGGGCCTGCCCCTGGCCGGCCTGGTGGCGGCCGCCCTGGCCGGCGGCGGCCTGCCGGTGATGGGGCGTTATCTGCCGCCTGTGGTGATCACCCTGATGGGCAGCGCCATCTTCATTATTATCGGCCCGGCCTTTGCCGCGCCCCGCACCGGTCTGGTGGCCTATGAGATGGGTGTGAAGCCCTTTCTGGATAACCCGGGGCAGGGGACGCTGACGCTGTATACTCTTGGCTTCTTTGGCGTGGCGCTGCTGCTGTCCTTGAGCCAGGGCCGGTTGCTGGAGGCGGTGGGCAAGCTGCTGACCCCGCTGCTGCTGCTGTTGCTGGTGGCGCTGGCCATTGCGGTGTTCGTCAACCCTCAAGGGACTCAGCCGCCGGTGACCGAGGCCTATATGGCCCAGCCGTTCGTGAAGGGCTTTATTGAGGGCTACAACACCATGGATACATTTGCATCCCTGCTGTTTGCCATGCTGATCCTGGACGTGCTGCGCAAGAAGGGCGTGACCGACACCCGTGCCCAGTCCCGCTACCTGATGGCGGCGGCGCTGATTGCCGCCGCCGGCCTGGGCTTTGTGTATATCTCGCTGTTCGTGCTGGGCGGCACCAGCCTGGGTGTGGTGCTGGACGCCAGCAATGGCGGCGAGATCATCAGCGCCTATGTGCTGTCGCTGTTCGGTGAGCCGGGGCTGTGGATTTTGTCGGCCATCGTGACCCTGGCCTGTCTGACCACGGCGGTGGGGCTGGTATCGTCCTGTGCCGATTACTTTCATCACCTCACCGGCAAGGGCAGCTACAAAGGCTGGGTAGTGTTGATCGCCGGCGCCTGCATGCTGGTGGCCAACGTGGGTCTCAACACCCTGATCAGCGTGTCGGTGCCCATTCTGGTGGCCCTGTACCCGGTGGCCATTGCCCTGGTGGTGGCCACCTACCTGCGGCCGCTGATGCGCGCACCGGTGTTCGCCTTTCGCCTGATCATGAGCGTGGCCTTTGTTTTTGGCCTGCTCGACGGCCTGCAGGCCGCCGGCCTCGACATGAGCCTGCTCGACTTTATGCCCCTGTTCGGGGTGGGCATGGCCTGGACCCTGCCCACCGCCCTGGCCGCGGTGATTGGTCTGGCGGCGGGCAAAACGGCGCAACCGGCCACCGCCTGACCCCAGGTACCGGCATGAAAAAAGCGGCGTTAAGCCGCTTTTTTGTTTTGTATGGGAAAAGGCGCTTACAGTGCTGCAATCTCATCCAGTATCTGCGCCACCCAGGTTTCAATACGGGTGTCGGTGTCGTCATACTGGTTGGCTTCGTCCAGCGACAGGCCCACGAAGTATTTGCCGTCCTCGGTCAGTGCCTTGGACGCCTCGAACTCGTAGCCCTGGTTGGGCCAGTAGCCCACCACGCTGGCGCCCCGGGCCACCACCTTGTCGTGCAGCAGGCCCAGTGCATCCTGAAACCATTCGCCGTAACCCAGCTGATCTCCCATGCCAAACAGCGCCACCACATGGCCTTCCAGGTTCAGGGTGTCGATGTCGTCCCAGTGGGATTCCCAGTCTTCCTGCAGTTCGCCAAAATCCCAGGTGGAAATGCCCAGGATCAGAATGGGGTAGTCTTCGGCACGCGCCAGCGGCACATCCTTGATATTATGCAGGTCGACCAGTTCGGCACCGAGCTGGTCGCGAATTTTCTCGGCTGCCATTTCGGTGTAGCAGGTGGTCGAGCCGTAAAACAAACCGATATTCATGGGGCTCCATTCACGCTTTACAGAATGGCGTCATCATAACAGAAGCCGCCGTGCAGGCGGAGTAGGGAGTCAACATGAGTCATCCGCTGATCGACCAATTTATCGACGCCCTCTGGCTGGAAAAAGGGCTGTCCGACAACACCCTGGCGTCCTACCGCAGCGATCTCGGGCATTTCGCCGCCTGGCTGGACGGCGAAGGCGGCAGCCTGCTGGCTGCAGACAGCCTGACCCTGCAGCACTACCTGGCCCATCGCCTCGATTCCGGCTTCAAGGCCAGCAGCACGGCGCGGCTGCTGAGCGTGCTGCGCCGCTTCTTCCAGTACCTGCACCGGGAGCAACTGCGTGCCGACGACCCCAGCGTGCTGATCGCCGGTCCCAAGCTGCCCAAACGCCTGCCCAGGGATCTGAGCGAACAACAGGTGTCTGCGCTGCTCGATGCCCCCGACGCCGGCGACCCATTGGAGCTGCGCGACAAGGCCATGCTGGAGCTGCTCTATGCCACCGGCCTGCGGGTGACCGAGCTGGTGAGCCTGTCGATGGAAAGCGTGAGCCTGCGTCAGGGACTGGTACGGGTCACCGGCAAGGGCAACAAGGAGCGGCTGGTGCCCATGGGGGAAGAGGCCCTGTACTGGCTGGGGCGGTTTCTCAAGGACGGACGGGCGGCGCTGCTGGGGGAGCAGGCGTCCGATGTGGTGTTTCCGTCCCGCCGTGCCCGGCAGATGACCCGGCAGACCTTCTGGCACCGCATCAAGCATTACGCCCTGCGCGCCGGCATTACCCAGGAGCTGTCGCCCCATACCCTGCGCCATGCCTTTGCCACCCACCTGCTCAACCACGGTGCCGACCTGCGGGTAGTACAGATGCTGCTGGGCCACTCGGATCTGTCCACCACCCAGATCTACACCCATGTGGCCACCCACCGCCTGAACGCCCTGCATGAGGAGCATCATCCCAGGGGATGAGCCTCTTACTGTTTGCTTTGTCGTGCGCGTACGTCGGTCAAAGCGTACAGCTCGAAGGCACGCCGTAAACCCCTCCTCGGTCGGGCACGGAGCTGACTGTGAGCATTTAACAGGCAACTCCGCAGTTTCACGAAGCAGCAGTGGGGATTGCCGTAGCCGACCGTCACCTGCCAGGGAAGGCAGGTGCCGAGCGTCCCATGGATGGGCTTGAAGCGTGTCGGCGTAGCGCAACCGCGCTGCTGCTTCGCATGGCGCTTGTACACACAATTCAGACTCTGTTTCGCTTTTGGTGAGTCGTTGCAAATTTCGCCTTGCCCGGTTAGTGTTACCGACCTGTTTAAACAGCCAGTATTTTCCATGTCCGTGTCTTCTCCTCTGCCCATTCGCCGGCGTGAGCCGGTGGCCCACCGGCTGCCTTCCGAGCTGTCTCCTATATTGCAGCGGCTGTATGCCAGCCGGGGACTGACCTCTCCTGAGCAGCTCAATCTGCAGGCCAGTGCCTTGCACAAGCCGGTGTTCAGGGGCATGAGTGAGGCGGTCCGCCTGCTGATGCAGGCGATGGCGGAGCAGCGCCGCATTTTGATCGTGGGCGACTTCGATTGCGACGGTGCCACCAGCTCGGCGCTGATGGTACACGGCCTGCGGGCCATGGGCGCGCAGCGGGTCAACTACCTGGTGCCCAACCGCTTTGATTACGGCTATGGCCTGAGCCCCCAGGTGGTGGAAGAAGCGGTGGCCTTGGGCGCCGAGCTGCTGATCACCGTGGATAACGGCATCTCCAGCATCAGCGGGGTGGCGGCGGCCAAGGCCGCCGGCATGCAGGTGATCGTGACCGACCATCACTTGCCCGGCGACGAGACGCCTGAGGCCGATGCCATCGTCAACCCTAACCAGCATGGCTGTGAGTTTCCGTCCAAGAACCTGGCCGGGGTGGGGGTGGCCTTTTACCTGCTGCTGGCGCTGCGCTCGGCCCTGAGCGAGCAAGGCTGGTTTGAGCAACGGGGCATTCGGCCGCCCAACATGGCGGATTACCTGGACCTGGTGGCGCTCGGCACCGTGGCCGACGTGGTGGCGCTGGACGGCAATAACCGGGTGCTGGTGCACCAGGGCCTGCAGCGCATGCGCGCCGGCCGGTTGCGTCCCGGTATTCAGGCGCTGATCGACATCTCCGGGCGCAACCAGCAGCGGCTGGTGGCCTCCGATCTGGGCTTTGCCCTGGGGCCGAGGCTCAATGCGGTGGGCCGACTCGACGACATGTCCATGGGGGTGGCCTGCCTGCTCTGTGACGATCTCAACGAGGCCCGCCGGCTGGCGGCGCAAATGGACGAGCTCAACCGGGAGCGCAAGGCCATCGAGACCAGCATGCAGCAGGAGGCGCTGGCCACCCTGACCAGGGTGCGTATCAGTGACGGCGCGCTGCCGTCGGGGCTGGTGCTGCACCAGGACGACTGGCATCAGGGGGTGGTGGGGCTGGTGGCTTCGCGCATCAAGGAGCAGTATTTCCGGCCGGTGATCGCCTTTGCCGAGGCTGGCGACGACGAGCTGAAAGGCTCGGGCCGCTCCATTCCCGGGGTGCACTTGCGGGATCTGCTGGAAGCGGTAAACAGCCGCCATCCCGGCCTGATAGCCAAATTTGGCGGCCACGCCATGGCCGCGGGCCTGTCGATAACCAAGGCCGCGCTGGCGCCGTTCAAGGCGGCCTTTGAGCAAATGGTGGAGGAATGGGTCAGCCCCGAGCTGCTGACCGGCGAGATCCTCAGCGACGGCGAGCTGGCGCCCACCGAGCTGACCCTGGAGCTGGCGGAGCAACTGCGCTTTGCCGGTCCCTGGGGGCAGGCCTTTCCCGAGCCGCTGTTCGACGGCGAGTTTCGCATTATTCAGCAGCGGCTGGTGGGCGACAAACACCTGAAGCTGGTGCTGAGTCCGGACGAAGGCCGCACCGTGATCGACGCCATTGCCTTTAACGTGGATCTGGGCACCTGGCCCAACGCCGCCATTCAGAAAGCGCAGCTGGTGTACAAGCTGGATGTGAACGAGTGGAGGGGGCGGCGCCAGCTGCAACTGCTGGTGGAGCGGCTGGCGCCCTTGTAGGTTGTGTGAGACGTGAGAGGTAAGACGTAAGACGTCAAACGTGAGACGTAAAACATTTACATCTCACCCCTCACCCCTTAAAGGGTAAAGGCGCTCACCAGGCCGTTAAGCTCGCCGGCCTGCTGATGCAGATCCCGGGACTGCTTCAGTGACTGCTCGGCGTCACTCGCCAGCTCGTCGGACACGTCCTTGATGGCGGTGGTATTCTGGGTGATTTCCCCGGTTACCTGGCTTTGCTCCTCGGCGGCGGTGGCAATCTGGCTGGCCATGTCGGAAATCAGCCCCACGGCGGCGGTGATCTCTTCCAGGGCGCCGGCGGCGGCCTCGGCGTCTTCCACGCTCAGCTCGGCCATGTTGCGGCTGGCCTGCATCAGTGTTACCGCTTCGCCGGTGGCCTGTTGCAGGGTGGCGATGGTGCCCTGAATTTCCTCGGTGGACGCATGGGTACGCTGGGACAGCACCCGCACCTCGTCGGCCACCACTGCAAAGCCCCGGCCCTGCTCGCCGGCCCGGGCCGCCTCGATGGCGGCGTTCAGCGCCAGCAGGTTGGTCTGCTCGGCCACCCCCTGAATGGTGGCCAGTACGCTGGAAATATCGTGGGCGTGCTGATCGAGGCGGGTGATCACCGCCGCCGCCTGTTCCATTTCCTTGGCCAGCGAGAAAATCGAATCCCGGGTCTTGTTGACCAGCTGCTTGCCCTGCTCGGTGCTGGCGCTCGATTGCTGGGCGGCGGTGGCGGTCTGCTCGGCATTGTGGGCGATTTCCTGGGTGGCCGAGGCCATTTCGGTCACGGCGGTGGCCACCAGGGTAATTTCCTGCTGGGCCCGGCCCAGCTCGGTGACGGTCTGGTTGGCGCGCACCGAGGCCTGCTCGGCGTTGCCTCCCAGGTGTTCGGCCTGGTGACGGATCTGGCGAATAAGCTCCGCCTGGCTGGCCACAAAACGGTTGAAGTTGGCGGCCAGCAGGCCGACTTCGTCCCGGCCGTGCAGCTCGATGCGCTGGGTCAGATCGCCCCGGCCATCGGCAATCTGGGCCAGGGCCCGGGATACCTTGACCAGGGGCCCTAGCAGGTATTGCATCAGCAGGCCGATCAGCACCACGGCGGCGAGGATCACCAGGATGGATACGCCCAGTTGGCGCCATACCAGGCCGGTGAGGGGGGCTTCCAGCGCGGCCTGGTCGAGAACGAACAGCAGTTGCCAGTCACTGTCGGGCACCGCCTGGGCATAGACCAGCTTGTCCGTCTGGTTCAGCTGCGCCGGATTGAGGCGGGTGAGTTGCTGCCAGCGGGACAGGTTGTCCGCGGTCAGCGCGGCGTCAATGCGGGTGGCCGGCTGCAGGGCCAGGCTGGCATCCTGGTAGGCGATGACAGTGCCGTTCTGGCTCAGCATCATGGCATAGCCCTCGGCGGGCAGCTCGATGGCGTTGACGCCGGCAATCAGGCTGGAGATGGCCACGTCGGCCCCGATCACCCCTTGCAGCCGGCCGGCGGTGTCTGTGACCGGCCGGGCCAGGGTGACCACGGTGCCGCCAAAGGTGGCATCCTCGTAGGGCGGTGTAACGATGGCGCGGTTTTCCTGCACGGCCTGTCGGTACCAGGGGCGAACGCGGGGATCATAGTTACTGCGATCCCGGGGCTGGGCATCAAGCATCACCCCCTCGGCAGTACCGAAGTAGCCCAGCTGAAAGTCGCCGGCCTGCTCAATCAGCTGCAATGCCGGATGAGGATCGTCCTGCAAATGGTTGGCGGCGGCGGCGAGCATGGCCTGGCGGCTGTTCAGCCAGGTGGCGATCTTGGTCGCTTCCCGTTCGGCCAGGCCGGCTACCAGGGCGGTGTTGTCGTGGTAGAGCTGGGCTTTCATGTCTCTGAAGCTGAGGCTGCTGAGCACGGCCACGATCAGCACGATGGCTGCAATAAAACTGAGCAGTATCTTGTGCTTTAGTTTCAGGTTTTTCATGTTTTTTAGTATGGGGAGTGGGCAGTGACTGCTGTATCGGCCACTGCCATGAAAAGCTTGAGTGAAATTTAATACTTTAGCTTGTTCGTCGGCAGCGATGCCCCATCGCCGCCGGTGGCCGTCAGTTGCCCAGGATCTGACTCAAAAACAGCTGGGTGCGCTCCGACTGAGGGTGGTGGAAGAAGGTCTCGGGATCGTTCTCTTCAATAATCTGTCCGGCGTCCATGAAAATCACCCGGTCCGCCACGGTGCGGGCAAAGCCCATCTCGTGGGTGACGCACATCATGGTCATGCCTTCCTTCGCCAGCTCGATCATCACGTCCAGCACTTCCTTGATCATTTCCGGATCCAGCGCCGAGGTGGGCTCGTCGAACAGCATGATCTCCGGGTTCATGCACAGGCTGCGGGCGATGGCCACCCGCTGCTGCTGACCGCCGGATAGCTGCCCCGGATACTTTTTGGCCTGGTTTTCGATTTTGACCCGGGCCAGCAGTTTCATGGCCACTTCTTCTGCCTGTCGCTTGGGGGTCTTGCGCACCCAAATCTGTGCCAGGGTGCAGTTTTCCAGCACCGTCAGGTGCGGAAACAGGTTGAAGTGCTGAAACACCATGCCCACTTCCCGGCGAATGGTTTCAATGTTTTTGACGTCGTTGGTGAGCGGGGTGCCGCGCACGATGATGTCGCCCTGCTGGTGCTCTTCCAGCCGGTTGATGCAGCGGATCAGGGTGGACTTGCCCGAACCGGACGGCCCACAGATCACGATGCGCTCGCCCTTGGTCACGGTCAGGTCGATATCGCGTAACACGTGAAAGTCGCCATACCATTTGTTGACCCCGCGCAGGGTTACCATGGCTTCCTGTTGTTGTGCTTCCATGTACTCACTCCACTTGATGCGACTAACGTTTCTTGTGGCCGGTATGCAGCTTGCGCTCCAGGTACTGGCTGTATTTCGACATGCCGTAGCAGAACACCCAGAACACCAGGCCGGCAAACACATAACCCTCGGTGGCGTAGCCCAGCCAGTTGGGATCCGCCAGCCCCGCCTGCACGATGGCCAGCAGGTCGAACAGGCCGATGATCAGCACCAGGCTGGTGTCCTTGAACAGGGCGATAAAGGTATTGACGATGCCGGGAATCATCAGCTTGAGCGCCTGGGGCAGCACCACCAGTACCATCAGCTTCCAGTAGTTCAGGCCCAGGGCCTCGGCCGCCTCGTACTGGCCCTTGGGAATGGCCTGCAGGCCGCCGCGCACCACTTCCGCCATGTAGGCGGACTGAAAGAAAATGATGCCGATCATGGCCCGCACCAGCTTGTCGAGGGTCAGCTCCTCGGGCACGAACAGTGGCAGCATCACCGACGACATAAACAGCACGGTAATCAGCGGCACCCCGCGCCAGAACTCGATAAACACCACCGACAGGCTGCGCACTATCGGCATGTGGGAGCGCCGGCCCAGGGCCAGCAGGGTGCCGATGGGCAGGGCGGCGGTAATGCCCACCACCGCCAGGATCAGGGTCAGGGTGAGGCCGCCCCACTGGTGGGTGGGCACCTCGGTCAGGCCAAAGTACCCGCCATAGAGCAACAGCCAGGCGATGACCGGAAACACCAGCACCATAAAGGGAGCCAGCCACATTTTGCCCGGCAGCCGGGGCAGGGCCAGCCACAACAGCTGCACCACAAACAGCACAAAGGTCAGGTTGATGCGCCACAGCTCGGCGGTGGGATAAAAACCATAGGTAAACTGTTGCAGCCGGTTGGTGATGAACACCCAGCAGGCGCCGCCGCTGACGCAGGCATCCCGGCTGGCGCCGGTCCAGTCAGCTCGGAGAAAGGCCCAGTCGATGATGGGGACCAATATCAGGTACAGGGCGTACAGGCCAAACAGGGTGACCGCCGTGTTGAGCGGGCCGGAAAACAGGTTGGTGCGCAACCAGCCCATCAGCCCGCTGCTGGAGGACGGAGCGGGACGCTCCGGGGTCAGGGTGTCCTTGTACATATTATCTCTCCACCAGGGCCATGCGGCTGTTGAACCAGTTCATAAAGAACGACACCGACAGGCTGATGACGAGGTATACCAGCATGGTGATGGCGATGACTTCAATGGCCTGCCCGGTCTGGTTGAGGGTGGTGCCGGCGAACACCGACACCAGATCCGGGTAGCCGATGGCGGTGGCCAGTGACGAGTTTTTGGTCAGGTTGAGATACTGGCTGGTCAGCGGCGGTATGATCACCCGCAGCGCCTGGGGGATGATCACCAGCCGCAGGGTCAGGCTGTCCTTGATGCCCAGCGCATGGGCCGCCTCGGTCTGGCCGTGGGAAATGGCCTGAATACCGGAGCGCACAATTTCGGCAATAAAGGCGGCGGTGTAAACGGTAAGGGACAACCACAGTGCCAGAAACTCGGGAATAATGGTCATGCCGCCGCGAAAGTTGAAGCCGCGCAGCTCGGGGTAGTTCCATTCCAGCGGGGAGCCCAGTGTCACAAAGGTGATGAGGGGCAGTAAAGTGATCAGCCCGAAGGCCATCCACCAGGCGGGCAGGCGCCGGCCGGTGGCTTCCTGACGGTGGTGGTTGAAGCGGATCAGCCAGACCGCCAGGGCGACGGCCAGCAGCAGGGCCAGCCACACCCAGTGAAAGCCGGCGCCCGGTACGGGCTCGGGCAGGTAGAGGCCACGCACGTTCAGGAAGGCGCTGTCATTCAGGCTGAGGCTGTCGCGGGGGCTTGGCAGGGTGCGCAGTACCGCGAAATACCAGAAAAACATCTGCAGCAGCAGCGGAATATTGCGGAACAGCTCCACATAGGCCGAGGCCAGCCGGGCAATCAGCCAGTTCGGCGACAGCCGGGCGACGCCGATAACAAAGCCCAGCAGGGTGGCACCTATAATGCCGAGAAACGACACCAGCAGGGTGTTGAGCAGGCCCACCACAAAGGTACGGCCATAGGTGTCGGTTTCGGCATAGGGGATCAAGGACTGGGCGATGGCGAAACCGGCCGGATCGTCGAGAAAACCAAAGCCGGTGGTAATGCCCCGGGTGCTGAGATTGTTAAGGGTATTGTTGACGATAAAGCCGATAAAGGCGGCGACGGCGCCCAGCAGCAATATCTGAAACAGCAGGGCGCGCTTGGTCGGGTCGCGCCAGAACTTTACCGGGGGAGGGGAATGTTTGGCCGGTGATGACATGGGCTTCATCCTTCTGAAAACGGGCTCGCCGAAGACTGGCCAGCGGGCTGCCGGGGGGCAGCCCGCAGAGGGGTCAGCGCACCGGCGGTGCGTACTGCAGGCCGCCTTCGGTCCACAGTGCGTTCAGGCCCCGGTCTATTTTCAGCGGCGAACCCTGGCCCACATTGGCCTCGAAGATCTCGCCATAATTGCCCACCAGCTTGATGATGCGGTAAGCCCATTCCTTGTCGAGCCCCATGCCTTTGCCAAAGTCGGCTTCCAGTCCGAGCAGCCGGCGAATGTCCGGGTTTTCGCTGTTTTTCATGCTGTCGACGTTGGCCTTGGTCAGGCCCAGTTCTTCGGCATTGACCATGGCGAAATGGGTCCATTTCACGATATTGAACCACTGGTCATCACCCTGGCGTACCGAGGGGCCCAGCGGCTCCTTGGAAATGACTTCGGGCAGGGCAACGGCGCCGTCGGGATCGGACAGCTTTATGCGCAGGGCATAGAGTTGCGAAAGATCCGAAGTCAGCACGTCGCAGCGGCCGGCTTCCAGCCCCTGTACGGTCTGCTCCGAGGTATCGAACACCACGGCACTGTAGCCGATGCCGTTGCGGCGGAAGTAGTCGGCCACGTTCAGTTCGGTGGTGGTGCCCGACTGGATGCAGATGGCGGCGCCGTCCAGATCCTTGGCGCTGGCCACGCCCAGATCCTTCTTGATCAGGAAGCCCTGGCCGTCGAAATAGTTTATGCCGGTGAAATTGACACCGAGTTCGGTATCCCGGCTGGAGGTCCAGGTGGTGTTGCGCGACAGCACGTCAATCTCGCCCGACTGCAGGGCGGTCAGGCGTTCCTTGGCATTGAGCGGAATGTACTGCACCTTGTCGGCGTCATTGAATACGGCGGCGGCGATGCCCCGGCACAGATCCACGTCCAGCCCTTTCCATACTCCCTTGTCATCGGGGTTGGAAAATCCCGGCAAGCCACTGTTAACGCCGCACTTGAGTACTCCTCGTTGCTTGACGTCATCCAGGGTGGCGGCCTGAAGGCTCCCTGTCATTACTATACCGGCTGCCAGCAGGGCTGCTTTTCCTTTGCCTGTCATAATCACGTCCTCTTGATTGGCGATGCGAAATAGCGTTACTCATTTGGGGCATAAAAACCGCAATGCCACTTAGAGTATTAGCACAAAGATGGGGAATGGCGGCAGGTAACGACAATTTAAGCGGAAGGCCGAGCATTCATTCGGCGGCGTCATTCTGCTTGCCACGAAAATGAGCCCCTGTTGCTGCGTTCGGGGCCGGCTTTGGGTAGAATGATCGCCTCATTTTTTGGCCTGGCGCCAAAAACACTCACTCAGTCAACAGAGAGTCTGTCGATCCATGTTTGAAACAAACCCTGTGTACAACAAACTTAAGGAGCTGTCTGAACGGGCGCAGCTTCTTAGGGGGTACCTTTGACTATGACGCCAAGAAAGAGCGTCTGGAAGAAGTAAACGCCGAGCTGGAACAGCCGGATGTGTGGAACCAGCCCGAGCGCGCCCAGGCACTGGGTAAGGAAAGATCCGCCCTGGAAACCGTGGTGGAAACCCTGGACGAGCTGGATCAGGGCATTGCCGACATCGGCGAGCTGGTTGAGCTGGCGGTGGAAGAAGAAGACGAAGACACCTTCGAAGAAGCCAAATCCGACCTGGCGGGCCTTGAGAAAAAGCTTGAGGATCTGGAGTTTCGCCGCATGTTCTCCGGCGAGCAGGATGCCGCCGACTGCTACCTGGATCTGCAGGCCGGCTCCGGCGGTACCGAGGCTCAGGACTGGTGCAACATGGTGCTGCGCATGTACCTGCGCTGGGGTGAGGCCCGCGGTTTCAAAACCGAGATCATCGAACTGTCGGAAGGCGAAGTGGCCGGCATCAAGTCCGCCACCGTCAAGTTTACCGGCGAATACGCCTTTGGCTGGCTGCGCACCGAATCCGGTGTACACCGCCTGGTGCGGAAATCTCCGTTCGACTCCGGTGGCCGCCGCCACACCTCGTTCTGCTCTGCCTTTGTGTATCCGGAAATCGACGACAACATCGAGATCGAGATCAACCCGTCCGACCTGCGGGTAGATACCTACCGCGCCTCCGGCGCCGGTGGTCAGCACGTTAACCGGACCGACTCGGCGGTGCGGATTACCCACGAGCCCACCGGCATCGTAGTGCAGTGTCAGAACGATCGTTCCCAGCACAAGAACCGCGATCAGGCGATGAAGCAGCTGAAGGCCAAGCTCTATGAGTTTGAGCTGCAAAAGCAGAACGCCGAAAAGCAGGCGCTGGAAGACAGCAAGTCCGACATCGGCTGGGGCAGCCAGATCCGCTCCTATGTGCTGGACGACGCCCGCATCAAGGATCTGCGCACCGGCGTGGAAACCCGCAACACCCAGGCGGTGCTGGACGGCGGTCTGGACAAGTTTATTGAAGCCAGCCTCAAGTCCGGGCTGTAAATAAAAAGATTCAAACAAGGCTTAATCATGACGACAGAGCAGCAACAAGACGAGAACAAGCTCATTGCCGAGCGCCGGGCCAAGCTCGAGCAGATCCGCAAGGGCTGCCCGGCCAACGGTCACCCCAACGATTTCCGCCGCCAGCACCTGGCCGCCGAGCTGCAGGCCGAATTTGGCGAGCAGGACAAAGAGACCCTGGAGTCCCTCGGCAAGGTGGCCTCGGTCGCCGGCCGCATCATGGCCAAGCGCGGCCCCTTCCTGGCCCTGCAGGACATGTCCGGCCGCATTCAGGCCTATGCCACCAAGGAGGCTCAGGCCTTTATCAAGGAGCAGTACAACGGCCTGGATATCGGCGACATCATCGGCGTGACCGGCACCCTGCACAAGTCCGGCAAGGGCGATCTCTATGTCAACATGGACAGCTTCCAGCTGCTGACCAAGGCCCTGCGCCCGCTGCCCGAGAAGTTCCACGGCCTGTCGGATCAGGAAACCCGCTACCGTCAGCGTTACCTGGATCTCATCACCAACGAAGAGTCCCGCCAGACCTTCATGGTGCGCTCAAAAGTGATGGCCGCCATTCGCAGCTTTATGAACCGCCACGGCTTCATGGAAGTGGAAACCCCCATGATGCAGGTGATCCCCGGTGGTGCCTCGGCCCGTCCGTTTATCACCCATCACAATGCGCTGGATCTGGACATGTACCTGCGTATCGCCCCCGAGCTTTATTTGAAGCGGCTGGTGGTGGGCGGTTTCGAGAAGGTGTTCGAAATTAACCGCAACTTCCGCAACGAAGGCCTGTCGCCCCGGCACAACCCCGAGTTCACCATGATGGAGTTCTACTGGGCCTACGCCGACTACCGCGACCTGATGGACTTCACCGAGGAAATGCTGCGCACCGTCACCACCGAGGTGCTGGGTAGCGCCGAAGTGAAATACGGCGAGGAGACCTTTGACTTCGGCAAGCCGTTCGCGCGCCTGAGCATGAAAGACGCCATCCTCAAGTACAACCCGGAAGTGACTCTGGACCAGCTGGCGACTTACGAGTCCGCCTGTGAAGTGGCCAAGGATCTCAAGATCAAGGTAGAGAAGAGCTGGGGCCTGGGCCGGGTGATCACCGAGATCTTCGAGGAGACCGCCGAGCACCGCCTGATCCAGCCGACCTTCATCACCGAATACCCGGCGGAAGTATCGCCGCTGGCGCGGCGCAACGACAACGATCCGAGCATCACCGATCGCTTCGAGTTCTTTATCGGTGGCCGCGAGATCGCCAACGGTTTCTCCGAGCTGAACGACGCCGAGGATCAGGCTCAGCGTTTCCGCGATCAGGTGGAGCAGAAGGACGCCGGTGACGACGAGGCCATGTTCTACGACGAGGACTACGTGACCTCGCTGGAGCACGGCCTGCCGCCCACCGCCGGCCAGGGCATCGGCATCGACCGTCTGGTGATGCTGCTGACCGACTCCCACACCATTCGTGACGTGATCCTGTTCCCGACCCTGCGTCCGCAGCGGTAATCACGCCATTGTGCGAATACCCAAGGGCCTGTCATCGACAGGCCCTTTTTGTTGTCGCGCAGAAAAGCAGAGGGGCGGGGTGAAAAAGACACCACAGGTTTGGTTTTGACCAAGGTGTTTTCGGCTTGCACCTTTGGCTCAACTTTGGATAATTCGCACTTCATTGCCTGCCGGAGAAACGAGATGACAGAACAGAACCCGCCCGCCCAGACCGAGGAAGATCTGCGCAAGCGCAAAATTCGCAGCTTTGTGCGCCGGGAAGGCCGCCTGACCAAGGGCCAGGAAAAGGCGCTGGCGGAGCAGTGGCCGGTGATGGGCATTGAGTTTTCCGGTGAGCCGCTGGATCTGGACGCGGTGTTTGGCCGAGCCGCGCCGCGGGTGCTGGAAATTGGCTTCGGCATGGGGGGCTCATTGGTGGCAATGGCCGCCGCCGCGCCGGAGCAGGACTTTATCGGCATTGAAGTGCACACCCCGGGTGTGGGCGCCTGCCTGATGGGCGCGGCGGAAGCCAAGCTTACCAACCTGAGGGTGATGTGCCACGACGCGGTGGAAGTGTTCGAGCAAATGCTGCCCGAGCAGAGCCTGGACCGGGTACAGCTGTTTTTCCCGGATCCCTGGCACAAGAAACGCCACCACAAGCGCCGCATTGTGCAGCCGGCCTTTGTGGAAATGGTGCGCAGCAAACTGAAAATCGGCGGTGAATTCCACATGGCCACCGACTGGGAAAACTACGCCGAGCACATGCTGGAAGTGATGCAGGCCGCTCCCGGTTACGCCAATGCCTCGACCACCGGTGACTACATGCCGCGGCCCGATTACCGGCCGCTGACCAAGTTCGAACAGCGCGGCCACCGCCTGGGCCACGGCGTCTGGGATCTGATCTTTACCCGCACCGAGTAAAGTCAGTTTTATCTGCATAGACCATCTTTGGAGCGCGGGCAGCCTGCCCGCCTCTTGCCGCGCAGCGGCAACGATTTATTCAGGGCAATTTGCCCCGTTGAAACGGAGCCTACGCCCTTACGTTTTTCCTCTCACGTCTCGCCGTTTACGCCTTTCGCCAGTGCCGAATACTGCTGGTGCAGCCGCATCACCTCACTTTGCAGCTCCGTCTGGTCGGGGCTGTTGTTATCGATCACGTCGTCGGCAGCGGCGAGGCGTTGTTCCCGGCTGGCCTGGGCGGCCATGATGGCGCGAATTTGGGCTTCAACGGCTTGGTCCCGTTTGACCGTACGCGCAAGCTGCACCTCGGGGCTGACGTCCACCACCAGCACCCGGTTGCACAGGCCGGTGAGCTTGTTTTCCACCAGCAGCGGCACCACCAGCAGGCAGTAGGGAGAGGTACTGGCCGCGCAGGCGGCCACCATGCGCTCCCGGATCAGCGGGTGCAGCAGGGCATTGAGCCAGTCTTTTTCCTGGGGATGGCCGAATACGCGGTCACGCAACGCGCGCCGGTCCAGTTCGCCGCGGTCGGTGATAACGCCAGCGCCAAAGTGTTCGGCAATGGCCGCCAGCGCCGGTTCGCCGGGGGCCACCACCTCGCGGGCGATGATGTCCGCATCAATGATGTCCACGCCCCGTTCGGCAAACAGGTTAGCGACCGTGCTTTTGCCGCTGCCGATGCCGCCGGTGAGGCCCACTACATAGCTCATAACGCCAGCCTCCAGTAAAGATTCACCACCTCGGTGCCCCACATCAGGTAGCACCAGCCCCCCAGCGCCAGGGCCGGGCCAAAGGGCAGGACTCTGTCTTCCCCCAGGCGGCGCAGGGCCATCAGCCCCAGCCCCAGGGCGGCGCCGGTAAAGGACGCCAGCAGCAGCACCGGCAGCAGGCTTTGCCAGCCAAACCAGGCGCCGATGGCGGCGAGCAGCTTGAAGTCGCCATAGCCCATGCCTTCCTTGCCGGTGGCCAGTTTAAACAGCCAGTACAGGCTCCACAACACGCCGTAACCGGCGGCGGCACCGATCACCGCCGAGGGCAGGGAGACAAACAGTTCGCCCACATTCAGCAGCAGCCCCAGCCACAGCAGCGGTAGGGTCAGATCGTCGGGCAGCAGCAGGTGATCCAGATCGATCAGGGTCATGCACAGCAGCAGCCAGCTGAACACCAATGCCGCCAGCAACTGGGGGCCGGGACCAAAGCGCCACAGCGCAAGGGCGGCAATCAGCGCCGAAGCCAGCTCCACCAGGGGGTAACGTTTGGCGATGGGCGCGCGGCAGTAGCGGCAGCGGCCTTTCAGCCATAGCCAGCTGAGCAGGGGTATATTGTCTTTGACGGTCAGCACATGCTGGCAGTGGGGGCAGCGGGAGCGGGGGACGCACAGGTTGAAGGGGGCCTCGTCGGCCACCGGCTGGTTGTTCAGTCCGGCGCATTCCCGTTGCCACTGCCGCTGCATCATCAACGGCAGCCGGTGGATCACCACATTGAGAAAACTGCCCACCAGCAGGCCGAGCAGGGGAATCACCATATAAAGCAGAGCGGTATTGTCGAGCAGTTCGGTCATGAGGTTTCCAGTATTGGTATTTGCTTGCCGGGGTGTACAACGTCGTCGAGCAAAGGTCACTACTTCGCCGACACGCCGTAAACCCCTCCCTGGGGGCTCCACTGCGCCATCCCTGGCGCAGAGGGTGCGGCGAAGCAGACGCCCCTTGCTCTCCTCGGCGGAACACCGAGCTGACTGTTGGTTTGTATAGGCAGCTCGGCAGCTTCCCAAAGTTGCAGTGGGGATTGCCGTAGCCGACCGTCACATGCCATGGATGGCATGTGCCGAGCGTCCCATGGAAGGGCTTGAAGCGTGTCGGCGGAGTGCAACCGCACTGCAGCTTTGCATGGCGATACAGCGGATTGTTTTCATCAGCGTACCACGCTGCCCAGGTTAAAGATGGGAAGATACATGGCGATGACCAGGCCGCCAACCAAAACGCCCAGCACCACCATGATCAGCGGCTCAATCAGGCTGGTGAGGCCGTCCACGGCGTCGTCCACTTCCCGCTCATAAATGCTGGCCACCTTGTGCATCATGTCGTCGATGGCGCCCGACTCCTCGCCGATCATGATCATCTGCACCACCATGTCCGGAAACAGCCCGGTGGCGCGCATGGCGATGTTCATCTGCATGCCGGCGATCACCTCGTCGCGCAGTTGCAGCACCGCCTGGCGGTAGACCACGTTGCCGGCGGCGCCGGCGGACGACAGCAGGCCTTCCACCAGCGGAATGCCGGCGGAAAAGGTGGTGGCCAGGGTGCGGGCAAAACGGGCCAGGGCGGCCTTGTGCAGAATGGTACCGACAATGGGCAGGCGCAGCACCAGGCGGTCGGTGGCATCGCGCACCTGTTGCGAGTTGCGCCAGGCCCGCACATACAGCCAGACGCTCACCACCATGGCGGCCAGCAGGTACAGCCAGTAGTGCTGCAGCCAGCGCGACAGGTTGATCACCATCTGGGTAAACAGCGGCAGGGTAGCGCCGAAGCCGGCAAAAATGTCCTCGAACTGGGGAATGACGAACAGCAGCAAAATGGCGGTTACCGCCATGGCCACCAGGATCACCATGGCCGGGTAAAACATGGCCTTGCGGATCTTGGATTTGATGGCCTCGGCCTTTTCCCGGTAGATGGCGATGCGGTCAAAAATATGCTCCAGCGCCCCGGTCTGCTCTCCGGAGTGCACCAGATCGCAGTAAAGACGGTCAAAATGGCGCGGATGCTTTTTCAGGGCGTCGGACAGCGGCGTGCCGCCTTCCACGTCGGCGGCCAGCATGCCGGCCAGCTCGCGAATGCTGGATTTCTCGTAGGAGCGGGCGATGATTTGCAGGGTTTGCACCAGGGGCACGCCGGCCCCCAGCATGGTGGCGACCTGGCGGGTGATGATGGCGATGTCGGCGGGCTTGATGGCGTCCCTGTAGCGGGCCAGCAGGCTCTGGCGTTTGCGCCTTACCCTGAGGGTGTTCACCCCCTGGCGCTGCAGCTCGCGCCGGGCGGCCTTGGCGTCGGCAGCCTGCACAAAGCCCGACACCTTCTGCCCTTTGCGGTTAATGCCTTCCCATCTGTAGGGGTAAACCCGAAAGTCCTTTGTGGTTGCCATGATAGCGTCCTGTGACCGATGTGCCTCAGCCGGTGATGCGGTTGACCTCCGCCAGGCTGATGATGCCGCGTCGCGCCTTGTCCAGGGCGGCCTGGCGCAGGGGGACCATGCCTTCCTCTTCCGCCGCCCGGGCCAGGGCCAGGGAGCCGGCGTTTTCCATAATGAGCTGGGCCAGCCGCTCGCTCATGGCCATGACCTCATAGACGCCGATACGGCCCTTGTAGCCCTCGGTGCAATGGGCACACCCCACCGCCCGGTACAGGGTCATGCCGTCGGCCAGCTGGGCGGGGGTAAAGCCAAGCCGGGTCAGCTGCTCGGTGGGCAGCAGCTCAGGAGTGCGGCAGTGCAGGCACAGCTTGCGCGCCAGCCGCTGGGCCATGATAAGACTCACCGACGAGGCGATGTTGTAGGCCGGCAGTCCCATGTTACCAAGGCGGGTAAGGGTCTCGGCGGCGGAGTTGGTGTGCAGGGTCGACAGCACCAGGTGGCCGGTCTGGGCCGCCTTGACCGAAATTTCGGCGGTTTCCAGATCGCGGATTTCCCCCACCATGATGATGTCCGGATCCTGGCGCAGAAAGGCGCGCAGGGCGTGGGCAAAAGACAGCCCGGCCTTGGGATTGATCTGCACCTGGTTGATGCCGGGCAGGTTGATTTCCACCGGGTCTTCGGCGGTGGCGATATTGGCGGTGACGGTATTGAGAATGCTCAGGCCGGTATAGAGCGACACCGTTTTGCCCGAGCCGGTGGGGCCGGTCACCAGTATCATGCCCTGGGGGCGCCTCAGGGCATGCAGGTACAGCGCCTTTTGCTCCTCGCTGTAGCCCAGCTGATCGATATCGAGACGGGCGGCGGAGCTGTCGAGAAGACGAATGACCACTTTCTCGCCCCACATGGTGGGCAGGGTATTGACCCGCATGTCCACCGACCTGGAGCGGGTCAGCTTGAGCTTGATGCGGCCGTCCTGGGGCAGTCGGCGCTCGGCGATGTCGAGCCGGGCCATCACCTTGAGTCGGGCGGCGAAGCGGGACGCCAGGTGCACCGGCGGTGAGGCCACCTCGTGCAGCATGCCGTCGATGCGAAAGCGAATGCGGAAAAAGCGCTCAAAGGGCTCGAAATGCAGATCCGAGGCCTCCTTGCGCACCGCGTCCAGCATGATCTTGTTGATATAACGGACGATGGGGGCATCGTCCTCGTTGTGGTCGAACTGGTCTTCCCGCTCCGACGGATCCTGGTCCAGCTCCAGGCCGGCGATGTCGTCGTCGGCAATACCGTCAAGATCCAGCCCGGTGCCGCCGCTTTGCTGCAACCTGAGCAGCAGTTGCTGCAGTTTGTCTTCTTCCACCAGCAGGGTGTCGGTGACCAGGTTGAAGCGAAAGCCGAAGTCTTCCAATGCCGCCACATGGGTGGGATCCGACATGGCCAGGTAGAGCACCCGGTTGTCCAGCTTCACCGGAATGGCATGATGGCGCTCGATCAGATCCATGCTCAGAAACTGGGGCGGCAGCTGTTCGAGGTCGAAGTCGTCGAGATCCAGCAGCGGCTGGCCGTATTCCTGCTCGCAGAAACGGGCCAGCTCGGGGGAGCTGAGTAACTGCCTGTCCACCAGCATGGTGCTGAGCGGCTTGCCTTCCTGCCGGGCGAGGTCCTGCACCTGGTCCAGCTCGGCAGAAGACAGCAGCCCGGCGGCGGCCAGGCTGCGGGCCAGGCCGCTGCGGGTGGTATTAATGGGAATGGTCATATTAACAAAGAGTCACTGGATCACAGCTTCGAGACCAAGTTACCCTTCCATTTGATTCTTCACCAACTATTTCAAAAGTGCCGGGTGAGGGGAACTCATTGCTATCGCCAGTAACCGTAATCGTGTATGTATCATTACTGCCAGATGTACCTGTTTGGATAGATATACCCGTTGCAAGGCCAGCTACGACTCCTGTTGCAGACGCGCTTGAAGCTGCAGTAGTACATGTGCTTGAATTCCCTGATCCTGATTGCACACAGACTTCAATGGCCGTTTTAGCTGGACCTGAGGCAGCAATCACCTCACTAAACTTGGCGCGTTGGGTATAGGTTTGATACGCCGGCAGGGCCACGGCGGCCAGTATGGCCACAATGGCCACCACTATCATCAGTTCGATCAGGGTAAAACCGCCCTGGCGGAAAAGCGAAGTCTTGTTCATGGCATCATCCTTGAGTGGCAATCCAGTCTTCTCTTTGGGGCCGGCTTCAATCAAGCCTGCCTCATATCTATAGCAAGGCTTTGGAATATTGCCCATTGCATGCATGCACGGAACGGAAACGTTGGCGGCATTTTGGCGGTAGATCTGCGCATATTATGAGCTGGTTATTTTTCGTTCACCTGCTAGCGTCAGCGGTTTTTATTCATTGGGGGCTCTTACTGCGGGGTGGGCATAAAAATGCCGGGCAGGCCCGGCATAATGCATGAACAAAAGTGAAGGGTGCCGAACTCAGCTTTCCACCCGCAGGGACAGGTCCAGGGCGTGCACGTGCTTGGTGAGCGCCCCCACCGAGACAAAATCCACGCCGGTGGCGGCGTAGTCGGCAATGGTCTCCAGGGTGACGTTGCCGGACACTTCCAGCCTGGCGCGGCCGGCGGTGGTGGCCACGGCGGTGCGCATGTCGGGTACGCTGAAGTTGTCGAGCATGATGATGTCGGCACCGGCCGCCAGGGCCTGCTCCAGCTCGGGCAAGGACTCCACCTCCACTTCCACCGGTTTTTCCGGCTGCAGCCGGCGGGCCTCGGCCACCGCCTGGGCGATGCCGCCGCAGGCGAAGATGTGGTTTTCCTTGATGAGATAGGCGTCGTACAGGCCCATGCGGTGATTGTGGCCACCGCCGCAGGTCACCGCGTATTTCAGTGCCTGGCGCAGGCCGGGCAGGGTCTTGCGGGTGTCGAGCAGGCGGCACTGGGTGCCGGCCAGCTTGTCGACATAGCGTTTGGTCTCGGTGGCCACGGCGGAGAGGGTCTGAATAAAGTTCAGGGCGGTGCGCTCGCCGGTGAGAATGGCCCGGGCCGGCCCGGTCAGGGTCAGCAGCCGCTGGCCGGCGGTAATGGCGTCGCCGTCCTTGACCAGCCAGTGCAGCTGCACTCGGCCACCCAGCTGGGTAAAGGTTTCCTCGGCGAAGTCCCGGCCGCAGAACACCCCGCTTTCACGGGTAATGAGGTGGGCGGTCACCTGCTGATCCTCGGGCAACAGCATGGCGGTGATGTCCTGCTTGGGATCCAGGCTGCCACCCAGATCCTCGGTGAGGGCGGCGGTGACGTTAAAGCGAATTTCCTTGGCCAGGGTGGCGTTGTGCATGGAGTCTACCTTTTATCACGGGTTCACTAACAAGCGTGCGGGCCGGGGCTCAGGGCGCCGGCGCCAAATAGGTGATGGTCATTTGTTCGCCCCGCTGCACCAGTTCGAAGTGGCGCAGGGCGTTCATGCCCAGCAGCACTTCGTCGCTTTGGCTGGGCATGATGACGGCGTCCAGATCGTACAGGGTGAAGGGCCCCAGCGACAACGATTTAATATGGGTACGGTAGCCGGTCACCTGGCCCGCCGCCGTGCTCAGGGTCAGCGCCCGGCCCGCCGGCAGCTCCAGCCTGGCGGCCAGGGCCTGAGGCACCGCCATTCGGGTGGCGCCGGTGTCGAGCAGAAACACCACCGGTTGGCTGTTGATGGTGCCGCTGGCCAGGTAATGACCGTGGCGGTTTTGCTCCAGCACCACGGTATCGGTGCCGAGTACCCGCACTTGCTGGTTGGGGTTGTTCTCCTGCATCAGCCGCTGGTTGAAATACCAGGTCAGCAGCAGCAGGCTCAAGCCCCACACCAGAATCCACATAATGCGGCCGGTCCGGCGCACCGGATCATGCTGTGGTGCCATGTTGACTCCTTGGCGAACATTGCGCTCAAACTGTTAGTATACGCCCGCTCACCTTACGCTTAGGGACCCATTATGCCTTTTACGCTGGACAAGGGCTGGCTGAGCCCCGCCCGCCACTGTGAATCCCCTCACCAGGATGACCGCCCCGAAGGCGAGATCTCGTTGCTGGTGGTGCATTGCATCAGCCTGCCGCCGGGGCGCTTTGGCGGCGCCTTTATAGATGACCTGTTTCTGGGGCGGTTAAATGCAAACGCCCATCCCTACTTTGAGGGCATTCATCAGTTGCGGGTGTCGGCCCATTGCCTGATCCGCCGGGACGGCGAACTGGTGCAGTACGTGCCCTTTCACCGGCGGGCCTGGCATGCCGGGCAGTCCTGCTTTGAAGGGCGGGACAAGTGCAATGATTTTTCCATCGGCATTGAGCTGGAAGGCACCGATAGCGGCGACTACACCGACGTTCAGTACCGGCAATTGGCCGCGGTGGCACAAACCCTTATGGGCGCTTATCCCGCCATTACCCCCAGCCGCATGACCGGCCATAGCGACATTGCCCCGGGCCGCAAAACGGATCCGGGCCCGGGATTTGACTGGGACCGGTTTCGTCGAATGCTGAAGACGTGAGGCGTGAGGCGTGAGGCGTGAGGCGTGAGGCGTGAGGCGTGAGGCGTGAGGCGTGAGGCGTGAGGCGTGTAGCCGCCGCTTTCAGCCGGCGGGACCGGCCTCCTACTCCGTGATTTAAGGCCTGCTGGGCAGGCCCTGCCAACTAAAGTGGCAGCGACACCACCCATCCCCAGTCCCTATTCCCCAATCCCTGCTTCCCTTTTTGGTCTGACCATTGCCGGTGGCCTTGTGTTTTCCCGTGGCTGGACTAGTTTTATGAGCTGCTTCCAAAAAATGCCGGCAACAAATGGCCCTTTGTATGCAATGATCACAAAAAAAATGGACAACTCTTGTCTGCTCTGATACCTTTTTTTAACAGTGTTAATTGGTATTACCAATTTAAAAAGCCAGAGCGAATGACCTACCAGCGCATCAAACAACCCAAACTTGCCGAAACCATCGCCGCCAAGCTGGAGCAGATGATAGTGGAAGGCAGCCTGCAGCCGGGCCAGCGGTTGCCCCCCGAGCGGGAGCTGGCCGAGCAGTTTGCGGTGTCGCGTCCGTCGGTGCGTGAAGCGATTCAGCACCTGGAGGTGCGCGGTCTGGTTTCCCGCAAGCAGGGCGGGGGCACCTATGTGCAGAATGCCCTGACCAAGGGCCTGGCGGATCCGCTGTTTCAGCTGCTGGCGGAACACCCGGAATCCCAGTATGACCTGTTGGAGTTTCGGCACACCATGGAAGGCATTTCCGCCTTCTATGCGGCGATGCGCGGTACCGAAACCGACTTCGATGCCATTCGCGAAGCCCAGCAGGCCATTATTCAGGCCCAGGAAAAGGGCGATCTGGCCGCAGAGGCCAAATACGCCGCTGAGTTTTACCTGGCGGTGGCGGCGGCAGCCCACAACGTGGTGCTGCTGCACCTGTTGCGCGCCATCCAGCCCATGCTGGAGTCCAGCATTTTGCGCAACATTCAGATTCTCAACCGGCGAGCCGGCACGGTGGAGCAGATCCGCAAGCATCGCGCCAATCTGATCCAGACCATTTTGTCACGCGAGCCGGAGCAGGCCAGGGACGCTTGTCACGAGCACCTGGCCTTTATTGAAGAAACCCTGTTAGACATTCAGCGTGAAGAGAGCCGCATACAGCGCTCCCTGCGCCGGACCCGTCAGCAGGAATAATAATGCCTTCGGCAGCGACGAAACCCATGGGCACTTGCCCCAAACGAGATAGGAAACAGCCATGTCTGATATCCTGAAAAATGATGTGGATTCAATAGAGACTCAAGAGTGGCTTGACGCCCTGGAGTCTTTGATCCGTCAAGAAGGACCTGAGCGCGCTCAATACATTTACGAGCGCCTGACCACCAAAGCCATCAAGCATGGTGTTGCCGTGGCCCGCAACGCTCACTCAGATTACGTCAACAGCATTGCTGCCGACGCCGAGCCTGAGTACCCGGGCAACTGGGATCTGGAACGGCGGATCCGCGCCATCATCCGCTGGAACTCAGTCATGATCGTACTGCGCGGCTCCAAGAAAGACCTGGACCTGGGCGGTCACATGTCTTCCTTCTCCTCCAGTGCCACCATGTACGAAGTGGCGTTCAACCACTTCTTCCGCGCTCGTAACGAGAAAGACGGCGGCGATCTGGTGTTCTTCCAGGGGCACATCTCTCCCGGTATCTACGCCCGCGCCTTTGCCGAAGGCCGCCTGACCGAAGCCCAGCTCGACATGTTCCGTCAGGAAGTGGACGGCAAGGGCATTCCGTCCTACCCGCATCCCAAGCTGATGCCGGACTTCTGGCAGTTCCCGACCGTGTCCATGGGTCTGGGTCCGATCAACGCCATCTATCAGGCCCGCTTCCTCAAGTACCTGACCGACCGTGGCCTGAAGGACTGCTCCGAGCAGCGCGTTTACGCCTACCTGGGCGACGGCGAGATGGACGAGCCGGAATCCAAGGGCGCCATCACCATCGCTGCCCGTGAGAAGCTGGACAACCTCTGCTTCATCATCAACTGTAACCTGCAGCGCCTCGACGGCCCTGTGGTGGGCAACGGCAAGATCATCAACGAACTGGACGGCCTGTTCACCGGCGCCGGCTGGAACGTGGTTAAAGTGATCTGGGGCCGTCGCTGGGACGACCTGATCGCCAACGACAAGTCCGGCAAGCTGGTCCAGCTGATGAACGAAACCCTGGACGGCGACTACCAGACTTTCAAGTCCAAGGACGGAGCCTACGTGCGCGAGCACTTCTTCGGCAAGTATCCGGAAACCGCCGCGCTGGTGAAGGACTGGACCGACGAAGAAATCTTTGCCCTGAACCGGGGTGGCCACGATCCGGCCAAGATGTTTGCCGCCTACAAAAACGCCGCCGAGACCAAGGGCAAGCCGACCGTCATTCTGGCCAAGACCATCAAGGGTTACGGCATGGGCGATGCCGCCGAAGGCAAGAACATCGCGCACCAAGTCAAGAAGATGGACATGTCTTCCCTCAAGCACTTCCGCGATCGCTTCAACATTGAAGTGAGCGACGAAGAGCTGCCGAACCTGCCTTACATCAAGATCGAGGAAGGCAGCCGCGAGCACGAATACCTGCACGCCCGTCGCCAGAGCCTGAAGGGCTACCTGCCGACCCGCCTGCCGGAAACCACCGTCAAGCTGGACATTCCGGCGCTGGAAGACTTCGCCCCGCTGCTGGAAGAGCAGAAGCGTGAAATCTCCACCACCATGGCGTTTGTGCGCTCCCTGAACATCCTGCTGAAGGACAAGTCCCTCGGTAAGCGCATTGTGCCCATCCTGGCCGACGAAGCCCGTACCTTCGGTATGGAAGGTCTGTTCCGCCAGATTGGCATCTACAACCCCCACGGCCAGCAGTACGTACCCCAGGACCGTGAGCAGGTTGCCTACTACAAAGAAGACAAGAAAGGTCAGGTGCTGCAGGAAGGCATCAACGAGCTGGGCGCCATGTCGTCCTGGCTGGCCGCTGCCACCTCCTACAGCACCAACGACTGCCCCATGATTCCGTTCTACATCTACTACTCGATGTTCGGTTTCCAGCGGGTGGGTGATCTGTGCTGGGCCGCCGGTGACCAACAGGCCCGCGGCTTCCTGCTGGGTGCCACCTCCGGTCGTACCACCCTGAACGGTGAAGGTCTGCAGCACGAAGACGGCCACAGCCACATTCTGGCCGGTACCATTCCGAACTGTATCACCTACGATCCGACCTACGCCTATGAAGTGGCGGTGATCGTGCAGGACGGTCTGCGTCGCATGTACGGCGACAAGCCGGAAAACGTGTACTACTACCTGACCACCCTGAACGAGAACTACCACCAGCCGGCCATGCCGGAAGGCGCCGAGGAAGGCATCCGCAAGGGTATCTACAAGCTCGAAACCGTGGCAGGCAGCAAGGGCAAGGTTCAGCTGATGGGCTCCGGCACCATTCTGGTGGGCGTGCGTGAAGCCGCGCAGATCCTGGCCGAGGAATACGGCATCGGCTCCGACGTGTACAGCGTACCGTCCTTCAACGAACTGACCCGCGACGGTCAGGACGCGGAGCGCTGGAACATGCTGCACCCGACCAGTGAGCCGCGCGTGCCCTATATCGCTCAGGTGATGGGTTCCGAGCCGGCCATTGCCGCCACCGACTACATGAAGAACTACGCCGAGCAGGTTCGTGCCTTCATGCCGTCCGTGAGCTACAAGGTGCTGGGTACCGACGGTTTCGGTCGTTCCGACAGCCGTGAAAACCTGCGTCGTCACTTCGAAGTGAACAAGCACTACGTGGTAGTGGCTGCCCTGACCGAACTGGCCAAGCAGGGCACCATCGACAAGCAGGTCGTGGCCGACGCCATTGCCAAGTACGGCATCGACGCCGACAAGATCAACCCGCTGTACGCATAAGGGGTAACACATGTCTAAAGATATTCTGGTGCCGGATATCGGCGCGGACGAGGTTGAAGTTACCGAGATCCTGGTTGCCGTGGGCGACAAGGTCGAGGAAGAGCAGTCTCTGATCACCGTGGAAGGCGACAAGGCCTCCATGGAAGTGCCTGCCCCCGCCGCCGGCGTGGTCAAGGAAATCAAGATTGCCGTGGGCGACAAGGTCAACACCGGCAGCCTGATCATGGTCTTTGAAGCAGAGGGCGGCGCTGCCGCCCCGGCTGCCGCCGAGGAAGCCCCCAAGGCTGAAGCTGCTGCTGCACCTGCTGCTGCCAGCGCGCAGAAAGACGTGAACGTACCGGACATCGGCGGTGATGAAGTAGAAGTCACCGAAATTGCCGTGGCCGTGGGCGACACCGTTGAGGAAGAGCAGACCCTGATCACCGTGGAAGGCGACAAGGCCTCCATGGAAGTACCGGCGCCCTTCGCCGGCAAGGTAACTGAAATCAAGATTGCCGTGGGCGACAAGGTCAACACCGGTTCCCTGATTATGGTATTTGAAGTGGCGGGTGGTGCCGCCCCGGCGGCTGCCGCTGCGCCCGCCGAAGCGGCCCCTGCTGCGGCCCCGGCCGCTGCCGCTGCCAAGGACGTGAACGTGCCGGACATCGGCGGTGACGAAGTGGAAGTCACCGAAGTGATGGTGGCCGTGGGCGACAAGGTGGACGCCGATCAGTCCATTCTGACCGTGGAAGGCGACAAGGCTTCCATGGAAGTGCCCGCGCCCTTTGCCGGTGTGGTCAAGGAAATCAAGGTAGCCACCGGTGACAAGGTGTCTACCGGCTCTCTGGTGATGGTGTTTGAGGTGGCTGGCGCCGCTCCGGCTCCTGCCGCCGCCGCACCGGCCAAGGCTGCGCCCGCGGCCGAAGCACCGAAAGCAGAAGCGCCGAAAGCGGCCGCTCCGGCGGCGGCTGCCCCGGCTGCCAAGGCCGAGTTCGTAGAGAACAACGCCTACGTGCACGCCACCCCGGTGGTGCGTCGCCTGGCCCGGGAATTTGGTGTGGACCTGTCCAAGGTTGCCGCTACCGGTCCCAAGCAGCGCATTCTGAAGGAAGACGTGCAGAACTACGTCAAGGGCATCATCAAGCAGGTGACCACCCAACCTGCGGGCGTGGCCGTGGCCGGTGGCGGCATGGAAGTGCTGGCCTGGCCGAAGGTTGATTTCTCCAAGTTTGGTGAAGTCGAAGAAGTGGCCCTGACCCGCATTCAGAAGATCTCCGGTCCCAACCTGCACCGCAACTGGGTCAAGATCCCCCATGTGACCCAGTTTGATGAGACCGATATCACCGAGCTGGAAGAGTTCCGCAAAACCGAGAACGCCATCGCCGAGAAGCAGAAGCTGGGTTACAAGATCTCCCCGCTGATCTTCATCATGAAGGCCGCCGCCAAGGCGCTGGAAGCCTATCCCAAGTTCTGCTCTTCCCTGTCGGAAGACGGCCAGAGCCTGGTGATGAAGAAGTACGTGCACATCGGTGTGGCGGTGGATACTCCCAACGGTCTGGTGGTGCCGGTGGTACGCGATGTCAACAAGAAAGGCATTCGCGAGCTGGCCCTGGAGCTGGGTGAAATCTCCAAGAAGGCCCGCGCCGGCAAGCTGACCGCCGCCGACATGCAGGGTGGCTGCTTTACCATTTCGTCTCTGGGCGGCATTGGTGGCACCCAGTTCACCCCCATCGTGAATGCGCCGGAAGTGGCCATTCTGGGTGTGTCCAAGTCCAGCATCAAGCCGGTGTGGAACGGCAAGGAATTCGAGCCTCGTCTGATCCAGCCGCTGGCGCTGTCCTACGACCACAGGGTGATCGACGGCGCCGACGGTGCCCGTTTCATCACCATGCTGAGTGGTGTGCTGAGCGACCTTCGCCGCCTGGCCCTTTAATGTGACAAGGCAGGCATAAGCCTGCCTTTTTACTTTCTTTTTGATAACAGAACAGTAAACTTTTGCCCGTTTGTATCGTAGTGGCCGTCTTGAGTCTGGTGCTCCGGCCGCCACTGACTGAACAGGGCTAAAAAATCATAATAGAGGTCACCATGAGTCAAGAAGTCAAAGCTCAGGTTGTGGTTCTGGGCGCGGGCCCTGCCGGCTATTCCGCCGCTTTCCGTGCCGCCGATCTGGGCCTGGAAACCGTTATCGTAGAACGTTATTCCACTCTGGGTGGCGTTTGTCTGAACGTGGGTTGTATCCCCTCCAAGGCGCTGCTGCACATCGCCAAGGTGATTGAAGAATCCAAGATCATGGCCAGCCACGGTGTGACCTTTGGCGAGCCGCAGATCGATCTGGACAAGGTGCGCGCGCACAAAGAAAAGGTCATCGGTCAGCTGACTCAGGGGCTGGGCGGCATGGCCAAGATGCGCAAGGTCAAGGTCGTCAACGGTGTGGCCAAGTTCACCGGCGCCAACACCCTGGTGGTGGAAGGCGAGGGTGGCAACACCACCGTCAACTTTGACAACGCCATCATCGCCGCCGGCTCCCGGCCGATCAAACTGCCCTTCATTCCCCACGACGACCCCCGCGTATGGGACTCCACCGATGCGCTGGAGCTGAAGGAAGTGCCCGAGAAGCTGCTGGTCATGGGTGGCGGCATCATCGGCCTGGAAATGGGCACCGTCTACCATGCCCTGGGCTCCAAGATTGACGTGGTTGAAATGTTCGACCAGGTGATCCCGGCCGCCGACAAGGACATCATCAAGGTGTTCACCAAGCAGGTGAAGAGCAAGTTCAACCTGATGCTGGAAACCAAGGTGACCGCCGTTGACGCCAAAGACGATGGCATTCACGTCACCATGGAAGACAAGAAAGGCCAGAGCGTGACCAATGTGTACGACGCCGTGCTGGTGGCCATTGGCCGTACCCCCAACGGCAAGTCACTGGATGCCGACAAGGCCGGCGTGAACGTGGACGAGCGTGGCTTCATCAATGTTGACAAGCAGATGCGCACCAACGTGCCGCACATCTACGCCATCGGCGACATCGTGGGTCAGCCCATGCTGGCGCACAAGGGCGTGCACGAAGGCCACGTGGCTGCCGAAGTCATCGCCGGCATGAAGCACTACTTCGATCCCAAGGTGATCCCGTCCATCGCCTACACCGAGCCGGAAGTGGCATGGGTGGGTGTGACCGAGAAGGAAGCCAAGGAAAAAGGCCTGAACTTTGAAGTGGCGTCCTTCCCCTGGGCCGCGTCTGGCCGGGCCATCGCCTCTGACTCGTCCTACGGCATGACCAAGCTGATTTTCGACAAGGACACTCACCGTGTGCTGGGTGGCGCTACCATCGGTACCAACGCCGGCGAACTGCTGGGTGAAATCGGCCTGGCCATCGAGATGGGCGCCGACGCCGAAGACATCGCGCTGACCATTCACGCTCACCCCACTCTGCACGAGTCCGTGGGCATGGCCGCCGAAGTGTTCGAAGGCTCCATCACCGATATGCCGAACCCCAAGGCCAAGAAGAAGAAGTAAGTTTTCTTTTTGCCTTCGGCAATAAAAATCCCCGGCCCATTGGCCGGGGATTTTTTTAGGGAATAGGGACTTGGGATTAGGGATTGGTGGGATTATTCTGCCAGTCCCCAGTCCCCAGTCCCCAGTCCCCAGTCCCCAGTCCCCAGTCCCCAGTCCCCAGTCCCCAGTCCCCAGTCTCCCGCATCCAGCCTCATTTGTGCCAGAGATCACTGTTTGGAAGAAAAAGCGCGCGCCTCCCGCCATTAGCGGATATGTTAAAACGTCCTGTTTAAGGCACTCAGGCCCCACCGCGACGTAAAGGAATACGACATGCGTTTTCATCCCGGCAATCTGAGCGTCAGGGTCAAACTGATCCTGGGCTTTGTGATGATGTTGTTGACGACCCTGGCCATCGCCGCCATCAGTGGTTTTTCCCTGAACCAGGTGCTGAGCAGTGCCGACCGCCAGGAGCGGGCGGCGAGCATCGATTTGCTGTTTCAGCAGGCCCGGCAATACGAAAAAAACTACCTGCTGCAGCACGATGACAAGCAATTGGAGCAGGCCAAGGCGCTGGTATCCCGGGCCGGCAGCCAGGCGGGCCGCCTGCTGGAGGATCTGCAGCAGGGCGAGGATCGGGCCCGGCTGGAACAGTTGCTGGAGGGGACGCAACGCTATCAGCAGGAGCTGGAACGGCTGGGAGCGCTTAAAAAGCAGACCGGCGAGCTGTTGTTCAGTCTGAACCAGCTGGGTTTTGCGGCCCAGCAACGGGCCGAATACCTCAGTGCCGGCGAGCCCGCCTACATGAGCTGGCTGGTGCGTCTGGTGGGCATACGGCTCAGCCAGCAGGAATACGTGATCAGCCGCGACGAGAGTGAGATCAGCCGGCTGGCCAGCCGGCTCAAGGGCCTGATGCTGACCCTGGAAAGCCGCCTGAAGCTGGGCGAAGAGCCGGATGTGCGGGAGTTCTATCAGTTGCTGGGTCGCTTTGACCAGCAGCAGCAGCAGTATATCGAGGTCTACCGCGAGCTGGAGTCGGTGCAGGAGCGCATCGGTACCCTGACGGCCACCATGGCCGAGAGCAGCGCCGCCCTGGTGGCCAGCCAGAAGAACAACATGGCAACCGTCAGTCAGTGGGCGGGCATGCTTGTTCTGCTGGTGACCGTGGCCGCCCTGGTAATGGGCGCGCTGTTTGCCTGGCTTATCACGCAAGGCATCGTCAATCCGCTCAAGGTGCTGATGGCCCAGGCGGATCGCATCGCCGGTGGTGACCTGACCCAGAACGTGACGCATCAGCGTCGGGACGAGCTGGGCCGGCTGATGGACAGCATGCAGACCATGACTCAAAACCTGCGCAGCCTGGTGGGTGAGCTCAACAATAACAGCAGTCATATCGCCACCTCGGCCCAGAGCCTGTCGGCGATGTCGGAGCAGGGCCGTACCGGTACCAACCAGCAGCGGCTGGAGCTGGAGCAGGTATCTACCGCCATGAACGAGATGGCGGCCACGGTGCAGGAAGTGGCACGTCATGCCGAGGCCGCCTTTGGCGCGGCCCAGACCGCCGACAGTGATGCGGTGGCCGGTAATGCCAGGGTCAGCCAGACCACGGAGCGGATCTCCGCATTGGCGGAGGAAGTGCGCCGGTCACTGGCGGTGATTCAGCAGCTGGAAACCGAGAGCCTGAACATCGGCGGTATTCTCGATGTGATCAAGGGCGTGGCGGAGCAGACCAATCTGCTGGCGCTCAATGCCGCCATTGAGGCGGCCCGGGCCGGCGAGCACGGCCGCGGCTTTGCGGTGGTGGCCGATGAGGTGCGGGCCCTGGCCCAACGCACCCAGCAGGCCACCGCCCAGATTGAGGGCATGATTCAGGGGTTGCAGGGCAAGGCCCGGGAGTCGGTGACCATGATGGATCACAGCGCCGCCATGGCCGAAGACACCGTGGCCACCGCCTCTGAGACCGGCAACGCCATTCAGGCCATTGCCCGGGCGGTGTCGCAGATCCAGCAGATGAACAGCCAGATCGCCACCGCCGCCGAGCAGCAGAGCTCGGTGGCGGAAGAGATCAACCGCTCGGTGTTCAGCATCCGCGAATTGTCCGAGCATTCCGCCGCCGCCAGCGACGAGGCCGCCGACAACAGCGCCCAGCTCGCCGGTCTGGGCAACGAGCTGCAACAGCTGGTGGGGCGGTTCCGGCTGCCGGCGTGATGCCCTGGCAGGGCTTGAAGCGTGTCGGCGGAGGTAACCCGGGTGTTGTTTTGTTGTGCTGATGCTGCCGGCAACCCCATGCCGGCACCTGTCTTTACCGATACCCGCGGCGCTCCCTATTTTCACCCCGCCGGCATACAATGCGAATACCCCCTTGTGCTGTTGTGAACCGTCATGCGCCCTTTTCTGTTGCTGTTGACCCTGTTGTTGTCGTGGCCGGCGCTGGCCGAGCGCCCGCGGGTGGCCCTGGTGCTGAGCGGCGGTGGTGCCAAGGGGGCCGCCCATGTGGGCGTGATCCGGGTGCTGGAACAACACCGCATTCCCGTGGATATCGTCACCGGCACCAGCATGGGCGCCTATGTGGCGGGCATGTACGCCCTGGGGCTCGACGCCGATGAGCTGGAGCGCCAGCTGCTGGCCCTGGACTGGAACCAGGGCTACCAGGACAAGGTGGGCCGGGACGAGCTCTCGCTTCGGCGCAAACGGCAGAACGACGAATTTTTGTTACGCACCGATATCGGCATCGACGATCAGTGGCGGCTCAGCCTGCCCGGCGGTTTCTTTCAGGGCCAGGCCCTGGGCGCCCTGCTCAGGCGTAGTACCCTGACCATTCCCCGGCTGAAAAACTTCGACCAGCTGCCCATTCCCTACCGGGCGGTGGCCACCGACATGGAAACCGTGACTCCCGTGGTGCTTAGCCGGGGCCATCTGGCCACCGCCATGCAGGCTTCCATGTCGGTGCCCGGCGTGCTGCAGCCGGTGGCGCTGGGCGGCCGGCTGCTGGCGGATGGCGGCGTGGTCAACAACCTGCCGGTGGACGTGGCTCAGGAGCTGGGCGCGGAGGTGGTGATTGCCGTGGACATCGGCGATGCCATGCTGCCCCGAGAACAGCTCGACAGCGCCCTGGCCATGGTGACCCAGCTCACCAACTACCTCACCCGGGCCGGTACCGAACGGCAAAAGGCACTGCTGACCGAGGGCGACGTGCTGCTCAGCCCGAATATCAGCGGTATCGGGGTGGGGGACTTCAGCCAGATGCCCGAGGCCATTCGGCGCGGTGAGGCCGCGGCCACGCTGATGCTGCCGCAACTGCAGCGGCTTGCCCTGAGCGAGCGGGACTATGCCGATTACCGTAACCGCAAGCTGGATACGCGCGCCCGGCTGCAGCGCAGCGATGTGGTGTTTCTTGACCGGGTGGAAGTGGAAGGCAACACCAGCCTGAGCGAAGCGGTGATCCGGGACGCGCTGGGTCTTCGGCCGGGCCAGTTTCACCAGACCGAAGAGCTGGAGCAGGGAGTGCGCCGGCTCTATGCCCTGGATGCCTTTGAGCAGGTCAGCTACCGCATCGAGGAGCGGGACGACCAGCAGGTGCTGACGGTGCACACACGGGAAAAAGGCTGGGGACCGGGGTTTGTGGATCTCAAATTTGCCCTGGAAGACGACTTTTCCAGCCGCACCAGTTACGAGATTGGCGCCCAGTTTCGCCGCACCAACATCAACATGCTTGGCGGCGAGTGGCTGGCGGAGGTCACCCTGGGCAGCAACAAGCGGCTGGCCACCGAGTTCTACACGCCGCTGGATACCGATTACGACCTGTTCTGGAAGGCGCGGGGCGAATATGAAAAGCGCCGGCGCACCTTTTTTGTCGAGCCGGGGGAAGACAGCTTTCAGCAGTTTGGCCGGCTCACCACCCTGGACTTCGACTATGCCACCTGGCGGGGGCTGAGCGAGCTGGGCTACAACCTTAACCCCTGGAGCGAGCTGGCCCTGGGGGTGCAGGGGCTCACCGGCAGCATTGACGCGCGCAACCTGGACGGCGGTCTGGACGTGACCTCGGCCGGCCCCTACCTGCGGCTGACGCACGACACCCTGAACAATGTGTTTTTTCCCACTCACGGGGAAGCGGCGGCGCTGACCCTGGGCTATTACCGCAACCGGCTGGAAGGGCAGGGCAGCAATGAAAACGTGGCCGGCCTCGACTACGAGCTGGACTGGCTGCGCCCCTGGAATGCCGATCGCCATACCCTGATCGGCAAGCTGGTGCTGGGCGGCTCCACCGCCGAGCAGCCATTGCCGGTGTTCGCCCGCAGCCTGGGAGGGCTGTTCAACCTCTCTGGCTACCAGAGCGAGCAGCTCAGCGGCCGCTACAGCGGCCTGGCCGGCCTGCTTTATCACTACCGCTGGGCTGACAACGATTTCGGCGCCTTTCGCTCACCGGTGTACCTGGGCGGGTCACTGGAGCGGGGCGGGGTGTGGAATTCCGGGGCCGAGGTGGGCTGGGACAATGCCCTCACCGCCGGCAGCATTTTTGTTGGTGTCGACACCAACTGGGGCCCGCTCTATCTGGCCTTTGGTCAGGCAGAAGGGGATAAAAGCAGCGTTTATCTGTATTTCGGCAATTTGTTCAGCTTTTGATGTTAACGGCTTGTTGAGCGTCAATTTTGTGGCGAAAGTGCGGAAAATCCATTCAAAACACGGTGTTAGTCAAATATTCGACCAAAGGTCTAAGGGGCCGGATTTTAATCCGGGGTTAAAACTTATATACTTTCGCGGCGTTCTCACGGACGCCCCTGGCCCCCTACAAGGACATTTACGCCCACGGTGGCGAATGATAATAAGAGGATACAGTCGTGCTTGAAGCCTATCGTAAACACGTCGAAGAACGTGCCGCAGAGGGAGTGGCCGCCAAGCCACTCGACGCAGAGCAAGTTGCCGCCCTGGTTGAATTACTCAAAAACCCGCCCGCCGGCGAAGAAGCCTTCCTTTACGAACTCCTTTCTACCCGCATTCCCCCTGGTGTTGATGAAGCCGCCTATGTCAAGGCCGGTTTTCTCGCCGCCGTGGCCAAGGGTGAGGTGAGCTCACCGGTGGTGTCTGCCGAGCAGGCCACCGAGCTGCTGGGCACCATGCAGGGGGGCTACAACATCGCTCCCCTGGTTGAGCTGCTGGACGTGGACGCCCTGGCGCCCATCGCCGCCAAGGCCCTGAGCCACACCCTGCTGATGTTTGACGCCTTCCACGATGTGGACGAAAAGGCCAAGGCCGGCAATGCCTTTGCCAAACAGGTGATGCAGTCCTGGGCCGAGGCCGAATGGTTCCTGGAGCGCGCGCCCCTGGCCGACAAGATCACCATGACCGTATTCAAGGTGCCCGGCGAAACCAACACCGATGACCTGTCTCCGGCCCAGGACGCCTGGTCCCGCCCCGACATTCCGCTGCACGCCCAGGCCATGCTGAAAAACGCCCGTCCCGGCATTGAGCCCGACGAAGACGGCGTGGTTGGCCCCATCACCGCCATCGAAGCCCTGAAGGAAAAAGGTCATCCGCTGGCCTACGTGGGCGACGTGGTCGGCACCGGCTCCAGCCGCAAGTCCGCCACCAACTCCGTGCTGTGGCACATGGGCGACGACATTCCGTTTGTGCCCAACAAGCGCGCCGGCGGCATCTGTATCGGCAGCAAGATTGCCCCCATCTTCTTCAACACCATGGAAGATGCCGGCGCCCTGCCCATCGAGTGCGACGTGACCAAGCTGAACACCGGCGACGTGATCGACATCTACCCCTACGAGGGCAAGATCTGCCGCCATGGCAGTGACGAGGTGCTGAGCACCTTTAAGCTGAAGACCGACGTGCTGCTCGACGAAGTGCGTGCCGGCGGCCGTATTCCGCTGATCATCGGCCGCGGCCTGACCGACAAGGCCCGTGAAGCCCTGGGGCTGGCCCCGTCCGAGGTGTTCAAGCGCCCGGCCCCGGTGGCCGACTCCGGCAAGGGGTACACCCTGGCCCAGAAGATGGTGGGCAAGGCCTGCGGCGTGACCGGCGTGCGCCCCGGCCAGTACTGCGAGCCGAAGATGACCACCGTCGGCTCTCAGGACACCACCGGCCCCATGACCCGGGACGAGCTGAAAGACCTGGCCTGTCTGGGCTTCTCCGCCGACCTGACCATGCAGTCGTTCTGCCACACCGCCGCCTATCCCAAGCCGGTGGACGTGACCACCCACCACACCCTGCCGGACTTCATCATGAACCGCGGCGGCGTGTCCCTGCGTCCGGGCGACGGTGTTATCCACTCCTGGCTGAACCGCATGCTGCTGCCCGATACCGTGGGCACCGGCGGTGACTCCCACACCCGTTTCCCCATCGGTATCTCCTTCCCGGCGGGCTCCGGCCTGGTGGCCTTTGCCGCCGCCACCGGCGTGATGCCGCTGGACATGCCCGAGTCGGTGCTGGTGCGCTTCAAGGGCGAAATGCAGCCCGGCATCACCCTGCGCGACCTGGTGCACGCCATTCCCTACTACGGCATCAAGCACGGCCTGCTGACCGTGGCCAAGGAAGGCAAGATCAACGAATTCTCCGGCCGGGTGCTGGAAATCGAAGGTCTGCCCCAGCTGAAGGTGGAACAAGCCTTTGAACTGGCCGATGCCACCGCCGAGCGCTCCGCCGCCGGCTGTACCATCAAGCTGGATAAAGAGCCGATCATCGAGTATCTGAACTCCAACATCGTGATGCTGAAGTGGATGATCGCCGAAGGTTATGGCGACCAGCGCACCCTGGAGCGCCGCATCAAGGGCATGCAAGAGTGGCTGGCCAACCCCGAGCTGATGGAAGCCGATGCCGATGCCGAGTACGCTCACGTGCTGGAAATCGACATGAGCGAGATCAAGGAGCCGATCCTGTGTGCGCCTAACGATCCCGACGACGCCCGTCTGCTGTCCGAGGTGACCGGCGAGAGCATCGATGAGGTGTTTATCGGCTCCTGCATGACCAACATCGGCCACTTCCGCGCCGCCGGCAAGCTGCTCGACAAGTACAAGGGCCAGCTGCCCACCCGCCTGTGGGTCGCCCCGCCCACCAAGATGGACAAGGATCAGCTGACCAGCGAAGGCTACTACGGCATCTTCGGCCGGGTCGGTGCCCGCATCGAGATCCCGGGCTGCTCCCTGTGCATGGGTAACCAGGCGCGGGTAGGGGACAACACCACCGTGGTGTCCACCTCCACCCGTAACTTCCCCAACCGCCTGGGCAAGGGTGCCAATGTGTACCTGGCGTCCGCCGAGCTGGCGGCCGTGGCCGCCATTCACGGCAAGCTTCCCACCGTGGCCGAGTACCTGGAATACGCCCAGGAGCTGAACGCCACCGCTGCCGACACCTATCGTTACCTGAACTTCGACGAGCTCGACAGCTACGTGGAAAAGGCCGATACCGTGATCTTCCAGCAGGCCATCTGAATCAGGTGAGTCCCTCTGTTCAAAAAGCCAGCCTTCGGGCTGGCTTTTTTATTGAGGTGATGGTGAGGTGATGGCGTTTTCGCCGGTGCTGTAACAAAAGTCACAAAGTTTGTTGATCTTGATCAAGTCTTAAATGAGAATGAGTCGCCTTTGTGAAGGGTTATCGATTCTCATATCAAGAAATAACAACAAGGAGTTGTCAGTGCGCACCTTTATTCGCTCATCCGCACTTCCCCCCAGAACCATGATCAGCTCGGCAGTCGGTCTGGCGGTGGCCAGCCTGGCGGTACCGGCCCAGGCCCAGCAGGATGTGACTCATTTTGACACCGTGACCGTGAAAGACGTGCGGGAGCAGGGGTATAAAACCGAAAAGTCCGCTTCTTCAAAATATGTAAAGCCCCTGCTGGACACGCCTCAAACCGTGACCGTGGTGCCGAAGGAAGTAATGGAAGAGCAGCAGGCCCTGAGCCTGCGCCAGGTGCTGTCCAACGTGTCGGGCATTACCTTTGATGCGGGCGAGGGTGGCGGCGGCTCCGGCGACAAGATCAACATTCGCGGCTTTAGCGCCAATTCCAACATGCAGATCGACGGCCTGCGCGACAGCAGCCAGAACAACCGCACCGACACCTTCAACATTGAACAGGTGGAGGTACTGAAGGGGCCCAACTCGGTGTTTGGCGGTGCCGGCACCACCGGCGGTGCCATCAACCAGGTAAGCAAGGCGCCCAAGCAGCGCGACTTCGCCGAGCTTGGCGCCAGCCTGGGCACTGATGAATATCGTCGTGTGACCCTGGACGCCAACACCACCCTGGATGTGGGCGTGAACAGCGCTGCCCGCATCAACCTGATGGCTCACGAGAACGACGTGCCCGGGCGCAACAACATCGATCGTCAGCGTTTTGGTATTGCGCCCTCGGTAACCATAGGGCTGAGCGAGCAGACCCAGGCCACCCTGAGCTACTTCCACCAGCAGGACGACAACCTGCCCGACTACGGCCTGCCGGCCCGAAACGGCCGAGTGCTGCCCGGGGTAGATCGGGAGAGCTACTTTGGCTGGCGCAACCTGGATGAAGAGAAGATCCAGTCCGATGCCGTTACCCTCAAGCTTGAGCACGAGCTGAGCGAGACCGCCCGCATCGAAAACCAGACCCGCTACAGCCGGGTGGATCGGGATACCACCATTTCGGCCTCTCATGTTAATACCGAGAACCTGGATCCCGGTCGCTATAACCCCGCCGGCCCACAGGGCTATCGCCGGGATGCCCGAACCGAGCTGTGGATCAACCAGACCGGCGTGGCGTTCGAGTTCGACACCGGCGCCCTGAAACACGATATGCTGGTGGGCGGTGAGCTCGCTCATGAAACCTATGATCTGACCTCGGGCAGCTACAACCTGAGTGGTAATTATCCGGCCAACGGTTTTGACCTTTACAACCCGCCGGGTGTCTGGACTGGCCCCACCAACTACAAGGACAGCGGCGGTACCGAGGCCGAGCTGAACACGCGGGCACTGTATGTGTTTGATACTATTACGCTGCACCCGCAGTGGGATCTGAGTCTGGGTGCGCGCCAAGACTGGATCTCGGGTGATACCTCCAATAAGGTCAGCGGTGATACCACCTCTACCAGTGATCGAATGTTCAGCGGCCGTGCCGGCATCGTCTACAAACCGGCGGACAACGGCCGGGTGTATCTGGCCTACGGCACCTCCTTCAACCCCTCGGCTGAGTCTTTCGCGACCTCCGGTGCCTTGCCCCGTGGGAATGGCGCCGAAAACCTGGATCCCGAGAAGAATGAAACCTGGGAGCTGGGTACCAAGTGGGAGCTGATGAACGGCCACTTGGGCGTGGACGGTGCCCTGTTCCGGGTCGACAAGACCAATGCCCGGGAAACCAACAGTGTGACCAATGAGCTGGAGCTGGCCGGCGAGCAGCGGGTACAGGGTATGGAGCTGGGTCTGACCGGTGTGGTCAGCGAGCAGTGGAAGCTGTTTGCCAACTACACCCTGCTCGACAGCGAGACCCTGAGCTCGTTTGATCCGAACCGGGTCGGTCGCGAGCTGCAGAACACCCCGCGCAACAGCGCCAACCTGTGGACCACCTATGAGGTGATTCCGGGCGTGGAGCTGGGCTATGGTGCCCGCTATGTGGGTTCCCGTGCCGTGACCAGCAGCTCTGATACCCAAATCGACAGCTACTGGGTGCACAATGCCATGGCATCTTATCGGGTTAATGAGGCTTTCAGCCTGCAGCTGAACGTGAACAACCTGTTTGATGAGGAGTATGTAGAACGGGTTCGCGGCAGCAACGGCTCGGTTGATCCGGCCACCGGCATTCTGACCCGCAGCTCCGCCGTGGAGCTGGGTGATGGCCGCTCTGCCGTGCTCTCCGCCAACTACCGGTTCTGATAGCTCTGTCTGAACAGAAGGTCTGCTGGCGTTTAGCAACTCGATGCTGCCGGAAGCAACAGCAGGGATTGCCGAAGCCGACCGTCACATGCCATGGACGGCATGTGCCGAGCGTCCCAGGGATGGGCTTGAAGCGTGTCGGCGGAGGTAACCCTGCTGGTGCTTCCCTGTGCAGGATCTGACAGCGGCATGCCATTTCTAGTTTGATAACAAGCCCCTGCTGGGGCTTTATTTGTTTAGCAAGAAAGCGAGAATTTCATCATGATGCTGCATATACCCGGCGTGCTCAGCGCCGAACAGGTGGCCGAGTGCCGTGCGCGGTTGCTGGCCGCCCAGTGGATTGACGGTAATGCCACTGCCGGCTTTCAGTCATCCCAGGCCAAGCACAATCTGCAACTGCCGGAAGGCGACGACACCGCCAATGCCATTGGTGCCTTGATCACCGAGGCGTTGTCACGACATCCGCTGTTTGTGGCGGCGGCCCTGCCGGAGAAAATCTTTCCGCCGCTGTTCAACTGCTATCAGGGCGGCCAGTCCTTTGGCATTCATGTGGACAATGCCATTCGCATGAACCCGGCCACGGGGGAGCGTGTCCGCACCGATCTGTCCGCCACCCTGTTTTTCTGTAACCCGGATGAATACGACGGTGGCGAGCTGGTGGTGGAAGACACCTATGGTGCTCACAGCGTCAAGCTGCCCGCCGGCGATCTGATCCTCTATCCGTCTTCCAGCCTGCACAAGGTATTGCCGGTAACAAGGGGCGCGCGCATCAGCTCCTTTTTCTGGATTCAGAGCATGGTGCGGGACGACGGCCAACGCAGCCTGTTGTTTGATCTGGATACCGGCATTCAGCATATCAACCAGCAACTGGGCAGCGACAGCGAGGCCAGCATTCAGCTCACCGGGGTGTATCACAACCTGCTGCGCCGCTGGGCGCTTTGAGCGGGAGTAGGGAGGAATAGGTAAAGAAAAGGGACCGGGAACCGCTTTTCACCCGTCCCCAGTCCCTCATCCCAATTCCCTGATAGATTACGCCTGCTGAGTCTCGGCTTCAGCGGCGGCGTCGGTGGCCTCGGACTTGCCCATCGGCATGATGATGTTCATCAGTATGGCGGTAATGCCGCCGGCGGAGATGCCGGAGGCGAACACGTTCTTAATGATGTCGGGCATAAACTGCAGAATGTCCGGCTTCTGGGAAATGCCCAGCCCCATGCCAAAGGAGATGGCGATAATGAACAGGGCACGGCGGTCCAGCTTTTCCCGGGACAGAATGCGCACGCCGGCGGCGGCGATGGAGCCGAACATCACCAGGGTGGCACCGCCCAGCACCGGCTCGGGAATGCGCTGCACCAGGGTGCTGATGGCCGGGAACAGGCCCATGATCACCAGAATGGCGGCCACAAAGAAACCCACGTGGCGGCTGGCCACCCCGGTCATCTGGATCACGCCGTTGTTCTGGCTGAAGGTCGACACCGGAAAGGTGTTGAAGATGGAGGCCAGGGACGAGTTCACGCCGTCACCCAGCACACACCCCTTGAGGCGCTTCATGTACACCGGGCCGGACACCGGCTCGCCGGACACTTCCGAGGTGGCGGTGGTGTCGCCGATGGCTTCCAGCGAGGTGATCACATAGACCAGTACCAGCGGAATAAACAGCGAGGCGTCAAAGCCCAGGCCGTATTGCATGGGAATGGGCAGGGCGATGGTAGGCAAGCTGTCGGACAGCGGTGCCAGCTTGCCCATCTGCCAGGCCAGCAGGGTGCCGGCGACCATGGCCACCAGAATGGAGGAAAGGCGCACATAGGGATTGCGGCTGCGGTTCATCAGAATAATGATGCCGAGCACGGTACCGGCCAGGGCCAGGTTGTCCAGGGAGCCGAATTCGCCCGCGGCCATGGCGCCGAAGCCGCCGCCGATGGAGGTGAGGCCCAACTGGATCAGGGTGAGGCCGATCAGGGTCACGATAATGCCGCTGACCAGGGGCGAAATGATGCGCCGGGCCAGGTGCAGAAAGCGGGAAATGATCATCTCGGTGGGGGCCGCCAGCAGGGCGGTGCCGAAAATGGCCGCCAGCATGGCTTCGGTGGTGACACCGCCGTCCTTCATGGCCAGGCCGCTGGCAATGATGGGGCCGAGAAAGTTAAAGCTGGTGCCCTGAATGGACAGCAGGCCGGTGCCGATGGGACCGACCCGCTTCATCTGAATAAAAGAGGCCACACCGGTAATAAACAGCGACATGCTGATGATGTGCGCGGTGTCGGCGGCGGGAATGCCCAGGGTCTGGCAGATGATCAGTGGCGGGGTGATCACCGCCACGAACAGCGCCAGCAGGTGCTGGATGGCGGCGAACAGGGACTGCATAAACGGCGGCTTGTCGTGAAGCCGGTACACCAAATCACTCTGGTGCAAGGGTTGCTGCGTGTGGTTAGACATAGTTTTTCCGGTGTGTTGCTACGGGAGTTGTCGTTGTTATGGTTATCGTGGCGACCGTGCTGAAAGCGGGTCGCTGAAGGGCGCATAGGATACTGGATATGGGCCGGAACGGCCAGTAATTGGATGCAATTTCAGTGTGAAATGTGTTCACTTTTTGTTTAAAAAAACTTCACCTGACCTGAAAATCAATCCATCGGGACAAAATGGAACTGAGACTGACTTTCTTTTAGAATTGCATCCCTCTTGATGTTCGCATGGATAGCCAGGATCCCATGGAAGCCTTTCCGGTACTGACCGATGTTCTTTACAGCCAGCTCTGGCAGCCGCTTTGGCACCGTTTTACCGGCCTGTTCGATCTGAATGGCCGTCTGGGAGTGGGCTTTCTGGCCATCTCCCTGGCGGTGGCCTATGGGCTGTACCGCCGGCGCAACAATGGCCGTTACCGCCATTTCGGGCATTTTCTGGGTGGGCGCCGGGTATGGCTGCACCGTTCCGCCATGATTGACTATCAGTACTATTTTCTGCGGGTGTTGCTGCATGCTGCCCTGGTGGTACCGGTGCTGGCCTGGCTGGACCCTTACCTGCTGCGTTCAGGGGATGTGACCGCCCGGTTGACCGAGTGGTGGGGGACCCGTCCCTGGCAGGGAGAGAGCACCGGCCTGATGCTGGCTTACGGCCTGGGCGCCTTTCTGGTGTCGGACTTTGTGCATTACTGGGTGCATCGGGCCTTTCATGGCCGCTGGCTGTGGGAGTTTCACAAGGTGCATCATTCCGCCACCGTCATGGTGCCCTTTACCGCCAGCCGCATTCATATCGTGGAAAAACTGCTTGAGAAGCTGTGCAAGGGCGCGGCGCTGGCCCTGTTTGCCGGGCTGTTCTTCTATGTCAGTGGCGGCAAGGTGGGCAAGTTTACCCTGTTTGGCGTGAGTTATCTGGTGCTGCTGTTCAACTCCCTGGCGGCCAATCTGCGTCACAGCCATGTATGGCTGTCGTTCGGCCCGGTGATCGAGCATGTGATCAACAGCCCGGCTCAGCATCAGATCCACCATAGCCGGGACCCCAGGCACTTCAGCCTGAATTTCGGCACCAATCTGTCGGTCTGGGACTGGATGTTCGGCACCCTGTATGTGACCACCTCTGCACCAGAGCCACTGGAGTTTGGGGTGGGAGAGAAGGACAACCTGCGTTATCAGCGCATGAGTACCCTGATCCTCAGGCCCTTCTGGGTGACCGGCGGCAAGCTGTGGCGGGCCTTGGCGTGTGACGCACTTGTGAGCCGCGGCCGGCGACGGCTAGAATAGCCGCTTTTCGCCGGGGGTACGGCCATGGAATTTGATTTTCTGCGTGATCTGGACGGCCGTTGCCGGGCCCGGTGCGACATGGGCCACGAGGCCTTTGGCCAATGGCTGACCGACGAGGTGGACGCCGCCGAGGCAAGCCGTCTGCTGGACGTCATCACAGAGCTGGATGCACGCCAACAGGACGAATTTCGCCAGGAATATGCCGAGTTTTCCCTGGCACTGAGCGACGGCGAGGCCGAGCTGGTGGGCCACGGCCTGGCCTTTGACAACGACGAGCTGGAAGAGGGCATGAGCTACTACGACGATGCCCACTACGCCGGCTGCGGCCTGGACGATCTGGCCCGGCTGCTTACCCAGTGGCGGGAATTTCTTCAAAACCGGTAAGGGGGGAGAGGCCGTAGGCGCCGCTTCAGCTGGCGCAAGCAGGTGGCTCTTGCATTACAGGCCTGCTGCGCAGCCCCTGCCGGCTAAAGCGGCAGCTACCCATTATTTACTGCCCACTCGACCGGCTTCCAATTTCCAGCTGACTGCTTACAGCTTCACCTTTCCCCGTCCGCTCTTGATCTTGCCCCTGTGGGTTTTGCTGTCGGCGCGCTTGGCCTTGGCCGCCTTGCTCGGTTTGGTGGGGCGGCGCACCTTCACCGGCTTGCCGGCCTGTTGCAGCAGGGCAACCAGGGCCGCTTTGGCCGCTTCCTTGTTCATCAGCTGGCTGCGCTCGCTTTCCACCCGGATTAATATCAGCCCGCTGGCCAGCACCCGGTGATCCCGCATCTTTGCCAGGGCTTCCTTGTAATGCTCAGGCAGGCTGGGGCTGCCGGCATAGTCAAAGCGCAGCTGCACCGCCGAATCGGTCTTGTTGACGTGCTGGCCGCCCGGGCCGCCGGCCCGCATGGTGATGAACTCCAGCTCCTGTTCCGGGATCTGCACCCGGGCCGATACCTCCAGCATGATCCTTGCCTCTGCACTTTTTTGGTGCTTGTCAGTGAAAACCTGCACCAGCATAACATGCTGCCCGCATCACCAGCCACCTGAGCAAACTCAACTCATTGATTTTTAATGAATAAAAAACTGGCACGATGCTTGTAATGAACAAGGTGACTCAACTTGGCAGCGCGAGGAGCCTCCATGAAAATGATTTGCGCCATTATCAAACCCTTCAAGCTCGACGATGTTCGCTCGGCCCTGGCCGGCATGGGCATCGACGGCATGACGGTCACCGAGGTCAAGGGATTTGGCCGGCAAAAAGGCCACACCGAACTGTACCGCGGTGCGGAATATCAGGTGGATTTTCTGCCCAAGATCAAGCTGGAAATCGCCGCCCAGAGTGAAGACGTGGAGCGGGTGATCGAAACCATCACCGAGGCGGCCGGCACCGGCAAAATCGGCGACGGCAAGATCTTCGTGTACGACCTGCAGCAAGCGGTGCGCATTCGCACCGGCGAGCGGGATATGGAAGCCATTTAAAGAAGGAATCTGCCATGGATGCACTGACCGAAGTGAAATTTGCCCTCGACACCTTTTATTTTCTGATGTCGGGCGTGCTGGTGATGTGGATGGCCGCCGGCTTCGCCATGTTGGAGGCGGGCCTGGTAAGGGCCAAGAACACCACCGAAATCCTGACCAAAAACATTCTGTTGTTTGCCATCGCCTGCACCATGTACCTGCTGGTGGGCTACCACATCATGTATGTGGACAACCCGGAAGGGGGCTGGCTGCCCAGCCTGGGCGGCCTGATTGGCAGCACCAGCGCCGATGCGGACCACGCCCTGGAATCCGACTTCTTCTTCCAGGTGGTGTTTGTGGCCACCGCCATGTCCATCGTGTCCGGGGCCGTGGCCGAGCGCATGAAGCTGTGGGCCTTTCTCGCCTTCTGTGTGGTGATGACCGGCTTTATCTATCCGCTGGAAGGTTACTGGACCTGGGGCGGTGGTTTCCTCTCCCAGTGGGGCTTCAGCGACTTTGCCGGCTCCGGCATCGTGCATATGGCCGGCGCCGCGGCGGCCCTGGCCGGGGTTCTGCTGCTGGGGGCGCGCAAGGGCAAGTATGGCAAGAGCGGTGAAATCCATCCTATTCCCGGCTCCAACATGCCGCTGGCGACCCTGGGCACCTTTATTCTGTGGATGGGCTGGTTCGGCTTTAACGGCGGCTCCCAGCTGCTGGTGTCCGACGTGGAAAACGCCACCGCCGTGGCCAAGATTTTCGTCAACACCAACGCCGCCGCCGCCACCGGCGCCATTGGCGCCCTGCTGGTCACCAAGCTGACCTGGGGCAAGGCGGATCTCACCATGATCCTCAACGGCGCCTTGGCCGGACTGGTGGCCATTACCGCCGATCCGCTGTCGCCGGGGCATCTGTGGGCGGCCGCCATCGGTCTGCTGGCCGGCGTGCTGGTGGTGTATGCCATTGTCGGGCTGGACCGGTTGCGTATCGACGATCCGGTGGGCGCCATTTCGGTGCACGGCGTGTGCGGCATGCTTGGTCTGATATTGGTGCCGGTGGCCAACCCCGACGCCACCCTGTTCGCCCAGCTGGCCGGTATTGTGGTGATTGGCGGCTGGTCGTTCGGCGCCAGCCTGCTGGTGTGGTACGGGCTCAAGCGCAGCATGGGCATTCGCGTGGGTGAGGAAGAAGAGCTGTCGGGCATGGATCGCATCGACTGCGGCATCGACGCCTACCCTGAGTTTGTCACCATCAAACCTCGCTAAGTTACGTCACGAGGCCGCCGGGTCTTGTTTTTGAGGAGCCTCTGGCTCCTCTTTTTTTGATCTGGCGCAAGAGAACGTATTGCAGATGAAAATTTTTCTTATTTCAATATGCTTTGGCAGTTGATTCCCGTTTTGGCCGCTGTATACTTCTGAACGTTAATTATTCTCAATCAACCTAATGGAACCGGATGATGACCAAAACGTTTTCCCTCTCTGCCGCCGCTCTGCTGGCGTCCAGCTTCACGGCCCAGGCCTTTGCCGAAGAAGTAAACGTTTACTCCAACCGTCAGGAGTTTTTGATCAAGCCCATCATTGATACCTTTACCAAGGAAACCGGTATCGACGTTAATGTGGTGTTTATCAAGGACGGCATGGGTGAGCGTCTGGAGCGGGAAGGACGGTTGTCGCCGGCGGATCTGGTGCTGACCGTGGACGTCAGCCGGTTGATGGATGTGGTGGACAAGGAACTGACTCAAGCCGTGCAAAGCGACGTGCTGGAAGCCAATATTCCGGCCCAGTACCGGGATGCCGATGGCAAGTGGTTTGCCCTAACGACCCGTGCCCGTGTGGTGTACAGCTCCGCCGAGCGGGTAGGCAAAACCGACATCACCTATGAAGAACTGGCCGATCCCAAGTACAAGGGTAAAATTTGTACCCGCAGCGGCAAACACCCCTACAATGTGGCACTGACCGCTTCAATGATTGCCGAGCACGGCAGCGAGTACACCAAGAACTGGCTGCAGGGGCTGAAGGCCAACCTGGCGCAGAAGCCCCAGGGTGGCGACCGGGATCAGGTGAAGGCCATTCGTGACGGCGTCTGTGACTATGCCCTGGGCAACAGCTACTACTACGGTGCCATGCTCAACGACGAAGAGCAGCGCGAGTGGGCCGAGGCCGCCGTGGTCAACTTCCCGAACCAGGCCGATCGTGGTACCCACGTCAATATTTCTGCGGTGGCCATGACCAGTCATGCCAAGAACAAGGACGCCGCGCTCAAGCTGATGGAATTCCTGTCCGGTGACGAAGCCCAGCATCTTTATGCCTCTGCCAACCACGAATATCCGGTCAAGCCGGGCGTGGAGCCCTCCGAGCTGGTGAAGGGCTGGGGTGACTTCAAGGCCGATAGCCTGCCGCTGACCGAGGTCGCCAAACATGCCCAGGAAGCGATTAAGCTGGTAGACGAAGTGCAATACGATCTGTAAAAAGACGGGGGTTCGCCCCCGCTTTGAGTAGTACATGAAAAGATATGGTTGGACGGTCAGCAGCTGGGGCATCGCCCTGGTGCTGACCTTGCCGGTACTGGCACTGATTGCCGAAGCCCTGTTGCCCGCAGAAGACATCTTCCGTCATCTGTGGGCTTCTGTGCTTCCGGCCTATATCGGCAACACCTTCTGGTTGGTGTCGCTGGTAATGGGACTGAGCCTGCTGTTCGGGCTGCCCGCCGCCTGGCTGATGGCCATGTGCGAGCTGCCGGGCCGGCGCTTGCTGCAATGGGCGCTGATCCTGCCCCTGGCCATGCCGTCCTACATCGTCGCCTTTGTGTACACCGACCTGCTCGACTACTCCGGTCCGGTGCAGCTGGCGCTGCGGGACTGGTTTGGCTGGCAGTCGGCCGGTGATTACTTCTTTCCTCCCATTCGCACCCTGGGCGGTGCCGCCCTGGTGATGGGGCTGGTGCTGTACCCCTACGTTTACCTGCTGGGCCGCACCGCCTTTCTGGAGCAGTCCACCAGTCTTATTCAGTCCAGTCGGCTGCTGGGCTGCTCGCCCTGGCAGAGCTTTCGCCGGGTCAGTCTGCCCCTGGCCCGCCCGGCCCTGGCGGTGGGGTTGTCGTTGGTGGCCATGGAAACCCTGGCCGAGTTCGGCACCGTCAATTTCTTTGCGGTCAATACCCTGACCACGGCGGTGTACGACACCTGGCTGGGGTATGGCAGCCTGCAGGCGGCGGCCAAGATCTCCGCCATCATGCTGCTGGTGGTCATGGTGCTGCTGAGCCTGGAGCGCATGAGCCGCCAGCGCCAGCAGGTGTTTCAGAAGAGCATGGGCCATGAACAGGAAACCGGTTACCGGCTGACCGGCGGACGCAAATGGGCGGCGCTGGCATTTTGCTGGGGCCTGGTGGGGCTGGGCTTTCTGCTGCCCTTTGGCATCCTGTGTTACCACGCGGTACGTTATTTTGACCGGGCCTGGAACGCCCGCTTTTTTGAGTACAGCCTGAACAGCCTGGTGTTGTCGGCGGTGGTGGCGGTGCTGGCGCTGGCCATTGCCCTGCTGCTGGGCATGACCCACCGCCTGCGGGGCAAGCGTTACACCGTGCTGCCGATGCGGCTGGCCTCCATGGGGTACGCCCTGCCCGGCACCGTGCTGGCCATTGGCGTGCTGGTGCCGCTCACCATGATGGACTTTGCCATCAATGATCTGGCGCTGTGGCTGGGACTGCCCGAGCCGGGGCTGCTGCTGACCGGCACCATGACCGCCATTGCCTTTGGCTATCTGGTGCGGTTTGGCGCCATGGCCATCGGCGCGGTGGAAAGCAGCCTCAACAAGGTGTCGCCGTCCCTCGATATGGTCACCCAGACCATGGGCTATGGCCCGGCGGCCATGATTCGGCGGGTGCACCTGCCGCTGATTCGCAAGGGCATGCTGGCCGGGGCCCTGCTGGTGTTTATTGAATGCATGAAGGAGTTGCCGGCGGCGCTGCTGCTCAGGCCCTTCAACTTTCAGACCCTGGCCACCTATGTGTATCAGTTCGTGTCCGACGAGCAACTGGAGCTGGGTGCGCTGCCCGCCATTGTCATCGTGTTGGTGGGACTGATACCGCTGATTTTTCTGAACCGTTCACTGGAGCAGCATCACTGATGGCGGCACTGACCATTCACGACATTTGTTGCAGTTACAACGGCAAACCGGTGCTGAACGGCTTGTCGCTGGAAGTGGAAGACAACGAGATCATGTGTCTGCTGGGCGCCAGCGGCTGCGGCAAGACCACGCTGCTGAAGGCGGTGGCCGGGCTGTTGCCGGTAGCGAGCGGTGACATTGCCATTAATGGCCGGCCGGTGAATGGCCATGGCCTGGCGGTGGTGCCGGAAGAGCGTAATATCGGCATGATCTTTCAGGATTATGCGTTGTTTCCCCACCTTAATGTGGCCCAGAACGTGGCCTTTGGTCTGCAGAGCAAGGAAAGCAACAAGGCGGTGATTCACGCCCGGGTAGAGGAGGTGCTGGAGCTGGTGAACCTGGCGGGCCTCGGCGAGCGCTATCCGCACCAGCTGTCCGGCGGCCAGCAGCAGCGGGTGGCCATTGCCCGGGCGCTGATCTGCCGGCCCCAGCTGATGCTGCTGGATGAGCCCTTTTCCAATATCGATACTCAGGTACGGATGCGCCTGATTGGCGAAATCCGCAGCCTGCTCAAGCAGCAGGGGATCAGCGCCATTTTCGTGACCCACAGCAAGGAAGAAGCCTTTGCTTTTGCCGACAAGCTGGCGCTGTTCCGGGCCGGTCACATCGAGCAGGTGGGGCGGCCGCAAACCCTCTACCAGCATCCGCAGACCCCCTTTGTGGCGGACTTTCTCGGACAGAGCAACTATGTGCCGGCCACGGTGCACGACAGCCACACCCTGGTCACGCCCATCGGCTCCATCGAGAGCCAGGCCGCCCTGAATGCCGAGCCCGGCAGTGAAGGTCAGCTGTTGCTGCGACCGCGCCAGCTGCAGCTGACCGAAGACGAGCAGGGCAATGGCCGGGTACTGGAGCAGCAGTTTCTCGGTGCCCATACCCGCTGCCAGGTGGACTGCCAGGGGTTGTTGCTGGAAGTGAGCATCAATGAGCCCTTGCCGCCCCAGGCCAGGGTACAGGTCAGGGTGGCGGCCCATGCCCTGACCTTTTTTCCCGACCAAAGCGAGCGCCGGCGGGAAGTGGCTTAAGAGCAGGGACTGGGGAGCAGGGATCAGGGACTTGTAGCTGCCGCTTTAGCTGGTAGAGCCGGTGTAGCAAGGCGATGGTTCCGATATGGTCGCTGGCGTTGCGTCGACTAAAGTGGTGTCTACCATTTCCCCAGTCCCCAGTCCCCAGTCCCCAGTCCCCAGTCCCCAGTCCCCAGTCCCCAGTCCCCAGTCCCCAGTCCCCAGTCCCCAGTCCCCATGGTGTTTCCAACAAGGTGCTGTGGATCGCTGACAGCGCCTGAGCTGCCGTCTTATACTGGACTCCTTCGAAGCAATGGAAGAGCACAGCATGACAGCACAAGCCGGCGTTTGCGCCGAACCCAATCTTCACGCTTATTACCTGTTTTTCAATATCCTGCCCGGTCGTCAGGCCGAGGTGCGGGAGCGGCTGCGGGCCATTCCCTGGCTGTGGCGAGAGCTGAGCGCAAGCTATCCTGACGCCGCTTTCTCCGGCCTGGCGGCCATCGGCAATGAGGCGTGGGACGAGCTCTATCCCCAAGGGCGGCCGAAGGAGCTGACTGCTTTTCCGGCCCAGGGGGAAGGGGAACGTTCGGCACCGGCCACTCCCTTTGATCTGTTTTTTCAGCTGCGCGCCGACCGTCTCGATGTGGCCTGGATTGCGGTACAGAAGGTCATGGCGTTGCTGGCTAATCTGGCGGAGCTGAAGGACGAACGCCAGGGCTTTCGCTATCTCGATTGCCGCGACATGACCGGTTTTGTGGACGGCACCGAAAACCCGCAAGGGGAGCACAGGGCCGAGGTGGCGCTGGTGGCCGATGGTCCCTTTGCCGGCGGCAGCTATGTGCATGTGCAGCGCTTTCACCACCGCATGACCCGCTGGCAGCGGCTGGCCGTGAAAGAGCAGGAGGACGTGTACGGCCGTACCAAGGCCGACAATATCGAGTACGCTTCCGCCGACAAGCCACTGACCGCCCATACCAGGCGCACCAGCCTGAAGGACGACGCCGGCAACAGCCTGGAGATTCTGCGTCAGAGCATGCCCTGGGGCAGTGCCACCGAGCAGGGGCTGGTGTTTATTTCCTGTTGCCACACGCCCCGGCACTTTACCCGCATGCTGGAAAGCATGTACCGGGGAGACGGCGAAGGGCACTTTGATCACCTGACGCTGTACACGCGCCCGGAAACCGGGGCGGCGTTTTTTGCGCCGTCGGAAGAATGGCTGGAAACAAGCGGGGACTAGGGAGCAGGGACCGGGGACTGGAATCTAATCCCCAGTCCCGGATCACCAGTCCCGGGATTTATACGTATTGCTCGAACAGTTCCAGTACGCTCTGGTACAGCTCCTCGATGGGGGTTTCCTTGGTGGGGGTAATAAAGATGGTGTCGTCGCCGGCAATGGTACCGAGAATGCCTTCGGCCCGGCCCAGGGAGTCGAGCATGCGGGCAATTAGCTGGGCCGCGCCGGGGCTGGTATGGATCACGATCAGCGCGCTGTTGTGGCCCACATCCAGCACCAGGTTTTTGAGCTGGCTGCTGCTGGTGGGCACACCCAGCTCCACCGGCAGGCAGTACACCATTTCCATCTTGGCGTTGCGGGTACGCACGGCGCCGAACTTGCTCAGCATGCGCGACACCTTGGACTGGTTGATGTTCTCAAACCCCAGATCCTGCAGGGCATTGACGATTTCCGCCTGGGAGCCGAACCGCTCCTCTTTAAGCAGCGCCTTGAACGCCTTGATCAGCTGTTCCTGTTTTTCGTTCATGTTTTGCAGTCGACCGAGCGTGAGTGAATGGGCCATATTGTCTATCCGCCATGGTTTTTTATCAAGGAATAGTCATTTATCTTGCATAAAGATGCAAAATTAGCTTGCATTAACAATAATGCAAAATAAAATCAGCCAAAGACTCTGACAGATGAAGTGAACATAGCGCATGGGCATAGAATTCAGCGGCATAAGCAAGTCCTGGTTCGGTCAGGAAATTTTAAGCCAGGTTTCGCTGCAATGCGATGCCGGAGAGACATTAGTGCTGCTTGGCCCAAGCGGTGCAGGAAAAAGTTCTTTGCTCAGGCTGATGAACCTGCTGGATATTCCGGATTCCGGCCAGCTAGCCATCGCCGGTGAGCAATTCAGCTTTCCCGCCGACAACAACGGCCGGCTGCCGAAGCGGGCTCAAGCCCTGCGCCGCAAGGTGGGCATGGTGTTTCAGCAATACCACCTGTGGCCCCACCTGACGGTGGAGCAAAACCTGCTGGAAGCGCCGCTCAAGGTACTGGGCATGGACAAGGCCGAGGCCCAGGACAAGGCCGGCCAGCTGCTGGCCCAGCTCAAGCTGGCGGACAAGCGCCAGGCCTGGCCCGGATCCCTGTCCGGCGGCCAGCAGCAGCGGGTGGCCATTGCCCGGGCGCTGATGATGAACCCCGAGGTGCTGTTGTTTGACGAGCCCACGGCGGCCCTGGATCCGGAGATCACCAAGGAAGTGGCGGAGATCATTCGGCAACTGGGCAAAACCGGCATCACTCAGGTGATCGTGACCCACGAAGTGAATTTTGCCCGCCGGGTGGCCACCAGAGTGGCCTACCTGGAGCAGGGCAAGCTGGTGGAGTACGGTGATGCCTCCCTGTTTGACCACCCCCAGACCCAGCGTCTGGCGGAATTTCTGACTCATTGATAAAGGACTCGACCATGAAAAAGACCCTGTTGTCCCTGGCCCTGCTGGCCGCCGCCGGCAGCGCCGCCGCCCAGGCCGACGAAGTGAAGTTCGTCACCAACGCCGCCTATCCTCCCTTTGAATTCGTTGACGACAACAACGAAATGCAGGGCTTTGACATCGATCTGGCCAAGGCCCTGTGCGAGGTGGCGGCGCTGGAGTGCAGCTTTCACAACCAGGCCTTCGACAGCCTGATCCCCAGCCTCAAGTTCAAGCGTTACCATGCCGCCATTGCCGCCATGGACATTACCCCCGAGCGCGCCGAACAGGTGGACTTCAGTGACATTTACTATGAAAACTCCGCGGTGTTTGTGGCGCCCAATGGCAAGTTCAGCGCCATCGACGGCCTCAAGGGCCAGACCGTGGGCGTGCAGAACGGCACTTCCCACCAGAAGTACATTCAGGACAAGCTGGAAGGCGAAGGCCTGGAGCCGCGCTCCTACCAGAGTGTGCAGGACGCCCTGCTGGATCTGACCAACGGCCGTATTGAAGCCGTGTTTGCCGACACCGCCGTGGTGGGCGACTGGCTGGCCAAGTCCGACGGATTCGAGGTGGTGGGCGAGGCGGTGACCGATGATAACTACTTCGGCACCGGCTTTGGCATTGCCGTGACCAAGGGCAACCAGGAACTGCTCGACAAGCTCAATCAGGGCCTGGCCGAGCTCAAGGCCAACGGCACCTACGACCGTCTTTACGGCAAGTACTTTCCCCACTGATGATGACGCACCTGTTGAATGCCGGCCTCATGACCTTGGGGCTGGCATTGGTCTCGCTGGCGGTGGGCATGGTGCTGGCCGTGTTGCTGTGCGGTGCCGAAATGAGTCGCTGGCGGCTGCTTCGGCTGCCGGCGGCGTTCACCACAGTGCTGCGCGGCCTGCCGGAAATCCTGGTGGTGTTCTTTATCTATTTCGGCTCCACCCATCTGCTGTTTCTGCTGACCGGCGAATACATTGAGTTCAGCCCCTTCTGGTGCGGGGTGACCGCGTTGTCGCTGCTGTTTGCCGCCTATGCCGCCCAGACCCTGCGCGGCGCGCTCAACGCCGTGTCCCGCGGGCAGCGCCAGGCGGCCCAAGCACTGGGACTGCCGCCCCTGTACACCTTCTTTCACATCGTGCTGCCGCAAACCTGGCGCCACGCCCTGCCGGGGCTGAGCAACCAGTGGCTGGTCTTACTGAAGGATACCGCCCTGGTGTCGCTGATTGGCGTGCACGACCTGATGCACCAGGCCAAGTCGGCGGCGGCCAGCACCTATGAGCCCTTTACCTGGTACGCCCTGGCGGCGCTGATTTACCTGGCCATTACCCTGGTTAGCCAGCAGGGCCTGAAACGGTTGCAGGCGAGGGTCACCCGTTATGACTAAAGTAATCGAGTATTCGCTGGCTCTGCTGGAAGGGCTGCAGATCACCTTGCTGATCACCGCCTCCGGCCTGCTGCTGGGGCTGTTGATCGCCTTGCTGCTCACCTGGATCCTGGACAAGCGGGTGCCGGTGCTGAACTGGCTGGCGGAAGGCTACCTGCTGCTGATCACCGGTACCCCCCTGCTGGTGCAGATCTTTCTGATCTACTACGGCCCGGCCCAGTTTGACTGGATCAAGCAGAGCTGGGCCTGGCAGTATCTGCGTGAACCCCTGTTCTGTGCCATTCTGGCCCTGGGCATGAACGCCGGAGCCTATACCTGCCGGCTGTTCAAGGGCGCCCTGGATGGGGTGCCGAGAGGAGAAACCCTGGCCTGCCGGGCGCTCGGCATGAGCGAATGGCAGACCCTGAACGTGAAGTTGCGCCACGCCATGCGCCGGGTGATCCCGGCCTATTCCAACGAGGTGGTGCTGGTGCTCAAGGGCAGTTCCCTGGCCAGCACCATTTCCATTATGGACATCATGGGCCTGGCCCAGCGCATCAACGGCCAGACCTACGACACCCTGACGGTGTTCGGGGTGGCGGGGGCCATTTACCTGTTGATGAACAGCCTGCTGACCTGGCTGTTCCGTCTGCTGGAACGGCGCGCGCTGGCGTTCCAGCAGCAGGGATAAAACGTGCCGGCGCAGTGCAACCGCGCTGTTGTTTCGCACTGCGTTGGCTCACAGAACCATGACATTTGATAGGCCTGGGCATTGTGTTTGAACGGCGGTTTCGCTATTTTGCTAAGGCCCAGGAAACGTATAACTATTCAATAATAAACGGAGTTCAGTTATGAAAGTTGCCGTACTCGGAGCTGCCGGTGGTATCGGTCAGGCTCTCGCCCTGCTGTTGAAGAACAATCTGCCCGCCGGCTCTGAACTGAGCCTGTACGATATCGCTCCCGTTACTCCCGGTGTTGCTGCCGATCTGAGCCACATCCCGACTGCGGTCAACGTAGTGGGTTTTGGCGGTGAAGACCCCACTCCGGCCCTGACCGGTGCCGACATTGTGCTGATCTCCGCCGGTGTGGCCCGCAAGCCGGGCATGGACCGTGCCGATCTGTTCAACGTGAACGCCGGCATCGTCAAGAACCTGATCGAGAAAGCCGCCGCCGCCTGCCCCCAGGCCTGCATCGGCATCATTACCAACCCGGTGAACACCACTGTGCCGATCGCCGCCGAAGTCCTGAAAAAGGCCGGTGTGTACGACAAGAACAAGCTGTTCGGCATCACTACCCTCGACGTGATCCGTGCCGAGACTTTTGTGGCCGAAGCCAAGGGTCTGAACGTGGCCGACGTCAAGGTGCCGGTGATTGGTGGCCACAGCGGCGTGACCATTCTGCCGCTGCTGTCCCAGGTGGAAGGCGCTTCCTTCTCCGACGAGGAAATCGAGAAGCTGACCTACCGTATTCAGAATGCCGGCACCGAAGTGGTGGAAGCCAAGGCCGGTGGCGGCTCCGCCACCCTGTCCATGGGCCAGGCCGCCTGCCGTTTCGCCCTGTCTCTGGTGAAAGCCATGCAAGGCGAAGCCAACGTGGTTGAGTGCACCTATGTGGACGGCGGCAGCGAGCACGCCCAGTTCTTCGCCCAGCCGGTACTGCTCGGCAAGAACGGCGTGGAAAAAGTGCTGCCCTACGGCGAAGTCAGTGCTTTCGAGCAGGCCGCCATGGACGGCATGCTGGAAACCCTGCGTGGCGACATTCAGAAAGGTGTGGAGTTCGTTAACCAGTAAGGTTTGCGAGTTAAACACTAAAAAGGGAGCTTCGGCTCCCTTTTTTCGTTTAGGAATTGGGGCGTCGGGACTGGGATTGGATACTTACAGCTTACGGTCTGCCTCTTAGTCACAAGTCGCCAAAGAGGACGCAATGCGAAGCATCAGTGCGGTTGCACTCCGCCGACACGCTTCGCTGCAGGCCACTCACTAAAAAAGTCTGCTGCGAACATATTTAATGTTCGGTCAGGCTTTTTTACTTCGTCACGGCGAGCAAGCTCGCCCCATGTACGCTCGAAAATGCCATATATGGCATTTTATGGTCGGCTACGGCAATCCCCACTGCTGCTTCGGGTAACCTCGGCGTTGTCTGCATGCTGTCAGTCGGCTCAGAGTGTTCCAAGGAGGGCAAAGGGTGTCTGCTTCGCCGTGCCCTTCGCGCCAGGGATGGCGCGATGGAGCGTATAGGGATGTATTTACAGCGTGCGGGGGAAGCAGTGCGCTTTGTCCGACGAAAGTGCGCGGTACAGCAAACGACAATCCGGGCTTTCAGCTTTGGTCGTTCCATGCTCGGCCCACCTTGGAGCCGTTCTCCCGGCCCAGCTGTCGGCTTATCCAGCGACCGGTGGCGACCAGCCGGTCGAGATCCACGCCGGTGTCCAGGCCCAGGCCGTGCAGCAGATAGACCACGTCTTCGGTTGCCACGTTGCCGGTGGCGCCTTTGGCATAGGGGCAGCCGCCGAGGCCCGCCACCGAGCTGTCGATAATACGCAGGCCCTGCTCCAGCACCGCATACAGGTTGGCCAGGGCCTGGCCGTAGGTATCGTGAAAATGGGCCGCCAGCCGCACCAGGGGCACCTCCTGGCGCACCGCCGACAGCATGGCGATGGCCTTTTTCGGGGTGCCGGTACCAATGGTGTCGCCCAGGGAGATTTCATCACAGCCCAGCCGATAGAGCGCGCCGGCGACCCGGGCCACGGCGGCGGGGGCAATGTGCCCTTCATAGGGGCAGCCCAGCACGGTGGACACATAGCCCCGTACCCGTACTCCGTGTTCATGAGCCCGTTGCAGTACGGGGGTGAAGCGTTCAAGGCTTTCCACCACCGAGCAGTTGATGTTCCTCTGGCAAAAGCTTTCCGAGGCGGCGGTAAACACCGCCACTTCATCGGCGCCGGCGGCGAGCGCTGCCTGCAGCCCCTGCAGGTTGGGGGTGAGTGCCGAATACACCACACCGTCGCGGCGGCGAAGGCCTTGGAGTACCTCGGCGCCGTCGGCCATTTGCGGCACCCATTTGGGCGACACAAAGCTGGCCGCCTCAATGTGAGTGAGGCCGCACTCCGCCAGCCGTTCCACCAGCTCGATTTTGGTTGAGGTGGGCACCGGCATGGGCTCGTTTTGCAGACCATCCCGGGGGCCCATCTCCACCAGTTTGACCCTATCCATCGGGCGCCTCCAGCCGTAACAGCTCGTCCCCTTCACTCACCTGGTCGCCGGCGCGAAAGTGAATTTCCGCCACCCGGCCTGCCATGGGGGCGCGAATGGGATGCTCCATTTTCATGGCTTCCAGCACCAGCAGGGTCTGGCCTTCACGGACGTCATCGCCTTCGGCCACCTTCAGCTCCCCCACCAGTCCCGGCATGGGGGCGGTCAGGCCGCCGGCGGCCTGATGGGGAGGCGTACCGGCCTCGGCGTCAATGCGGCGCAGATCGAAACGTTCTCCCTGATAAAACAGCCAGACAAAGGCGTCATGCCGGGCAACATGCAGTGCCAACCGTCGGCCATTCAGATTGACCTGCAGCCGTTCATCGGTCAGCTCGCCTTCCAGCGTGTGTTGTTGCTCCTTCACGGGTACGTGCCAGCCGGTATCCGTGGCGGTGAGCGTCAGATCATAAACTTCCCCCGAGTATTCCAGCCGCAGCCGGTAGGCCGCCGGCTGGTTCAGGCGCCAACCGCTGCTTGCCGCAAAGGGCGAGTCACTCCCTGGCGGCGGGTGAAGGGTATAAGCCAGGGCGGCCAGCGCCAGCACCTCGCCGGCGGCCAGCGCCGAAGCTTGAAACAGGCTGTGCTGGTGCTGCTCGATAAAACGGGTATGCAGCTCGCAGGCCTGAAAGGCCGGGTGCCGGCACAGGCGGCGTAAAAAGCCGATATTGGTTTTCACACCGCCGATACGGTACTGCGCCAGCGCCCGTGCCAGCTCCGCCAGGGCGGCCTCGCGGCTGTGAGCGTGCACGATCAGCTTGGCGATCAGCGGATCATAATAAATGCCCACTTCATCGCCCTGGCGCACGCCGGTGTCAAGGCGTACTTGGCTTGATATGACGGGCTCGTGCAGGGTGTGCAGGACGCCGGCGGCGGGCAGAAAGCCGTGCTCGGCATCCTCGGCGTAAATGCGGGCTTCCACCGCATGGCCCTGAAGCTTGATGTGCTCCTGGGTCAGCGGCAGGGGCTCTCCCGCCGCCACCCGCAACTGCCATTCCACCAGATCCAGGCCGGTAATGAACTCGGTTACCGGGTGCTCCACCTGTAACCGGGTGTTCATTTCCATAAAATAGAAGTGGCCGTCTTCGGTATAGAGAAACTCCACGGTGCCGGCGCCGCGATAGTCGATGGCCTGGGCGGCCCGCACCGCCGCCTCGCCCATGGCGGTGCGGGTAGCACTGGTCAGGCCGGGCGCGGGGGCTTCTTCCAGAATTTTCTGATGCCGGCGCTGCACCGAGCAGTCCCGCTCCGAGAGGTAAAGGCCGCTACCGTGGGCATCGCAGAATACCTGCACTTCCACGTGGCGGGCCTTCGGCAGGTAACGCTCCAGCAGCATGGCATCGTTGCCAAAGGCCGCCCTGGCCTCGCGCCGGGCGGCGGCCAGGGCGTCATCGAACTCACCGGGCTCATGCACGATGCGCATGCCTTTGCCGCCACCGCCGGCCACCGCTTTCAGCAGCAGTGGATAACCGCAGGCCTCGGCCTCTCGTTTTAGCCGTGCATGACTTTGATCCTCGCCATGATAACCAGGCACCAGGGGCACACCGGCGGCGGCCATCAGCGCCTTGGCGGCGGCCTTGTCGCCCATGGCGGCAATGGCGGCGGGGGGCGGGCCCACAAACACCAGGCCGGTGTCGGCACACCCCTGAGCAAAGCCGGCGTTTTCCGACAGAAACCCGTACCCCGGGTGCACCGCATCGGCCCCGCAGGCGCCGGCAATCTCCAGCAGCGCCGCCTGATTGAGGTAACTTTCCGCCGCCGAGGGCGGGCCCAGGCGCCAGGCCTCATCGGCCAGCTCCACATGCAGGGCCTGTCGGTCCGCATCGGAGTAGACTGCTATGGTATGTAGCCCCATCCGGCGCGCGGTGCGCAGCACCCGGCAGGCGATCTCGCCCCGGTTGGCCACCAGCAGTTTAGTGATCATCCTTGTTCTCCCAACCCGGGGGGCGTTTTTCCAGAAAGGCCGCCAGCCCTTCTTGCGCTTCCTCTGTTACTCGCAGGGCGGCCAGGCGTTGGGCGCTGTCGCTCACCAGGGCTCGGCTTAACGGCCGGCCGGCATAATCCCGAATCAGCGCCTTGGCCGCTCTCTGGGCCGTCGGACCGCCCCGTAACAAGGCGGTGATAATGGGAGTGGCGCCCTCTGCAAGGGCCGATTCCGCCACCTCGTGCACCAGCCCCAGCCGCTCGGCGCGGGCCGCGTCGATCACTTCCCCGCTCAGCATATAGCGCCGGGCCTGGCGTTCGCCCAGCACCCGCAGCACATAGGGGGCGATGGTCGCGGGAATAAGGCCGAGGCGGGTTTCGCTCAGGCAAAAACGGGCATCGGCGGCGGCCACCACCATATCGCAGGCGCACACCAGCCCCAGGGCACCGCCAAAGGCCGCCCCCTGCACCAGTGCCAGGGTGGGGTGGGGAAAGCGGTCCAGCCGCCACAGCAACTCCGCCAGTCGGCCGGCGTCGGCACGGTTCTGCGCCGGACTTAAGGACGCAGCCCGCTGCATCCAGCCCAGATCCGCCCCGGCACAAAAGTGCCTGCCCTCGGCCTTCAGCACCAGCAGGCGCAGTGTCGGCTCGGCCTCGGCGTCGCTCAGGCACTGGTGAAAGGCTTCGATGGTCGCTTCGTTCAGCACATTGCGGCGTTCGGGGTTATTCAGCACCAGCTCCCATACCCCTTTGCCGGTCGGTTGCAGTGTTATTGGGTCGGACATGGCACCTCCTTACAGGCGTCCTTACAGGCGCCCTACATACGAAATACGCCAAAGCGGGTGGGAGTGACAGGGCGGTTTCCCGCCAGCGCCAGGCTCATGGCCAGCACGGTGCGGCTGTCTTTCGGGTCGATCACGCCGTCGTCCCACAGCCGGGCGCTGGCATACCAGGGGTGGCCCTGCTGCTCGTAGCGCTCGATAATGGGGGCCTTGAAGGCGGCTTCGTCCTCGGCGGACCAGTCCTGGCCTGTTTTTGCCAGGGCATCCCGGCGCACGGTGGCGAGTACCCCGGCGGCCTGCTCGCCACCCATGACCGAAATGCGGGCATTGGGCCAGCACCACAAAAAGTCGGGATCATAGGCCCGGCCGCACATGCCGTAGTTGCCGGCCCCAAAGCTGCCGCCGATGATTAGTGTGATTTTGGGGACGCTGGCGCAGGCCACCGCCGTCACCAGCTTGGCGCCGTGCTTGGCGATGCCCTCGGCCTCGTATTTCTTGCCCACCATAAAGCCGGTGATGTTCTGCAGAAACAGCAGCGGAATATTCCGCTGGCAGCACAGCTCGATAAAGTGGGTCCCTTTCTGGGCCGACTCGCTGAACAGAATGCCGTTGTTGGCGATGATGCCCACCGGATAGCCCTGCAGATGGGCGAATCCGGTGACCAGGGTGGGGCCGAAATCGCGCTTGAACTCGTCCAGCACAGAATCATCCACCAGCCGGGCGATCACTTCCCGCACCTCAAAGGGGGTGCGCAGGCTGGTGCCGACAATGCCGTAGAGCTCGTCAATGGGGTAGCGGGGTGAGCGAGGCTCACGGGGGGGCGGCGGTACGGCGGACACATTGAGATTGGCCACCAGCCGGCGGGCCAGGCCAAGGGCATGACGGTCGTCGTCGGCGGCATGATCCGCCACGCCGGACTGCCGAGTGTGCACCTCGGCCCCCCCCAGCTCCTCGGCGGTCACCACCTCGCCGGTGGCGGCCCTGACCAATGGCGGGCCACCGAGAAAAATGGTGGCCTGATTGCGCACCATAATGGACTCGTCCGCCATGGCCGGCACATAGGCGCCGCCGGCGGTACACAGGCCCATGACGACCGCCAGCTGGGGAATGCCGGCGGCGGACAGGCGGGCCTGATTAAAGAAGATGCGGCCAAAGTGATCGCGGTCGGGAAAGACCTCGTCCTGACTGGGCAGGTGAGCACCGCCCGAGTCCACCAGATACAGGCAGGGCAGTCGGCAATGCTCGGCAATGGCCTGGGCCCGCAGGTGCTTTTTCACCGTGAGCGGATAATAGGTGCCGCCCTTGACCGTGGCATCGTTGGCCACCACCATGCACTCCACCCCGTTCACCCGGCCAATGCCGGTGATGATGCCCGCCGCCGGCACCGGCTCGTCGTAAACGTTGAGTGCTGCCAGTTGCGACAGCTCAAGAAAGGGCGTGCCCGGGTCAAGCAGGGCAGCAATGCGATCCCGCACCAGCAGCTTGCCTCTGGCCTGATGGCGCTCCCGGCTGTCGGCTCCGCCGCCTTCGGCAATGAGGGCCACCTGTTCACGCAGGGCCGTTACCTCGGCGGCCATCGCCTGCTGGTTGGCAATAAACTCTGTGGAAGCCGGCTGCACCCGGCTGACAAACTGGGTCATAACGGCTCCTCAAGGTTCGCGCACCAGCTCCCGGCCGATCAGCATGCGCCGAATCTCCGAGGTGCCGGCACCAATTTCATAGAGCTTGGCGTCCCGCAACAGGCGGCCGGCGGGGTAGTCGTTGATATAGCCGTTGCCGCCCAGCAGCTGAATGGCATCCAGGGCCACTTGCGTGGCGGTTTCGGCCGCCAGCAAAATCACTCCGGCGGCGTCCTGACGGCTGAGTTTGCCCCGGTCCGCCGCCATGGCGGTCATGTAGGTGTAGCAGCGGGCGGCGTTCATGCGGGTATACATGTCGGCCAGTTTGCCCTGCACCAGCTGAAACTCGCCGATGGCCCGGCCAAACTGCCGGCGCTCCCGTACATAGGGCACCACCAGATCCATGGCCGCCGCCATAATGCCGAGTGGCCCGCCCGCCAGCACCAGCCGCTCGGTATCCAGGCCGCTCATTAGCACGGCCACGCCACCGTTCAGCGGCCCCAGCAGGTTGGCGGCGGGTACCCGGCAGTCCTGAAACACCAGCTCGCAGGTGTTGGAGCCGCGCATGCCAAGCTTGTCGAGCTTCTGGGCCGGCGCAAAGCCGGGCGTGCCGGCTTCCACAATAAAGGCGCTGATGCCCTTGGCACCGGCTTGCGGGTCGGTCTTGGCGTACACCACAAACACATGGGCATCGGGGCCATTGGTGATCCACATCTTGTTGCCGTTCAGCACAAAATCATTGTCGTCGCGGCGGGCGGTGAGTTTCATGGCCACCACGTCGGAGCCGGCACCAGGCTCGGACATGGCCAGGGCGCCGATGTGCTCGCCGCTGAGCAGGGCGGGCAGGTATTTTTGTTGCTGCTCCTCACTGCCGTGGCGGTGAACTTGGTTCACGCACAGGTTGGAGTGGGCACCATAAGACAGCCCCACCGAAGCGGAGGCCCGGCTGATCTCCTCCATGGCCAGCACATGGGCGAGATAACCCAGGTTCACGCCGCCAAATCTTTCCGCCACGGTAATGCCAAACAGTCCCAGCTCGCCCAGCCTGGGCCAGAGCTCGGCAGGAAAGCGGTTGTCCCGGTCGATGGCTTCGGCCAGGGGGGCGATTTCCTTGGCTGCAAAGGCGGCCACCTGCTCGCGCAGCAGGCTGTGCATCTCGCCGAGATCAAGATCGAGGGTGGGATATGGGGCCATGTCACCTCCTGAGAAGGCAGAAAACCGGGTTCGTTTGAATGCATTAACTATAGTCAGCGGGAGCCGGCTAAGCTTTAACGGACAACGGCATTTTCAGGAATGAGGCCCGTATGAACACAGAGCGCCAGATTGTGATTGTGGCCGCCGCCCGCACCCCCATGGGCGGGCTGATGGGCTCACTGGGCAGTGAACCCGCCCACCGGCTGGGGGCGGTGGCCATCCATGCCGCCCTGGCGCGGGGCGGTATTGGCGGGGAGCAGGTGGATGAGGTGATCATGGGTTGTGTGCTGCCTGCCGGCCAGGGGCAGGCTCCGGCCCGGCAGGCGGCCCTGGGCGCGGGGCTGCCGGTATCGGTGCCCTGCACCACGGTCAACAAAATGTGCGGCTCGGGCATGAAGGCGCTGATGCTGGCTCACGACCAACTGCGGGCGGGCTCGGCCTCGCTGATGGTGGCCGGCGGCATGGAAAGCATGAGCCTGGCCCCCTACCTGGTGCCCAGGGCCCGGGTCGGCTTGCGGCTGGGTCACGGTCAGTTATTGGATCATATGTTTCTCGACGGCTTGGAAGACGCCTATGAAGGCGGCCTGATGGGTTGCTTTGCCCAGCGTACCGCCGACCGCTTTGGCGTGACCCGCGCCGAAATGGACGACTTTGCCATCCGTTCGTTGCGCCGGGCCCAGCGGGCCATTGATGAAGGGGACTTTCGCGAGGAAATCGCCCCGGTCACGGTGACCGGCCGCAAAGGCGAGATCATGGTGGACACCGACGAGCAGCCGGGCAAGGCAAGCCCTGAAAAAATTCCGCGCCTCAACCCCGCCTTTGCCGACAACGGCACCATTACCGCCGCCAATTCCAGCTCCATTTCCGACGGTGCCGCCGCCCTGGTGCTGACCACGGCGGAAAGGGCACAACAGCTTGGCCTCAGGCCGCTGGCGCGCGTTCTTGGTCACGCCACTCATGCGCAATTGCCCGCCGAATTTACCCTGGCGCCCATCGGTGCCATGCAGACATTGCTGAAACAACTGGATTGGCAAGCGGACGAGGTGGATTTATTCGAGATCAACGAAGCCTTTGCGGTGGTCACCCTGCTGGCCATCAGGGAACTGGGGCTTGACCCGGACAGCGTGAACGTAAACGGCGGCGCCTGTGCCCTGGGGCATCCCATCGGTGCCAGCGGCGCGCGCATTGTGGTGACCCTGCTGCATGCCCTGCGCCGGCGAGGGCTGAAGAAAGGAGTGGCGGCCCTGTGCATCGGCGGGGGCGAAGCCACGGCGCTGGCCATTGAACTGTGTGAGTGAGGTGAACCCATGGCTTATCAGGTTCCGCTGCTGATCGACGGCAGCATGGTGCAAAGCCACACCAAACAGTGGCTGGAGGTGACCAATCCGGCCACTCAGAAGGTCATTGCGCGCCTGCCCTGTGCCACTAAGTATGAAGTGACCGCGGCGGTGGCGGCGGCGAAAACTGCCTTTCTTCAGTGGCGGCAAGTGCCGGTGCCGGAGCGGGCCCGGCTGATGCTGCGCTATCAGGCCCTGCTCAAGGAGCGGCATGATGAGCTGGCGCAATTGCTCAGCCGGGACACCGGCAAGACCCTGGAAGACGCCAGGGGCGATGTATGGCGGGGCATAGAAGTGGTGGAGCAGGCTGCCAATGTGGCCTCACTGACCCTGGGTGAAAACCAGGCCGATGTGGCTGCGGGGGTGGATTGTTACAGTTTCAGCCAGCCCCTGGGCGTGTGCCTGGGCATCACCCCCTTTAATTTTCCGGCCATGATTCCGCTGTGGATGTTTCCCCTGGCCATCGCCTGCGGCAATGCCTTTGTACTGAAACCGTCGGAGCAGGATCCCCTGGTACCCATGGAGCTGGCCACGTTGTTTCGGGAAGCGGGGGCCCCCGACGGTTTGCTCAATATCGTGCACGGCGGGCCCGAGGTGGTGGATCAGTTGCTGACTCACGATGACATTGCCGCCGTATCCTTTGTGGGCTCGGTGGCGGTAGGGCGGCATGTGTACCGCACCGCCACCGACCGGCTGAAGCGGGTGCAGGTGTTTGCCGGTGCCAAAAACCACATGGTGGTGATGCCCGATGCCAATAAACAGCAGGCCATCAATAACCTGGTGGGCGCCTCCGTAGGCGCCGCCGGCCAGCGCTGCATGGCCATTTCGGTGGGCGTGCTGGTGGGCGAGGCCAGAGCGTGGATCCCCGAGATTAAAGCGGCGCTGGAAAAGGTGCAGCCCGGTGTCTGGAATAACCCCAAGGCGGGGTATGGCCCGCTTATCACCCAGCATGCCAAAAAGCGGGTGTTGGATTTGATTGAGTCTGTAAAGCAAGAAGGGGCCGACTGTCTGCTGGATGGCAGCCACTGCACCGTGAGCGGTTACCCGGAAGGCAACTGGGTCGGGCCCACCCTGTTTGCCGGTGTGACCCCCACCATGCGCATTTACACCGAAGAGATTTTCGGCCCCGTGTTGCTGCTGATGGAAGCGGACAGCCTGAACGACGCCATTGCCTTGGTGAATGCCAATCCCTACGGCAACGGCACCGCCATTTTTACCGCCTCGGGGGCGGCAGCACACAAGTATCAAATGGAGATTCAGGTGGGGCAGGTGGGCATTAATGTGCCCATTCCGGTGCCGCTGCCGTTTTTCTCCTTTACCGGCTGGCGCGGGTCTTTTTACGGGGATCTGCACGCCTACGGCAAACAGGCGGTGCGCTTTTACACCGAAACCAAAACCGTGACCGCCCGCTGGTTCGATGACGAGGTCGTGGCCGGCCTCAATCTGTCGATTCATCTGAAATGACGAATCCAGCGGGAAGGTTGTCTGTTGCCCGGGAGTTTCTGCCAGGCGATGAATCAGCAGGGTTACCTCCGCCGACACGCTGCGAGTACATCCATGTAGCGCTCGGCAAATGCCATCCCTGGCATTTGACGGTCGGCTCCGGCAATCCCTGCTGCTTCTTCGCTTCACGCCGGTGCCGCCTGATGAATGCTTTCATGCAACTCGGCACTTTCCCGAAGAGCAAAGGGTGTCTGCTTCGCCGTACCCTCTGCGCCATGGATGGCGCAGCGGAGCCCCCATGGAGGGGTTTACGGCGTGTCGGCGAAGTAGTGCCCTTTGCTCGAAGGCAGGCAGGAACTTTCAGTCAACTTTTGGTTGTCAGCCAGGAGGGCTTATGGACTTTGAACTGAACGAGGAGCAGCGGGCCTTTGTGGCGCTGGCGGGGGAGTTTGCCGACAAGGCGCTGGCACCTTTTGCCGCGGACTGGGACCGGGACCATCATTTTCCGGTGGAGACCCTGCAACAGGCCGGCGAGCTGGGGTTTTGCGCGCTCTATACACCGGAAGCCGCCGGCGGTCTGGGGCTGTCTCGGCTCGATGCCAGCCTGATCTTTGAGCGGCTGGCTATGGGCTGCACCTCCACCACCGCCTTTCTTACCATTCACAACATGGTGACCTGGATGGTGGCCAGCAGTGCCGAGCAAGAGGTCTGGAAGCAGTGGCGGGACGGCATGATCAGTGGCCGCTGGCTGGGATCCTACTGCCTCACCGAGCCCAATGCGGGCTCCGATGCCGCGTCCCTTAAAGCCCGGGCGAAGAAGGTGGGCGACGACTATGAACTCACCGGCAGCAAGATGTTTATTTCCGGGGCGGGCAGCACCCAGGTACTGGTGGTCATGGCCCGCACCGGCGGCGAGGGCCCCGGCGGCATTTCCGCCTTTGCCCTGAATGCCGACAGCCCCGGCATTGAATACGGCCGGCCGGAAGACAAGATGGGCTGGCACAGCCAGCCTACCCGCAGCGTCACCTTTGACGGGGTGCGGGTGCCCGCCCGCCAGTTGCTAGGGCGGGAAGGCGAGGGCTTTAAACTGGCGATGAAAGGGCTGGACGGTGGCCGCATCAATATTGCCAGCTGTTCATTGGGCACGGCGCAGCAGGCGCTGAACCTGGCGCGCAATTACCTGCAGGAGCGCAGCCAGTTCGGCCGCAAGCTGGCGGAGTTTCAGGCGCTGCAGTTTGCCCTGGCCGACATGGCCACCGAGCTGGTGGCGGCGCGGCAACTGGTGCGGCTGGCCGCCAGCCGGCTGGACGCCGGACTTGCGGACGCCACCACCTATTGCGCCATGGCCAAACGTTTTGCCACCGATGTGGGTTTTAGAGTCTGCGATCAGGCGCTGCAGCTCTATGGCGGCTATGGCTACATTCGGGAATATCCGCTGGAGCGCCATGTGCGGGACACCCGGGTGCACCGTATTCTGGAAGGCACCAACGAAATCATGAAACTGCTGATCGCCCGCCGGCTGCTGGCGGAAGGAGGCGAGCTGTGATCCAGTATGAAAAACAAGGGCATGTGGCGCTGTTGACCATGAACAACCCGCCGGCGAATACCTGGACGGTGGACAGCCTGAACCGGCTGGCGGCGCTGGTGGAGAAGCTGAATAGCGATGAAGACATTCGCAGCCTGGTGCTGACCGGTGAAGGCGAGAAGTTTTTCTGTGCCGGGGCCGAGCTTCGTCTGTTTGCCGATGGCGACAAGGGCAAGGCCCACGCCATGGCCCAGGCCTTTGGCCGGGCCTTTGAGGCCCTGAGTGACTTTCGCGGCCTGTCGGTGGCGGCCATTAACGGGTTTGCCATGGGCGGCGGGCTGGAAGCGGCCCTGGCCTGTGATCTGCGCATTGCCGCCGAGCGTGCCGTCATGGGCCTGCCCGAGGCCAGGGTGGGGCTGTTGCCCTGTGCCGGCGGCACTCAGTTGCTGCCCCATCTGGTGGGGGAAGCCTGGGCCAAGCGGCTGATCCTGTGTGGGGAGCGGCTGAGCGCCGAACAGGCGCTGGGTATCGGGCTGGTGGAAGAAATGGTGCCCGATAATGAGGTACTGAGCCGGGCCATGGCCCTGGCCGAAAGCGCCGCGGGGCAGAGCCCGGGCTCGGTGGCGGCCTGCAAGCGGCTGATACAGTCGGCCCGGCAGCGGCCCTTGAGCGAGGGCCGAGTGCGGGAACGGGACTATTTTATGGCGCTGTTCGACACCGAAGATCAGCGGGAAGGGGTCACTGCCTTTCTGGAAAAACGCGCTCCCCAGTGGCGTAACCGTTAGGAGATGGCATGAGTATCAGGATGAACAGGCTGCCCACCGCCGATGGCCGCCATCTCGGCCATCTGGTGCTGGACCGTGAAGCTCAGTTGAATGCGCTGAATCTGGAGATGATTGAAGCCATGCTGTTATCCCTGCGGGAATGGCAGCATGACAATGACGTGGTCGCGGTGGTGCTGGAGGGCGCCGGTGACAAGGCCTTTTGCGCCGGCGGCGACGTGGTCGGCTTGCACAGGGCCATGGTCACTGCCAGAGCCGGTTGCGCGGACCGGGAACTCGGTCCGGTGCCGGCACCGGCAGCGCGTTTTTTTGAGCGGGAATACCGGCTCGACTACCTGCTGCACACCTATGGCAAGCCGGTGATCTGTGTGGGGGCCGGCATCGTCATGGGGGGCGGCATGGGACTCTTTGCGGGGGCCGGGCAGCGCATCGTGACCGAGCGCAGCCGGCTGGCCATGCCCGAGGTGACCATCGCCCTCTATCCGGACGTGGGCGGCAGCTGGTTTCTTAACCGACTGCCGCCGGGGCTGGGGGAATTTATCGCCCTCACCGGTTGCTCCCTCAATGCGGCCGACAGCCTCTGGCTGGGGCTGGCCAACCGTTTTGTGGCCGAAGAGCATGTGGCTGAACTGCTGCCCCGGCTGCAGGAGGAAAGTGACTGGCCCGTGGCCGTTGGGCGTGTGCTGCGGGAGCTGGAAGCCGAGTCGGCGGCGCGATTGGCCGGGCTCGACTCGCCGCTACGCCGGCACCAGGATCTGATTGGTAAACTGATGGACAAGGACAGCCTGGCCGAGCAGGTCGGCGCCATACTGGAAGTAGACATGCACGATGCCTGGTTCAGTCAGGCCCAGGCAACCCTGGCGGCGGGCAGCCCCCTGGCCATGGCGGTGATCCACCGGCAGCTGGCGGCCAGCCGCTATTTGTCGTTGGCGCAGGTGTTCCAGGCCGAGTTGGCGTTGTCGGTACAGCTTTGTCGCTGCCGGGAGTTTGCCGAAGGGGTGCGCGCAAGATTGATCGACAAGGACAACGCCGCCCACTGGACCTTTGCCGGCCTGAACGAGGTAGATCCGGCATTGCTGAACACGTTGTTCTCGTCCCCCTGGGGCCTGAGCCCGCTGGCGGATCTTAAATAGGAGGCACACATTATGGCAACCCTCGCATTTATCGGCCTCGGCAACATGGGGCTGCCCATGACCGCCAACCTGGTGAAAGCCGGGCACCAAGTGCAGGCGTTTGACCTGCAGCCCGAGGCGCTGAAGCAGGCCGAGGCGCTGGGCGCCATGCCTGCCACCGGCGCGGCCGCCGCGGCCAGACACGCCGCCGTGGTGATCTCCATGCTGCAAAACGGCCGCCAGGTGGCGAGCCTCTATGGAGGAGACGACGGCCTGTTTGGCCACCTGGCGCCGGGCACCCTGGTCATCGACTGCTCCACCATCGAGGCCGATACCGCGCAAACCCTGGCCAAGATGGCTGCCGGCCATGGCCTGGACTTTGTGGACGCCCCGGTGTCCGGCGGTGTGGCCGGCGCCGAAGCCGCTACCCTGACCTTTATTGTGGGCGGCAGCGACGACCAGTTTGCCCGCGCCGCGCCGGTGCTGACACACATGGGCAAAAAGGTCTTGCACGCCGGGCCTCACGGTGCTGGCCAGGTGGCCAAGGCCTGCAACAACCTGTTGCTGGCGGCGCAGATGGCGGCCAGCTGCGAGGCCCTTAACCTGGGGCTGGATCATGGCCTGGATCCGGCGGTGCTGTCGGAGATCATTCGCCAGAGTTCGGGTAATAACTGGGTGATGGAGCATTACAACCCGGTGCCGGGAGTGATGGACCGAGTACCCGCGAGTCGTGATTACCAGGGGGGCTTTCAGGTCAACCTGATGTGTAAGGATCTCAATCTGGCCATGAGTCTGAGTCAGGCCAGTGGCTCGCCGGTGCCCATGGGCTCTGCCGCCCGGGCTCTGTTCAGCCTGCACCGGGTGGCAGGCCATGGTGGTCTCGACTTTTCCAGCCTGTTTCAACTGTATCGCGAACCCCGGGGAGACGACTGAATGGACATCAAGGACAAGGTGGTGGTGATCACCGGGGCCGGTCGCGGCCTGGGGCGGGCCATGGCCCATCATTTGGGACGGCAGGGGGCCGTTTTGGCCCTGCTCGACACTCAGGAGCAGGATCTGGCCAAAACCGGTGAAATGGTGGCGGCCACCGGTGCCCGGGTGGCGGTGCACCTGTGTGACGTGGCCGATGAAACCCAGGTGAGCGATTGTTTTGGGCATATCGTACGGGAGCTGGGGGGCTTGAATGTGCTGGTCAACAATGCCGGCCTGATGCGCGATGCCCTGCTGGTGAAGCGGGAAAATGGCAAGGTCAGCCAAAAAATGAGCCTGACAGACTGGCAGCAAGTGATCGACGTCAACCTGACCGGCAGCTTTCTCTGTGGTCGGGAAGCGGCGGCCATCATGGCCGAGCGCGGCCAGGGCGGACTGATTGTCAATATTTCCTCGGTGGCCCGGGTCGGCAACCCGGGCCAGAGCAACTATGCCGCCAGCAAGGCCGGGGTGGCGGCGCTGGTGGTGGGCTGGGCCGGTGAACTTGCCCGTTTTGGGATTCGGGTGGCGGGCATCGCCCCCGGGGTGATTGCCACAGAGATGACGGCGCAGATGAAGCCCGACGCCATGGAGCGCATCACCAAGCGTATTCCCCTTGGCCGGCTGGCAGAAGTGGATGAGCTATTGCACAGCCTGCAATACGTGATTGAAAACGACTATTTCAACGGCCGCATACTGGAAATGGACGGCGGCTTGCGGCTGTAGACAAAAGGAGGACAGTAATGGCAGAGGAGCAGAGCGGTAAACAAACGGCACAACTCTATCGTATGGTAATGCCCGGGCATCTGTGCCCCTATGGTCTGAAGTCAAAATATTTGCTGGAGCGGCAGGGGCTGGAAGTGGAGGATCATCATCTTTCCTCGCGGGAGGAAACCGATGCCTTTATGAAGCGTCACGGTGTGGATACCACCCCCCAGGCCTTTATTGATGGCGAGCGTATCGGCGGTTACGAGAAATTACGCGTTTATTTTGGGCTCGACAATCCAGAAAAAGAACAGACCTCATATCAGCCGGTGATCGCCATTTTTGCCGTGGCCTTGCTGATGGCGCTGGGGCTTTCCTGGCAGATGTATGACAGCATTTTTACCGGGCGCGCCGTGGAGTGGTTCATTTCTATCTCCATGTGTTTTCTGGCTGTGCAGAAACTGCAGGATATTGAAAGCTTTTCAACCATGTTTCTGAACTATGATCTGCTGGCCCGGCGCTGGGTGCCCTACGGCATGCTCTATCCCTTTGGCGAGGCCCTGGCGGGTGTTGCCATGACGGCGGGGATACTGCTCTGGCTGGCTTCACCGGTGGCGATTGTGATTGGCCTGATTGGCGCGGTTTCCGTGTTCAAGGCGGTGTATATAGACAAACGTGAGCTGAAGTGCGCCTGCGTCGGGGGTAACAGCAAGGTGCCTCTCGGAGCCATCTCCTTGACCGAAAACCTGATGATGTTGGGCATGGGGCTCTGGATGCTGCCTGGTTAGAACTAAAGTCTATCTTGTGAGCAGTGGATGAAAGGCGTATTGTTTTTTGCAACGCACAGCGACGGACGTGCCCTGCGTTAACAGAGCCAAACAACAAAATAATCATAACCACTGCCATATCCCTGAACGCATTGATCCCTTTAGAGGGAACACTGCCTTCAGGGTTTTTTTTTTGCGTTACATGCCCGAATAATTGGGCCCGCTGCCCCCTTCCGGCGGCACCCAGGTAATGTTCTGGGCCGGATCCTTGATGTCGCAGGTTTTGCAGTGCACACAGTTAGCGGCGTTAATGCGAAACACCGGCTGCCCCGCTTGTTCCACAACTTCGTAAACCCCGGCAGGGCAGTAGCGCTGGGCCGGTTCGTTAAAGCGGGGCAGGTTGTCCCGCACCGGCAGCAAACCGTCGGTCAGGTGCAGGTGACAGGGCTGATCCTCGTCGTGGCCGGTGTTGGCCAGGTGCACCGACGACATGCGATCAAAGGCCAGCACGCCGTCGGGGTGAGGATAGGCCATGGCCGGACTGGTCGCCGCCGGCTTGAGGGTGGCGTGATCCGGGATGCGGTCATGCAGCGCAAACGGCAGCCGGCCTCCCAGCAGGCGCTGGCTCAGCCAGTTTAACGCGCCGCCCGCCCAGGGTCCGAGTTTGTGCAGTGCAGGAACAAAGTGCCGGGCCTGCCTCAGTTCGTGCTGCAGCCAGCTGTCGTTCATGCATGCATCAAACTCCGTCAATCGGTCACCGCGCCGGCCCGCCGCCAGCGCCGGCACCAGCGCCTCGGCGGCCAGCAGGCCGGATTTCATGGCGGTATGTATGCCCTTGATGCGGGCGCCGTTCAGGGTGCCGGCGTCACAGCCCAGCAGCAGGGCGCCGGGCAGGCTCATTTGTGGCAGGGAGTTGAGCCCGCCCTTGGTCAGCGCCCGGGCGCCCCAGGCCAGTCGCTCGCCGTCCCACAGGTGGCGGGCCAGCACCGGATGGTGCTTGAGCCGCTGGCACTCCCGGAACGGATCCAGGTGCGGATTTTCATAGTTGAGATCGACGACGAGCCCCACCGAGGCCAGACCGTCGTCGCCGTGATAGAGAAAAAAGCCGCCGCCATTGCGCCCCAGCGGCCAGCCGCCGCCGTGTACCACCAGGCCGGGACGATGGCGCTCGGGTGCCAGCCGCCACAGCTCTTTGAAGCCGATGGCGTAATGCTGGGGATCCCGGCCCCGGTCCAGGGCGAAGCGATCGATCAGACTTTTGCCAATATGGCCCCGGCTGCCCTCTGCCAGCAGGGTGTATTTGGCGCGCAGTTCCATGCCCGGTACGTGGCCGGGTTTGGGTGAGCCATCGGCGGCCACGCCCATGTCGCCGGTAAGCACGCCACACACGGCGCCCTGATCATTGAACAGGGCCTCCGCCGCGGCAAAACCGGGAAATACCGCCACCCCGAGCTGCTCTGCCTGCTGCGCCAGCCAGCGGCACAACCGGCCCAGGCTGACGATATAGCAGCCCTGGTTGTGCAGCGACGGCGGGGTCAGCCAGGCGGGGAGCTCAATGCCCCCTTGCGCACTGCTCAGCAGGTAAAAATGCTCCTCGGCAACCGGCGTGGTCAGGGGAGCGTTGCGCGTGCGCCAGTCGGGAAACAGCTCGTTCAGGGCTTGAGTATCGAGCAGGGCGCCGGAGAGCAGATGCGCGCCCACCTCGGCGCCCTTTTCTACCACGCACACGCTGAGCTCCAGGCTCGCCTGTTGTGCCCGTTGCATCAGGCCACAGGCCGCCGCCAGCCCCGCCGGGCCGGCCCCCACTATGACCACGTCAAACTCCATCGACTCCCGCACCATGCTCGCTCTCCTGCTTGCTGCCCTGGCTAAAGTATTGTATTGGCGGTGATATTTAACAAACGGGAGCGGGGCGGGAATCGTCTAGTATTAACTCGTGTCACTCAATTGCGGGAGCAGCCATGAAAGTACTGGTGACGGTCAAGCGGGTAATCGACTATCACGTGCGGGTCCGGGTGCGCAGTGACGGCAGCGACGTGGACCTGAACAACGTCAAGATGGCGGCCAACCCCTTTTGCGAGATTGCGGTGGAAGAGGCGGTACGCATGAAGGAAAAGGGCTGGGTGTCGGAAATCGTGGCCGTGTCCATTGGCCCGGCCGAGGCGGCAGAGCAACTGCGCGCGGCCCTGGCCCTGGGCGCCGACCGGGCGGTATTGGTTGAAACCGCCGAGGTGGCCGAGCCGCTGACCGTGGCCCGGTTGCTGGCGGCGCTGTGCGAGCGTGAAAAGCCCGATCTGGTGCTGATGGGCAAACAGTCCATCGACACCGATCATAATCAGGCCGGGCAGATGCTGGCGGCACTCAATGGCTGGCCCCAGGCCACCTTTGCCTCGGCCATCGAGCGTGAGGATAAGACACTGCTGGTGACCCGGGAAGTGGACGGCGGCCTGCGCACTCAGGCAGTGGTACCCCCGGCGGTGATCACCACGGATCTGCGGCTGAACGAGCCGCGCTTTGCCTCACTGCCCAATATCATGAAAGCCAGACAAAAGCCGCTGAACACGCTGACTCCCGACGAACTGGGCGTGACGCCTGAGCAGCATGTGCGCCTGCTGGGGGTGAGCGAGCCGCCGGCACGCAAGGCCGGGGTACGGGTGGCCGACGTGGCCGAGCTGGTGAACAAACTCAAACATGACGCCAAGGTGATCCCATGAGCATACTGGTGATAGCCGAACACGATAATGCGCTGCTTGCGGCCAACACGGCGAAAGTGCTGGGGGCGGCCAGCCGGCTGAATGCCGAAGTGCACCTGCTGGTGATGGGCCATGGCTGCACTGCCGTGAGCGAACAGGGCAGCCGGCTGGCAGGCGTGAGCAAGGTGCTGCTGGCTGATGATGCCCTCTATGAACACCAGCTGGCCGAGCCCTGTGCCGCCCTGGTGTCGCGTCTGGCCACCCAATACCGCCACGTGCTGGCGCCGGCGTCCACCTTTGGCAAGGATATGTTGCCCCGGGTGGCGGCCCTGCTGGGGGTGGGGCTGGTGGCGGACGTGGTGGCCATTGAAAGCGAAGACATTTTTGTACGCCCCGTTTATGCCGGCAACGCCTTGGCCCGGGTACAGTCGCTGGATCCGGTGACCCTGCTGACCGTTCGCGCCACCGCCTTTGAGCCGGTGGCCGAAGGGGAGGAGGTGGTGCCGGTTGAGGGAATAACCCCGGTGGCGGTGGACAACGCCAGTCGGTTTGTGCGCGATGAGCTGAGGGTCAGCGCGCGGCCCGAGCTGACCTCGGCCCGAGTGGTGGTATCCGGTGGCCGCGGCCTGGGCTCCAAGGAGCAGTTCGCCTTGCTGGAACGGCTGGCCGACAAACTGGGCGCGGCGGTGGGGGCCAGCCGGGCGGCGGTGGACGCGGGACTGGCCGACAACGATCAGCAGGTGGGACAGACCGGCAAGATAGTGGCGCCGGAGCTGTATATTGCCGTGGGCATCTCAGGGGCCATTCAGCATCTTGCCGGCATCAAGGACGCCAAAATCATCGTGGCCATCAACAAGGACGAAGACGCTCCCATCTTTCAGGTGGCGGACTACGGCCTGGTGGCGGACTTGTTTACAGCATTACCGGAGCTGGAGAACATGTTGTGAGACGTATGTGAGGGGTAAAGAGTGAGGTGGGAGGGGGCTTGGTCTCCTCACGCTTTTCTCCTCCCCCCTCACATCAGAGTTACATTCTTTGCTCTAACCCCATCTCCCAGAAGTCGATTTCCAGCCGGGTGGCATCGTCAAAGATGCGGCACAGCTGATTAAAGCGCGACGGCGGCACCTCGGCCAAACGCTCGTTGAGCCAGGCGATTTCCGCCTGGGCGGCGGCCTGGAATTCGGCGCTTTCATACATGGCGATCCAGGCCTCATAGGGGTTGGCCTCGCCGCGCACCGTAGCGGGCTGCTCCACCAGCCAGCGGGCGATCTCGGCGTAGCCTACCAGACAGGGCGCCAGCGCCACATGCAAGTCCAGCAGATCGCCGCGGTTGCCGGTGTCCAGCACATAGCGGGTGTAGGCCAGGGTGGCGCGGGCTTCCGGCAGCTCACTCAGCTCCTGCTCGCTGATGCCCCACCGGCTGCAGTAGTCGATATGCAGCCCCAGCTCCAGATCGATAATGGCGTCCAGCCCGGCCTTGGCGTGGCGCAGGTCTGCCAGGGTCGGGCTCTTGTAGGCGGCCAGGGCAAAGGCGCGGCCAAACTGAATAAGAAAAAGGTAATCCTGCTTCAGATAATGACGAAAGGCCTCGGGCGCCAGGGTGCTTTCACCCAGCCGGCGGACAAAATCGTGCTCCCGATAGGCGCGCCAGTTGTGCGCACAACTGTTTTTCAAATCATTGAAAGTAAAGCTCATTCCATATCCTTATCGAAAAGGTCAGCAAAGGCCGGCAGCAAGCCGGCGGCCGGGGACCATTCTGACCGCTTGCCCGCCAATGGCAAGCCGGAATGTTATTTTGTTGTAATAAAACTACGATAGAAGTTATAGTTCCGGCCATGGCAGGAGCATGGATATGAAAAGGGAAGTCGCCACAAGGCAGGGGCATGGACCATTGTTTCATTGTCGTAATCGGGCTTCTTGCGTATAATGTGACCCCGTCTTGAATTCCACATTTCATTCGTTCCCAAGCTTTTTCAGGTTCAGCATGACGACTAAATATATTTTTGTTACTGGCGGGGTGGTCTCCTCCCTGGGCAAAGGCATTGCAGCCGCCTCATTGGCCGCTATCCTCGAAGCCCGCGGTCTTAACGTGACCATCATGAAGCTGGATCCCTACATCAACGTGGATCCGGGCACCATGAGCCCCACCCAGCACGGTGAAGTCTTCGTGACCGACGACGGCGCTGAAACCGATCTGGACCTGGGCCATTACGAGCGGTTCATCCGTACCAAGATGACCCGCCGCAACAACTTCACCTCGGGCCGCGTTTACGCGGATGTGCTGCGCAAGGAACGACGCGGCGACTATCTGGGCGCCACCATTCAGGTGATTCCGCACATCACCAATGCCATCAAGGACAGGGTGATCGCCGGTGCCGAAGGCCACCAGGTGGCTATTGTGGAAATCGGCGGCACCGTGGGCGACATCGAGTCGCTGCCGTTCCTGGAAGCCATTCGCCAGCTGGCGGTGGAAGTGGGCCGGGAAAACACCCTGTTTATGCACCTGACCCTGGTGCCCTACATGGCCGCCGCCGGCGAGGTGAAAACCAAGCCGACCCAGCATTCGGTGAAGGAACTGTTGTCCATCGGCATTCAGCCCGACATTCTGATCTGCCGCTCCGACCGGGTGATCCCGGCCAACGAGCGCGGCAAGATTGCCCTGTTCTGCAACGTGTCTGAAAAGGCGGTCATTTCGCTGAAGGACGTGGATTCCATCTACAAGATTCCGGCGCTGCTCAAGTCTCAGGGCCTGGACGAGCTGGTGGTCAAGCGCTTTGGCCTGACCTGTCCGGCCGCGGATCTGTCCGAGTGGGAACAGGTTATCTATGAAGAAGCCAACCCGGTGGGCGAAGTGACCATCGGCATGGTGGGCAAATACGTTGAGCTGCCCGACGCCTACAAGTCGGTGAACGAGGCGCTCAAGCACGGCGGCCTGAAGAGCCGGCTCACCGTCAACATCAAATACATCGACTCCCAGGATCTGGAGAGCAAGGGCGTGTCCCTGCTGGAAGGCCTGGATGCCATCCTGGTGCCCGGCGGCTTTGGCGAGCGCGGCGTGGAAGGCAAGATCATGGCGGCCCGCTACGCCCGGGAAAACCGGGTGCCTTATCTCGGCATCTGCCTTGGCATGCAGGTGGCATTGATCGAATACGCCCGCAACGTGGCCGGCCTGGAAGGCGCCCACTCCACCGAGTTTGATCCCAAGAGCCCTTATCCGGTGGTGGGGTTGATCACCGAGTGGGTGGACGAGGAAGGCAACGTCGAAGTGCGCGACGAAGAGTCCGATCTGGGCGGTACCATGCGTCTGGGCGCTCAGCTCTGTCATCTGGCGCCGGGCTCCAAGGTACACGCCCTGTACGGCTCCGACACCATCTATGAGCGTCACCGTCACCGCTATGAAGTGAACAACCGCCTACTGCCGCAAATCGAGGCGGCGGGCCTGAAGGTGACCGGACTTTCCGCCGACAAGAAGCTGGTGGAAATCATCGAAAACCCGGATCACCCCTGGTTCGTGGCGGCCCAGTTCCACCCCGAATTCACCTCCACCCCCCGCGATGGCCACGGCCTGTTCGCCGGTTTCGTCAAGGCGGCCGGCCAGTACCAGCAGGGAGAGCTGGAGTAATCCTTACCAGCGGCTGACCCCTTGGGGTTGGCCGTACTTTTTAGCGCTTTAGTTAGGTTTTGCGTTTAACTCAAGAGGAAACAGAGAATGGCTAAGATCGTTAAAGTGATCGGTCGTGAGATCATCGACTCCCGTGGCAACCCCACCGTGGAAGCCGACGTCTACCTGGAAGGTGGTTTCATGGGCCGTGCAGCGGCGCCCTCCGGTGCCTCCACCGGCTCCCGCGAGGCACTGGAACTGCGTGACGGCGACAAGTCCCGTTTTCTGGGCAAGGGCGTACAGACCGCCGTGGCCAACATCAACGATCGCATCGCCGCCGCTCTGGTGGGCAAGGACGCGACTCAGCAGGCCGACATTGACCAGATCATGATCGATCTGGACGGCACCGACAACAAGGCCAGCCTGGGCGCCAACGCCATTCTGGCCGTGTCTCTGGCCAACGCCAAGGCCGCCGCCGCCGCCAAGGGCCAGCCCCTGTACGCCTGGATTGCCGAGCTGAACGGCACCCCCGGCCAGTTTTCCATGCCGCTGCCGATGATGAACATCATCAACGGCGGTGAGCACGCCGACAACAACGTCGACATTCAGGAATTCATGATCCAGCCGGTGGGCGCCAAGAACATCAAGGAAGCCCTGCGCATCGGCGCCGAGGTATTCCACAACCTGGCCAAGGTACTTAAGGCCAAGGGCCTGTCCACCGCCGTGGGTGACGAGGGTGGTTTCGCGCCCAACCTGGAGTCCAACGCCGCCGCCCTGGCCGCCATCAAGGAAGCCGTGGAGCAGGCCGGCTACACCCTGGGCAAGGACGTGACCCTGGCCCTGGACTGCGCCGCTTCCGAGTTCTTCGACAAGGAAAAAGGCAACTACAACCTGAAGGGTGAAGGCAAGGTGTTCACCTCCGAGCAGTTCTCCGACTACCTGGCCGAGCTGTGCCAGCAGTACCCGATCGTGTCCATTGAAGACGGTCAGGACGAGTCTGACTGGGACGGTTTCGCCTACCAGACCCAGATCCTGGGCGACAAGGTGCAGCTGGTGGGTGACGATCTGTTCGTGACCAATACCAAGATCCTGAAGGAAGGCATCGACAAGGGTATCGCCAACTCCATTCTGATCAAGTTCAACCAGATTGGCTCCCTGACCGAAACCCTGAACGCCATCAAGATGGCCAAGGACGCCGGCTACACCGCGGTGATCTCCCACCGCTCCGGCGAGACCGAAGACGCCACCATCGCCGATCTGGCCGTGGGCACCTGCGCCGGTCAGATCAAGACCGGCTCCATGAGCCGCTCCGACCGTATCGCCAAGTACAACCAGCTGATCCGCATCGAGGAAGAGCTGGGCGCCAAGGCCCCGTTCCACGGTCTGTCCGAAGTGAAAGGCCAGGCCTAAGCCAGCTTTTGGCTGAGAAGTCGAAAACGGAGAGCAAAGGGTGCTGCAGAGCCGACCGTCAAATGCCATGGATGGCATTTGCCGAGCGTCCCAGGGATGGGCTTGAAGCGTCTCGGCGGCGCAGTCCCTTTGTCCTCCCCGCATGCCTTCCTGAAACCCCGCCTCGTGCGGGGTTTCTTTTGTTCGGCCGGCGAATATGGGAAACTAGCCGCCTTGTTCCGGAGGATAAATGCGCACCCTGACGTTGATACTGCTCGCCTTGCTGGCCACCCTGCAATACCACCTGTGGTGGGGTAAAAACGGCCTGGCCGAATACCATGAAACGGCCGCCAATGTCGCCCGCCAGCTGACCGATAACCAGCGGCTGGTGGAGCGCAACGCCCTGCTGTACCGGGAAATCAGGGATCTCAATCAGGGACTGGCGGCGGTGGAAGAGTTGGCGCGCAACGATCTGGGCATGATCAAGCCCGGGGAAACCTTCTATCGGGTGATCCCCGCCGATGACGGACTCAGACAATGAGCCGTACCGGTATGACCGCCGTGGTGCCCGCCGCCGGGGTGGGCAAACGCATGGGCAGCACTGTCCCCAAGCAATACCTGAAGCTCGCCGGCAAAACCGTGCTGGAGCACAGCCTGGCGCGGTTGCTGGCCCACGATGCCATCGAGCGGGTGGTGGTGGCGGTCAGCCCCGAAGATCAGTGGTTTGCCTCGCTGCCGCTGGCCGAGGACCCCCGGGTGCTGCGGGTTGACGGCGGCCGGGAGCGGGCCGACTCGGTGCTCAATGCGCTGGCCGTGGTGACCAGCGAGCGGGTGCTGGTGCACGATGCCGCCCGGCCCTGTCTGGCTTACGGCGATCTCGATGCCCTGCTGGCCGCCGCCCAACAGCCGCAGGGCGCCATTCTGGCCTGTCGGGTGCGAGACACCATGAAGCGGGGCAACGGCCGGGGGGCCATTGCCGAAAGTGTGCCCCGGGACGAGCTCTGGCACGCGCTTACCCCCCAGTGTTTTGTTACCGAGGAGTTGCGCCGGGCGCTGGCGGATGCGCTGGCTAACGGCCTGGCGGTGACCGACGAGGCTTCGGCCATGGAGCTGGCCGGCGTTCACCCCCTGCTGGTGGAAGGCCGGGCCGACAATATCAAGATCACTCGGCCGGAAGACTTGGCACTGGCCGGCTTTTTTCTGCAGCAGCTGAAAGAGAACAACGAATGATGCGAATCGGGCACGGGTTTGACGTGCATAAATTTGGTGGCCAGGGTCCCTGCATTCTGGCCGGGGTGGCGGTGCCGTACGAGCAGGGCTTGCTGGCGCATTCCGACGGCGACGTGGTGCTGCATGCCCTCTGCGATGCCCTGCTGGGCGCCATCGGCGCCGGCGACATCGGCCGTCACTTTCCGGATACCGATGCTGCCTTTGCCGGCATCGACAGCCGTATTTTGCTGCGCGATGTCTTTGCGAAAGTGAAAGCGGCGGGGTACGTACTGGGCAACGCCGATGTCACCGTCATGGCCCAGGCCCCCAGGCTGGCGCCCTTTGTCGATGCCATGGCGGCCAATATCGCCGAGGATCTGCAGGCCAACCTGTCTCAGGTCAACGTCAAGGCGACCACCACCGAAAAACTCGGCTTTGTCGGCCGCAAAGAGGGCATAGCGGCAGAAGCCGTGGTGTTACTGGTAAAAGCATGAACAACAACTGGCATTATCTGCACGGCGAGCCCAGCCTCAGCGGCCGGCTCAAGGCCGAGCCCGAACATTTTGTGGTGCGCGAGGATCTGGGCTTTGTCCCCAGCGGCGACGGCGAGCATATTTTTCTGCACATTCGCAAGCGCGGCCAGAACACCCAGTGGGTGGCCCGGGACCTGGCCCGGCTGGCCGGGGTGGCCCAGCGCGATGTGACCTGGGCCGGGCTCAAGGACCGGCACGCGGTTACCGAACAGTGGTTCGGGGTGCACCTGCCGGGCAAGGAGATGCCCGACTTCTCGTCCCTGGAAAACGACGATGTGCAGATCCTGGCCATTGCCCGTCACCACAAAAAGCTGAAAACCGGCGCCCTCAAGGGCAACCACTTTGAGTTGACCCTGACCGGCTTGCAAGGTGAGGGCTGTCTCGATGCCCGGCTGGCGGCCATTCGTGATCGGGGCGTGCCCAACTATTTCGGCGAGCAGCGTTTTGGCCATAACGGCGGCAATATCGACCAGGCCAGGGCCATGTTTGGCGGCAAGCGCATCAAGGATCGCAACAAGCGGTCGATGTACTTGTCTGCGGCCCGCAGTTATCTGTTCAACCTGGCGGTGAGCCACCGGCTGGCGGCAGGCCTTGGCGAGCAATTGCTGGCGGGCGACTGCGTGATGCTGGCGGGCAGCCAGTCGTTTTTCACCCTGAACGACGACAACCCGCTCGACGACGCCCTGCGGGCACGGTTCGCTTCCGGCGACATTCGCCTGAGCGCGCCGCTGTGGGGCCGGGGCCGGTTGCCGGCCGAGGACGAGGCCGGCGAGCTTGAGCAGGCGGCGCTGGCCAATATGCAGGAACTGCAGCAGGGGCTGGAGGCCAACGGCCTGAAGCAGGAGCGCCGCGCCCTGCTGCTGAAACCGGAACAGCTGAACTGGCAGCGGGAAGCAGACCGTCTCAGGCTGTCGTTCTGGCTGCCGGCGGGCAGCTATGCCACCAGCCTGGTGCGGGAAGTCATCAAGGAAACGGAGAGCCATGAAAATACTGGTGAGTAACGACGACGGCGTGAACGCCCTCGGTATTCGCACCCTGAGCCGCGCCCTGTCGGAATTTGCCGAGGTGGTGACGGTGGCGCCGGATCGCAATCGCAGCGGTGCCAGTCATTCCTTGACGCTGGAGGTGCCGCTGCGCGCCGACAAAATGGATGCCAGCGGCTTTTATTCGGTCAAGGGCACCCCCACCGACTGCGTGCACTGGGCGGTAAACCACCTGCTGGATCCGGATCCGGATCTGGTGGTGGCGGGCATTAACCACGGCGCCAATCTGGGCGATGACGTGCTCTACTCCGGCACGGTGGCGGCGGCCACCGAAGGCCGGCACCTGGGGTTGCCGGCCCTGGCCGTATCCCTGTGCGGCGAGCGTCATTTCGAGACCGCCGCCCACTTTGCCTGCATGCTGGTGCAGGGGTTACTGCGGGCGCCGCTGTACTCCAACCAGATCCTGAACGTGAACGTGCCCGACTTGCCCCTGGCGGAAATTCAGGGTATCAAAGTGACCCGCCTGGGCAATCGCCATCGTTCCGAGGCGGTGCTCAAGGAATATGATCCCCGTGGTCGTCCCATTTACTGGATAGGTCCTCCCGGCGCCATTCAGGATGCGGGGGAAGGCACCGACTTTGACGCGGTGGAGCGGGGCTTTGTGTCCATTACCCCGCTGACCATCGATCTGACGGCATACGATCAGATGGCGGCCCTGTCCCGCTGGATTAAGGATGTGGAGTAAGGATGTGCGCACGTTAGCGGGAGAGCAGCTTTATCGCCTGCTGAAGCAGCAGGGCATTGGTAACGAGCGGGTACTGCGGGCCATTACCGGTTTGCCGCGGCACGAATTTGTGGATGAGGCCATGGCTCACCAGGCCTGGGACAACCGGGCCCTGCCTATTGGTTTTGGCCAGACCATTTCCCAGCCCTATATAGTGGCGCGCATGACCGAAGTCCTGTTGCAGGGGCCGGCCCCGCGCCGGGTGCTGGAGGTGGGCACCGGCTCCGGGTTTCAGACCGCGGTGCTGGCCCAGCTGGTGGAGCAGGTGTACACCATAGAGCGTATCAAGCGCCTGCAGTACCAGGCCCGGCGCCGGCTGCAACGGCTGGATCTGCACAATGTGTCGACCAAGCACGGCGACGGCTGGCAGGGCTGGGCCAGCAAGGCCCCCTTTGATGCCATTCTGGTTACGGCAGCGGCCAGCTCCACGCCCACGGCGCTGCTGGAGCAGCTGATGGATGGCGGCCGTATGGTGATTCCGGTGGGGGGAATGCACCAGACCCTGTGGCTGTACCGGCGCCAGGGAGATGAGTTTATGCGCACCGAGCTTGAGGCGGTGCGGTTTGTTCCTTTGATTCAGGGTGATCTTGAGTGAAGTTGTTTTCCCGTATGTACCGGCTGGTCATGATGTGGGCGGTCCACCGTCACGCACCGGTTTATCTGTCCATGAACAGTTTTGTTGAGTCCATTTTCTGGCCGGTGCCGGTGGATGTGATGCTGGCACCCATGGCCCTGGCCAAGCCCGAGCGGGCCTGGAATTATGCCACCCTGGCGACGGTGTTTTCGGTACTGGGGGCGGCCTTTGGCTACCTGCTGGGCTATGCCATGTGGGAGCCGCTGGTGGAGCCCTTTATTACCGCCATGGGCTATCAGGGCAAGATAGAAGTGGCCCGCCAGTGGTTTGATGAATGGGGCGTGTGGGTGATCTTTATTGCCAGTTTTACGCCCGTTCCCTACAAGGTGTTTACCGTGACTGCCGGCCTGCTGCAGATGGCGTTTATGCCGTTTTTGCTGATTTCCCTGGTTGGCCGCGGCCTGCGCTTCTTCCTGGTGTCCGGGCTGATGGTATGGGGTGGCGTGAAAATGGAGCGCAAGCTCATTCGCTACATCGATCTGCTGGGCTGGCTGTGCGTGGCGGCGGCGGTACTGGCCTACCTGTTGCTGAGAAACTGATGACGCGCGGGCGCGGGATTGGCAACGCGGTGAGCATCGGCCTTGCGCTGGTGTTGCTGCTGTCGGCCTGCTCCGCGCCCCGGCCGGCCCCGGTAAGAGGGGCCGGCGTGCATGCCCAGGGGCAGATTCAGGCCCATGGCCGCCAGTATGTGGTGGTCCGGGGAGATACCCTCTATTCCATTGCCTGGCAAGCCGGCACCGACGTGGCCACTCTGGCCCGCCACAACGGCCTGCGTCCGCCTTACCGCATCTATCCCGGTCAGACGCTGCGGCTGGATGTGCCCGGCCGCAAACAGCTGCTGTATCGGGTGCGCCGGGGCGATACCCTGAGCGGCATTGCCCGGCGAACCAACCATTCGGTGGCGGATCTCGCCAGCCTCAACGGCCTGCGCCCGCCCTACCGCATTTACGTGGGGCAGCCGCTGGCGCTGCATGGGGTTAGCGGCCCCGAACACACGCAAAAGGCCCCGCCATTATCGGTTCCCTCCCGGCCTTCCACTGCGGTTGCTGCAAAATCATCCAAGCCTCTTGCACCGGCCAAGGGAAAGGCATACGCTGGATCCGGAGTACAAAAAAGCACTGCCGTCAATGCTGCCATTGTGTGGCAATGGCCCGTCAAGGGGCCGGTGATTTCGGGCTTTTCACTGTCGGAAACCGGCAACAAGGGCATCGACATTGGTGGCAGCAGGGGGCAGGCCGTTCAGTCCGCCGCAGCAGGCAAGGTAGTTTATGCAGGGAATGCGCTACGTGGTTACGGCAATCTGATCATCATCAAGCACAACGATGATTACTTGTCGGCCTATGCCCATAACGAGGTACTGCGGGTCAAGGAGCAGGACACGGTGCAGGGCGGGCAGCACATAGCGGATATGGGAAGCAGCGATGCTGATGATGTCCGGTTGCATTTCGAAATCCGGCATCAGGGCAAGTCGGTTGATCCGAGAAAATATCTGCCCAAGCGATAGTGACCGGGAAACAGGTAGTACCCGGATTGAGGGAGAACTGCCATGAGCCAGAAAAAACATAACATCCACGACGACGCAGAAACGAACACCATCAATAACACGGAGGTTGAGCCCGCCGAACAGGAGATTCAGGACGCCGAGCTGGACGCTCAGGAAGAGGAAGTGCTCAGTGCGCCCAGCCAGCGCAGCCTGGATGTGACCCAGTTGTATCTGGGGGAAATCGGTTTTTCTCCACTGCTGACTGCCGAAGAAGAAGTCCATTACGCCCGTCGCGCCCTGCGGGGCGACCTTGCCGCCCGCAAACGGATGATCGAGTCCAACCTGCGGCTGGTGGTTAAAATATCCCGCCGTTACAACAACCGGGGCCTGGCTCTGCTGGATCTTATCGAAGAAGGCAACCTGGGCCTGATCCGCGCCGTGGAGAAATTCGATCCCGAGCGGGGCTTCCGCTTCTCCACCTATGCAACCTGGTGGATTCGCCAGACCATAGAGCGGGCCATCATGAACCAGACCCGTACCATTCGTCTGCCTATTCATGTGGTCAAGGAGCTCAATGTCTACCTGCGCACCGCCCGGGAGCTGGCCCATCGGCTGGACCACGAGCCCACGGCCGACGAGATTGCCGACGCGCTCGACAAGCCGGTGGAAGACGTGTCGCGGATGCTCAAGCTGAACGAAAAAATCAGCTCTGTCGATACCCCCATCGGCGGTGACGGCGACAAGGCGCTGCTCGATGTGCTGGCCGATGAAAACGACAAGGATCCGGAAGCCGAGACCCAGGACGACGACATGCACCTGAGCCTGGTGCGCTGGTTGGAAGAGCTGAACCCCAAGCAGCGGGAAGTGCTGGCGCGGCGTTTTGGGCTGCTGGGTTATGAGGCTTCCACCCTGGAAGACGTGGGCCGGGAAATCGGCCTGACCCGGGAGCGGGTGCGCCAGATCCAGGTGGAAGCCCTGCGCCGGCTGAAGGAAATCCTCACCCAGCAGGGCCTTAATATCGATACCCTGTTCCACAGCGAGTAACGCTAATAACCCCTCCCTCTTAAACAAGCAGGAGTACATTGCTTTAACTCCCCCCCCTTGATAAGGGGAGGGAGGGAGGGGGTTACTTCCAGTTTCCAGCTTTCAGCTGTCTTTTCTGGCTTGCTTCAGCCGGTACAGCTGCTCCAGCGCCTGCCGTGGCGTCATCTCGTCCGGATCCAGTTCATCCAGTAACGCCAACGCCGGATCATCCAGTGGCTCCTCAAACAGCGGCAGTGACCCTTGAGGCTCGGTGAGAGCCGGCTCCGCGGCCGGGGCCCCCCGGCCGCTTTCCAATTCGGTAAGCTTCTGCCGGGCCAGGCTCAGCACCGGCTTTGGTACTCCCGCCAGGGCCGCCACCTGCAGGCCGTAGGAACGGCTGGCGGCCCCTTCCTGCACCGCGTGCATGAAGGCGATGGTGTCGCCGTGCTCTACCGCGTCCAGGTGTACGTTGGCCACCGCCGGCCACAGTGCCGCCAGCCCGGTCAGCTCAAAGTAGTGAGTGGCGAACAGGGTATAGGCGTGCAGCCGGTTGGCCAGGGCATCGGCACAGGCCCAGGCCAGGGCCAGGCCGTCGTAAGTGCTGGTGCCGCGGCCGATTTCGTCCATCAAGACCAGGCTGTGACGGCTGGCGTTGTTGAGAATATTGGCAGTTTCGGTCATTTCCACCATAAAGGTGGAGCGGCCCGAGGCCAGATCGTCCGAGGCGCCGATGCGGGTGAAGATGCGGTCTACTCGACCGATGCGGGCCTGCTGTGCGGGCACAAAGGAGCCCATGTAGGCCATCAGCACGATCAGCGCCGTTTGCCGCATATAGGTGGATTTACCGCCCATGTTGGGGCCGGTAATCACCAGCATCTTACGCTCATTGGAGAGCGCCAGCGGGTTGGCGATAAAGGGATCCGTCATCACCTGCTCCACCACCGGGTGACGGCCTTCCTCGATGTCGATCACCTCGTCGTCGGTCAGCTCGGGCCGGCAGTAATTCAGGCTGTCGGCCCGCTCTGCCAGGTTGGCCAGCACATCCAGGCTGGCCAGCGCCGCGGCGCTTTGCTGCAAGGGGGCAAGATGCTCTAGCAGCCGGTCGAGCAGCGCTTCATACAGGCGTTTTTCCAGTGCCAGCCCCTTGCTCTGGGCATTGAGTACCTTGTCTTCGTATTCCTTCAGTTCGGGAATGATGTAGCGCTCATTGTTTTTCAGGGTCTGGCGGCGCACATAGTGCGGCGGCACCAGGTGGGCGTTGGCCCGGCTGACATCGATATAAAAGCCGTGCACCTTGTTGTAGGCCACTTTCAGGGTGCTGATGCCGGTGGCGACCCGCTCCCGGGCTTCGAGTTCTTCCAGGTAGCGGTGGGCACCGGCGGCCAGCTCGCGCAATTCATCCAGCTCGGCATTGTAGCCATCCCGTATCACGCCGCCGTCGCGGATCACCACCGGCGGTGTATCCACTACCGCCACTTCCAGCAGCTCCGCCAGCTCGGGAAAGGTGCTGATCTGTTGGGCCAGTGGTGCCAGGCAGTCAGCCTCGGCCTCGGCCAGCACCGTCTGAATGTCCGGCTGGGCCTGCAGGGCGGCGCGCAGCCGGCTCAGATCCCGGGGCCGGGCCGAACGCAGCGCCAGCCGTGCCAGCACCCGCTCCAGATCGCCCACCTGGCGCAGCAGCGGATGCAGCGCGTCATGGCTGCCGTCTGCCATCAGCGCGGCGATCATGTCCTGGCGCTGGGCCAGTTCATTGCGGTTGCAGATGGGCTGATGGATCCAGCGCTTGAGCAAGCGGCTGCCCATGGGGGTTGCAGTGCGGTCGAGTACCTCGGCCAGGGTGTTTTCCACCGTGCCCGAGAGGTTCAGGGTCAGCTCCAGATTGCGGCGGGTGGCGGCGTCCATGATCACCATGTCCTGACGCCGCTCCAGCCGCACGCTGTTGATATGGGGCAGGGCGGTGCGCTGAGTGTCTTTCACATACTGCAGCAGGCAGCCGGCGGCGCACAGGGCGGTGGTGGACTGCTCAACGCCAAAGCCCACTAGATCCCGAGTGCCGAACTGCTGGCACAGCAGGTGACGGGCGGTGCCGAGATCAAACTCCCACTCGGGCCGGCGGCGCAGACCCTTGCGCTGCTCGATAAGACCAAACCACTCAAAGCCTTCCGGGTACAACAGCTCGGCGGGCTGGGTGCGCTGCAGCTCGGCGGTGAGGGTTTCTTCCTTGTCGAACTGGTTGATCACAAAGCGGCCGGTACTGACATCGAGAATGCCGTAACCGAAGCGTTCGCCATCGTGGTACACCGCCGCCAGGCAATTGTCCTGGCGTTCATTGAGCAGGGCTTCATCGGACAGGGTACCGGGGGTCACGATGCGCACCACCTGACGCTCCACCGGCCCCTTGCTGGTGGCCGGATCGCCAATTTGCTCGCAAATGGCCACCGACTCCCCCATTTGCACCAGCCGCGCCAGGTAGTTTTCCGCCGCGTGGTAAGGCACCCCGGCCATGGGAATGGCGGTGCCCGCCGACTTGCCGCGCTTGGTCAGGGAAATGTCCAGCAACCGTGACGCCTTCTTGGCATCGTCGTAAAACAGCTCGTAAAAATCCCCCATGCGGTAGAACAGCAGAATGTCCGGATGCTGGGCCTTCAGGGCCAGGTATTGCTGCATCATGGGCGTGTGCGGGGAATTTTCCTGATTCATAATGAAATCAATGCCTTTTGTCGTTGTCTTTACGAGGTGGTAAGCAATGGTGTTGGCACCCTGGGGCCGAGCCCGGCATAATACCAGCATATTGAAACGAGCACATGGGGCAGGCGATGGACACCATTACACTGGCGCGGCAACTGGGCGAAGCGCTGCAGGCCGAGGGCATCATGATGACCACTGCCGAGTCCTGCACCGGGGGCGGCATTGCCGCCGCCATCACCGACATCGCCGGCAGCTCGGCCTGGTTTGACCGGGGCTTTGTGACCTACTCCAATGCCGCCAAGCACCAGATGCTGGGGGTGGACGAGGCCCTTATCGAGCAATACGGTGCGGTCAGCCGGGAAGTGGCCGAGGCCATGGTGCGTGGCGCCTGCACCGCATCCGGCTGCGCCCTCGGCGTGGCGGTCACCGGCGTGGCCGGCCCCGGTGGCGGCAGCCCGGACAAACCCGTGGGCACCGTCTGGCTGGCCTGCTATCTGGCGAAGACCGACCGGCTGGTCTGCCGGCTGCTGCGCCTTGACGGCGACCGGGCCGGAGTGCGCCGGCAGACCGTTGTGCAGGCGCTGCAGGCCTGCCTTGACCTGCTCGATGAAAACCCAACTTGATACTGTACGAATAAACAGTATACTCAACTTCAGTTTCTCGTATTACGCACCAGCCAATTTTCAGCGGAGCACTTTATGGATCAGAACAAAGAAAAAGCCTTGGCCGCCGCCCTGGGCCAGATTGAAAAACAGTTTGGCAAGGGCTCCATCATGCGTTTGGGCGACAACAAGGCTTTGAATGTTGAAGCCATTTCCACCGGCTCCCTGTCTCTGGACATTGCGCTGGGCATTGGTGGCCTACCTACCGGCCGTATCGTAGAAATCTACGGCCCCGAGTCCTCCGGTAAAACCACCCTGACCCTGCAGGTGATCGCCGAGGCGCAACGCGCCGGCAAGGTGTGTGCCTTTGTCGATGCCGAACACGCGCTGGATCCGGTCTACGCCGGCAAGCTGGGCGTGAACGTGGACGATCTGCTGGTATCCCAGCCCGATACCGGTGAGCAGGCGCTGGAAATCTGCGACATGCTGGTGCGTTCCGGCGCGGTAGACGTGATTATCGTCGACTCGGTGGCGGCGCTGACGCCCCGTGCCGAAATTGAAGGTGAAATGGGGGATTCCCATGTTGGCCTGCAGGCCCGCCTGATGTCCCAGGCGCTGCGCAAGCTGACCGCCAACATCAAGAGTGCCAACTGCCTGTGTATCTTCATCAACCAGATCCGCATGAAGATCGGCGTCATGTTCGGCAGCCCGGAAACCACCACCGGCGGTAATGCCCTCAAGTTCTACGCCTCCGTGCGCCTCGACATTCGCCGTATCGGCTCCATCAAGGAAGGCGATGAGGTGGTGGGTAACGAAACCCGGGTCAAGGTGGTGAAGAACAAGGTAGCGCCGCCGTTCAAGCAGGCTGAGTTCCAGATCATGTATGGCGCGGGCATTTCCAAGGAAGGCGAGCTGATTGAGCTGGGCGTGAAGCACAAGCTTATCGAAAAGGCCGGTGCCTGGTACAGCTACAAGGGCGACAAGATTGGCCAGGGCAAGGCCAACTCCATCAAATACCTGCTGGAGCACAAGAACATCTCCGACGAAATTGAACAGCAACTGCGTCAGATGCTGCTGCTGGCGCCGGGGGCGACCAAGGATGAAGGCGACGTCAAGGGCGAGGCGGTCACCGAGCTGGACGGCCCGGATGGCAACAACGAATTCTGATGAACAGGCCGGGCAATGCCCGGCCTTTGTGTTTTGAGGTAGACCGTTTTTTGAGGCATCCCCATGTTGTTTGAGTCAGCAAATCCGGATCAGCCGGTGTGGGACTGCGCCCTGCGGCTGCTGTCGCGCCGGGATCACAGCCGGCGGGAGCTGGAGCAAAAGCTGCGCCAGCGCCAGTTTGGGGAAGAGGAAATCACACGCACCCTGGATCGGCTGGAGCAGCAGCAATGGCTGCAGGACGCGCGCTTTGCCCATACTCAGGTGCGACAGCATCTGTATAAAAAGCATGGCCCCCTGCGCATTCGCGCCGAGCTGCAGCGCAAGGGGGTGCGCCCGGACGAGATAGCCACAGCCCTGGAAGAGCAAGACCCCGACTGGTTCGAGCTGGCTCGGGAGTGCCACCGCGGTCGCTTTGGCGACGCGCCCATCACCGATTTCAAGGAGCGGGCCCGGCGCATGCGTTACCTGCAGGCGAGGGGCTTTGGCCCGGCTCATATCCGTTACGCCCTGGAAAGCGGTGACGAATAGCGCCTTTCCACGGCCATCGCCCTGATGGCGCGTTTTACATTGCTCCCCATTCCTTTTAAATTATGGGAGTAACCGCCTACCAAGCAATCAACAGGATTTTCCATGCGAATGACCACGTCTGAGTTACGCAACGCGTTTCTCGAGTATTTCCGCCAGCAGGGACACCAGGTGGTGGCGTCCAGCTCGCTGGTGCCTCACAACGACCCGACCCTGCTGTTCACCAATGCCGGCATGAACCAGTTCAAGGATCTGTTCCTGGGCCTGGAGCAGCGGGCCTACAACCGGGCCGTCAGCTCCCAGCGTTGCGTGCGTGCCGGCGGCAAGCACAACGACCTGGAAAACGTGGGTTACACCGCCCGTCACCACACCTTCTTTGAGATGCTGGGCAACTTCAGCTTTGGTGACTATTTCAAGCAGGATGCCATTCGCTTCGCCTGGGAATTCCTGACCGAAGTGGTCAAGCTGCCCAAAGACAAGCTGTGGGTCACCGTGTATGAGACCGATGACGAGGCCTTTGGCATCTGGTCCCAGGAAATCGGCGTACCGGTGGATCGCATCGTGCGCATCGGCGACAACAAGGGCGCCCAGTATGCGTCCGACAACTTCTGGACCATGGGTGACACCGGCCCCTGCGGCCCCTGTACCGAGATCTTCTACGATCACGGCGAACACATCTGGGGCGGTCCTCCCGGCAGCCCGGAAGAAGACGGTGACCGCTACATTGAAATCTGGAACCTGGTGTTCATGCAGTTCAACCGTCACGCCGACGGCACCATGGAGCCACTGCCCAAGCCCTCGGTGGACACCGGCATGGGCCTGGAGCGCATCGCCACCATTTTGCAGGGGGTGCACTCCAACTACGAAATCGACCTGTTTCAGGCGCTGATCAAGGCCGCCGCCGAGGCAGTGGGCACCACGGATCTCGACAACAAATCCCTGCGGGTGATCGCCGATCACATTCGTTCCTGTTCCTTCCTGATTGCCGATGGCGTCATGCCGTCCAATGAGGGCCGGGGCTATGTACTGCGTCGTATTATTCGCCGGGCCGTGCGCCATGGCCGCAAGCTGGGCGCCGACAAGAGTTTCTTCCATACCCTGGTGGGAGCCCTGTGCGAGCAGATGGGCGAGGCCTACCCTGAGCTGAACACCCAGCGGCCGATCATCGAGAAGGTGCTGCGGCTGGAAGAAGAGCAGTTTGCCCGCACCCTGGACCGGGGGCTGCAACTGCTGGAAGACGCCATCAATGAGTTGGGCGAGGGCAAGGTACTGCCCGGCGAGGTGGTGTTCAAGCTTTACGATACCTACGGCTTCCCGGCGGATCTGACCGCCGACGTGCTGCGGGATCGGGATATCAGCATCGACGAGGCCGGCTTTGAAACCCTGATGCAGCAGCAGCGGGAACGGGCCAAGGAAGCCTCCAACTTCGGCGTGGATTACTCCAAGGTCATCAAGGTGGACGGCGAAACCGCCTTTACCGGCTACGAGCATCTGGCGCAGCCCGGCAAGGTGACCGGCCTGTTCAAAAATGGCGAACCGGTACCGGCGCTGATCGCCGGTGAAGAGGGCGCCGTGGTGCTCGACACCACGCCCTTCTATGCCGAGTCCGGCGGCCAGGTGGGGGATGCCGGCGTGATCCGCATGGATGACGGCCTGTTCGTGGTGAAAGACACCCAAAAGGCCGGCAGCGGCATTCTGCACCTGGGCTACCTGGAGCTGGGCACCCTGGAAGTGGGCGAGGAAGTGGCTGCCGCGGTCGACGGTGCCCGTCGCCAGGCCACCGCCCTCAACCACTCGGTGACCCACCTGCTGCATGCCAGCCTGCGCAAGCTGCTGGGGGATCACGTCACTCAGAAAGGCTCGCTGGTCGAACCGGAGCGGCTGCGTTTTGACTTCTCCCACCTGGAAGCCATGAGCGCACAGGAACTGCGGGAAGTGGAAGACATGGTCAACCGGGACATTCGTGCCAACCTGCCGGTGTCCACCGAGCTGATGGATCTGGAAGGCGCCAAACGGGCCGGTGCCACCGCCCTGTTTGGTGAAAAGTACGATGAAAACGAAGTCCGGGTGGTGGCCATGGGCGAGGTGTCCACCGAGCTGTGTGGCGGTACCCACGTCAGCCGCACCGGGGATATCGGCCTGTTTAAGATCCTGTCCGAAAGCGGCATCGCCGCCGGCGTGCGCCGTATCGAGGCGGTGACCGGCGAGGCGGCCCTGGCCTACCTGCACCAGCTCGACCACGAAATTGACCAGGCCGCCAGCCTGGTCAAGGGCGATACCTTCTCGGTGTCGGCCAAGGTGCGTCAGATGCTGGAGCGCAGTCGCCAGCTGGAGAAGGAAGTCGAGCAGCTCAAGGGCAAGCTGGCGGCCCAGGCCAGCGCTTCTCTGCTGGAGCAGGTGCGTGACATCAACGGCAACAAGGTGCTGGTGGCCAACCTGGAAGGGGTGGATGCCAAATCCCTGCGCGGCACCCTGGACGATCTCAAGTCCAAGCTGCAGTCCGGCGTGGTGGTGCTGGGCACCGTCAGCGGCGATAAGGTCAGCCTGATTGCCGGTGTCACCAAGGATCTCACCGGCAAGGTCAAGGCCGGTGAACTGGTCAACATGGTCGCCCAGCAGGTGGGTGGCAAGGGGGGCGGTCGCCCCGACATGGCCCAGGCCGGCGGCAGCGAGCCGGCGGCGCTGCCGGCGGCGTTGGACTCGGTCACATCCTGGCTTAGCGAACGTCTGTAACCCGGCGGGCCGGACCAGGCCGTCTATAATTTGGATCGGCAGCCATACGCCGAAACAGTAAAAAGAGGCCTGTCATCGACAGGCCTCTTGATTTTGACACGGGTTCCCCCCATTTCATGCCACAGGAAGGCTGGGTTTTTCGTCGTCTTTATCGGATAATGAACAACATTTTTCACTAATACATTGCCAATACAGGAGCAGCCATATGCTGATTTTGACTCGTCGAGTAGGGGAGACCCTGATGATCGGTGACGAAGTAACCGTGACCGTGCTGGGCGTCAAGGGTAACCAGGTGCGCATCGGTGTAAATGCACCGAAAGAAGTGTCCGTGCATCGTGAAGAAATTTACATGCGGATACAGGCGGAAAAGGGAACCGGCGACGACAGCCAGTTTTAATTGGCGGGTTTTTGGGGCGTTTTTTATTCACATTGCCGGCTTTTGCTGCCAACTGCTTAAAGTCTGTTCGAACGAAAAAAACCGGTGGGAAAAGTGTTTGACTTATTTTGGCCCGACGGTAATATACGCCCCGCAAACACGGTGAGGTGGCCGAGAGGCTGAAGGCGCTCCCCTGCTAAGGGAGTATGCGGCTTATACCCGCATCGAGGGTTCGAATCCCTCCTTCACCGCCATTTTTGCAGCGCATCCGTAGCTCAGCTGGATAGAGTACTCGGCTACGAACCGAGCGGTCGGAGGTTCGAATCCTCCCGGATGCGCCATTTTTAAAAGCGTTTTTCAGAAAAGCATCCGTAGCTCAGCTGGATAGAGTACTCGGCTACGAACCGAGCGGTCGGAGGTTCGAATCCTCCCGGATGCGCCATCTGAATATCAACGCAAAGACATGCATCCGTAGCTCAGCTGGATAGAGTACTCGGCTACGAACCGAGCGGTCGGAGGTTCGAATCCTCCCGGATGCGCCATACAGTGAAAAGCCGGCCTTGTGCCGGCTTTTTGCTTTTCCGTTCTTCTCATCCTGCCATGTTCGCAATCCGGCCCGCGACTCCGTTCCTTCCTTTCCTTGTGTTACCAGCTTTCATCCTTTGTATACGTCTTTCATGCTTTTATGTTATCAATCAAAACATTGCAGTTTTTTCATACGCTCATAGCGTGATCCAGTCATCGAAATGCAATTTTTTTTAGGATCATTACAACATTTTTGATAATGCGGCGTTGTCACTACCGAGTCGGGCTGGATATGCTCCCGAGCCTGGACAATCACGGCAAGGACAATGCTAATGAACAACCTTTCTGCGCAACTGTTGGAGGCGGCCAGCCTGATGGGGCTGGGCATGGCCTTCGTGTTTGCCTTTCTGTCGCTGGCCATCGTGGCCGTCACCCTGCTGGCCCGCTTTGCGGGCGAAGCCGCTCCGGTGCCCGCAGCCGCTCCGGCGGCCCCGCTGCCCAGTGACCACCAACTTGGCCCGCAAAAGCTGGCCGCCATTGCCGCCGCCATCAATCAATACAAAAAAAATCACAAGCACTGAGCGGCATCTTACGGAAACACCAAAACGGAACTTGAATGGAGCCTTTAACCATGACTCAACCCCTCGCCATTACCGACGTGGTGCTGCGTGACGCGCACCAATCCCTGCTGGCCACCCGCCTGCGTCTGGAAGACATGCTGCCCATTGCCGAAAAGCTCGATGCCATCGGCTACTGGTCACTGGAAACCTGGGGCGGCGCCACCTTTGACGCCTGCATTCGCTACCTGGGCGAAGATCCCTGGGAGCGGCTGCGCGCCCTGAAAAAAGCCATGCCCAACACTCGCCAGCAAATGCTGCTGCGCGGCCAGAACCTGCTGGGCTACCGCCATTACGCCGATGATCTGGTATTCAAGTTCGTGGAGCGGGCCCGGGCCAACGGTATGGACGTGTTCCGCATCTTCGATGCCATGAACGACGTGCGCAACCTGCAAAGTGCCATCAAGGCCACGGTGGAAATGGAGGGGCATGCCCAGGGCACCATCTCCTACACCACCTCCAAGGTGCATACCCTGGAGACCTGGGTCGACATGGCCAAGCGGCTGCAGGATCTGGGCTGTCACTCTATCTGTATCAAGGACATGTCGGGCCTGCTCAAGCCCTATGAGGCGGAGACCCTGATCAAGCGCATCAAGGCCGAAGTGTCGCTGCCATTGGCGCTGCATTGTCATGCCACCACCGGCCTCAGCCTGCCGACCCACATGAAGGCCATCGATGCCGGCATCGATATCCTCGACACCGCCATTTCCTCCATGAGCATGACCTACGGCCATTCTCCCACCGAAACCCTGGTGGCCATGGTGCAGGGCAGCGAACGCGATACCGGCCTGGATCTGACCAAGCTGGAAGAGATCGCCGCCTATTTCCGTGAGGTGCGCAAGAAGTACGCCAAATTTGAAGGTAGCCTCAAGGGCGTCGACTCCCGCATTCTGCTGGCTCAGGTGCCCGGTGGCATGCTCACCAACATGGAAAGCCAGCTGAAAGAGCAGGGCGCCGCCGATCGCATGGACGAGGTGCTGGAAGAGATCCCCCGGGTGCGGGAAGATCTGGGCTTTATTCCGCTGGTGACCCCGACCTCCCAGATTGTGGGTACCCAGGCGGTGATCAACGTGCTCACCGGCGAGCGGTACAAGACCATCACCAAGGAGACCGCCGGTATTCTCAAGGGCGAGTATGGTGCCGCGCCGGCGCCGCTCAATGCCGAGCTGCAGGCGCGGGTGCTGAACGGTGCCGAGCCCATCAGCTGCCGCCCGGCGGATCTGCTCTCCGACGAGCTGGAGCGCCTCACCAGTGAGTTCCAGGCCCTGGCGAAGGAAGAACAACTGCGGGTGGCCAGCGCTGAAGTGGACGATGTGCTCACCTACGCCCTGTTCCCGCAGATCGGCCTCAAATTCCTGCGTAACCGGGACAATCCGGACGCCTTTGAGCCGGCCCCGGGCAGCGAGCCGGTGCCTGCCGCTCCGGCCGCTTCTGCTCCTGCCGGCGCCCCTGCAGGCGCCCCCGAGACCTATGCGGTCAAGGTGGATGGCCAGGTGTTTGAAGTGGAAGTGGGCCCGGCGGGCAGCATCAGTGCCGTGCGTGAAACCGGCGCCGCTGCCGCGACACCCGCCCCGGCCCCGGCCGTGGCCCCCGCCGGCAGCGGTGAGCCGGTCGCGGCGCCACTGGCGGGCAACATCTTCAAGATCCTGGCCAAAAAGGGCGCGTCGGTGGCCGCCGGCGAGGTACTGCTGATCATGGAAGCCATGAAGATGGAAACCGAGGTGCGCGCCGCCCGGGACGGCCAGATTGTGGACGTGCTGGTGAAGGAAGGCGACGCCGTGTCCGTGGGCGATACCCTGGTCAGCCTGGGCTGAGGAGAGCGAGATGGAATCCTTGTTGACCCTGTGGCAGGAAACCGGCATCGCCAACTTCCACTGGAAGCAGCTGGTGATGATAGCGGTGGGCCTGTTGCTGCTGTATCTGGCCATTGCCCGGGGCTTTGAGCCCCTGCTGCTGCTGCCCATCGGCTTTGGCGGCGTGCTGGCCAATATTCCCAATGCGGGCATGGCCGAGCCCGGCGGCCTGCTCTACTACGTCTATGAAGTGGGTATCGGCAGCGGCGTCTTCCCCTTGCTGATCTTCATGGGGGTAGGGGCCATGACCGACTTCGGGGCGCTGATCGCCAACCCCAAGACCCTGCTCTTGGGGGCGGCGGCCCAGTTTGGTATTTTCGCCACCCTGTTTGGCGCCATTGCCCTCAATGCGCTGCCCGGGTTTGACTTCACCCTGGCGGACGCCTCGGCCATCGCCATTATCGGCGGTGCCGACGGTCCCACCGCCATTTTCCTGGCCTCGCGCCTGGCGCCGGATCTGCTGGGGGCCATTGCGGTGGCGGCCTATTCCTACATGGCGCTGGTGCCGATCATTCAGCCGCCCATCATGAAGCTGCTGACCACCCCGGAAGAGCGGGCCATCAAGATGGATCAGCTGCGGCATGTCAGCCGCCGGGAAAAGGTGATCTTTCCGCTGATGATCCTCACCCTGACCCTGCTGTTCCTGCCGTCGGCGGTGCCGCTGGTAGGCATGTTCTGCCTGGGTAACCTGATGAAGGAGTCGGGGGTGGTGGACCGGTTGTCGAAAACTGCCCAGAACGAGCTGATCAACGTGGTCACCATCTTTCTGGGGCTGGCGGTGGGCTCCAAGCTGTCGGCCGACAAGTTCCTGACCCTGGACACCCTGGGCATTCTCGGCCTGGGCGCGGTGGCCTTCTCCATCGGTACCGCCGCCGGTGTGCTGATGGCCAAGCTGATGAGTCGGCTGTCGGGCGGCAAGATCAACCCGCTGATCGGCGCCGCCGGCGTGTCGGCGGTGCCCATGGCCGCCCGGGTGGTGAACAAGGTGGGGCTGGAGGCCAACCATCAGAACTTCCTGCTGATGCACGCCATGGGGCCCAATGTGGCCGGTGTGCTCGGCTCGGCGGTGGCCGCCGGTGTGCTGCTGGCCCTGGTGGGCTGACACCCTTATTAACCCTTACTCAAAGGCGCCTGCGGGCGCCTTTTTTGTTTTGGGATTGGGAATGGGGCCTTGGGACCAGAAACTTCCACGAATCAGCTTCTAGTACCGCCCTTCCCGCGAAGGCAGGAATCCAGAACAGGGTGCAGAATCTTGACGGTCACGCAGTGTCTGCAGATGCGCATGGATCTGCGCCTGCGCGGGGGTGACGTATTCAGGGAGCCTTCTCTCGCAGGAATCCAGAGCATGGTGTACGGAACAGATGGAGCGCAGGCTGCCAGCATGCCTTGGCGCCGCGAGGCGCTTGATGGCTCGGGTTGCCGCTTCGCAGCAACAAAAAGGGCTGCCCATGGCAGCCCTTTGATACAGAGAATAAAAACGATCAGGCCAGATCTTCCAGACCCACAATCAGCCAGGGGGCGTTGGGTTGGGTCAGATCCCGCTCCAGGTGCCAGATTTCGCTGATGTCCTGCTCCACGTTTTCCGCGCTGTCGCGGTAGCGGCCGCTGAACTTCAGACTTACCTGGGCCTGGTAGGAGGTATGGTCGGCACGCACCAGTTCGGCATCGACGAACATCACTTCGGTGTGCTGGTCACCGCTCAGGGCGGCGCGCTCGCGGCTCAATTCCGCAAACAGCTCGGGGGAGAGATATTCGCGCATTTTTTCCAGGTTGTTCTGGTTCCAGGCTTTCTGCAGGGTGCGGTAGTGCTCGCGGGAGCCCTGCAAAAACGCCTGCAGGTCAAACCCCGGGGGCAGGTTAAAGGGCACCTCGGTTTGGCCAAAGCCGCCGGTGGCACCGGTTGCGGCCGGCGCCTGGGGCGGCGCTTCAAACCGCTGAGGGCCGCTGTAGGCGGGCTGGGCCGCCGGTGCCTTGCTTCGGCGCAGGGCGCGGAACAGCATGACGGCGCCAAAGGCCAGGCCGGCAATCAGCAGAAAGTCCATAAACTGGAAGCCTTCAAAGGCGCCGGAGCCGAGCAGGGCGGCGAACAGGCCGCCGGCCAGCAGGCCGCCCAGAAGGCCGCCCATCAGACCGGATTTCTTGGACTGGGGCTGAGTCTGGGTGGTGTTGTTGCGGTTGATGTTTTGCTGGGTCGGCTGCGCCGGCGCCGTCTTGTAAGACTTGCCGACAGAGCGGCTGCCGCCGCCCATTTTGCGGGCTTCGGCATCAAAGGCGGTGGCGGTCAGGCCCACGGCAAAGATCAGGGTAAACAGGGCAAGCAGTTTGCGCATGGTGATTTCCTTGATTAACGGACTGGCAACATCCTAAAGCAGCGACATGTTATGTCAACTGCCGTTTTATTATGAGGGAAAGCAGAAAGGAGTAACAGGCAACTTTGAACCTTTCAGTCGCCCCCAAAAATTCCGATAATGACGTTTTGGTCAATCAGCGAGAGTTCCGATGACAGACAAGACCGCCAACCGGTCCGATCAGGCCGTGGCCCAGCTTAAAATGCCGCCCCATTCCTTTGAAGCGGAGCAGTCCGTGTTGGGCGGCTTGTTGCTGGACAACAATGCCTGGGACCGGGTGGCGGAGAAGGTCTCGGACACCGACTTCTACAGCCGGCCCCACCGGCTGGTGTTTCAGGCCATGCAGCGGCTCAGCCAGGCCGGCAGCCCCATTGACCTGATCACGGTGCAGGAAGAGCTGGAGCGGCACGAGGCGCTGGAAACCGTGGGCGGCTTTTCCTATCTGGTGGAGGTGGCGAAGAACACCCCCAGCGCAGCCAACATCGGCGCCTATGCGGATATCGTGCGGGAGCGGGCGGTGGTGCGCGAGATGATCGCCGTGGCCAACGAGATTGCCGAGGCCGGGTTCGATCCCCAGGGGCGCAGCTCCTCCGATCTGCTGGATCTGGCTGAAAGCCGGGTGTTCAAGATTGCCGAGAGTCGCACCGGTGCCAACGAGGGACCGCAACCGCTGCGAAACCTGCTCGAAAAGACCATAGATCGCATAGAAGATTTATTTAAAAATCCGCATCAGGGCATTACCGGTGTCTCTACCGGATACAATGATCTAGATAAAAAAACTGCCGGACTGCAACCTTCCGATCTGATTATAGTGGCGGCCAGACCCTCTATGGGTAAAACTACTTTTGCAATGAATCTTTGCGAGCACGCTGCACTAACAAATGACAAACCTGTGCTCATATTCTCCTTGGAAATGCCATCTGAGCAAATTATTATGCGGATGCTTGCTTCCCTGGGACGAATCGATCAAACCCGTATTCGCACCGGGCAACTGGATGATGAAGACTGGGGCAGGTTGTCTTCCACCATGGGCATGTTGCTGGAGAAAGGTCAGCTCTATATCGACGACTCTTCCGGCCTGACTCCCACCGAAGTGCGTTCCCGGGCCCGGCGAGTGGCCCGCGAGCACGGTGGTGTCAGCATGATCATGATCGACTACCTGCAACTGATGACGGTACCCAGCCTGGCCGATAACCGGACCCTGGAAATCGCCGAGATTTCCCGCTCGCTCAAGGCCCTGGCCAAGGAGCTGCAGGTGCCGGTGGTGGCGCTGTCCCAGCTTAACCGAAGCCTGGAACAGCGCGCCGACAAACGGCCGGTTAACTCGGATCTGCGGGAGTCCGGCTCCATCGAGCAGGACGCCGACCTCATCATGTTTATCTATCGGGACGAGGTCTATCACGAAGACAGCCCCGATAAAGGCATCGCTGAAATCATCATCGGCAAGCAGCGTAACGGACCCATAGGCAAGGTGCGGCTGACGTTTCAGGGGCAGTTTTCCCGCTTCGACAACTACGCCGGACCGGATTTCGATGATGATTATTAAGGAGTCAAGATGGATGCACGGGGAGCAGTGGCCCGCATCAGTCTGGAGGCCATTCGGCACAATTTGAAGGTAGCCAGACAACAGGCGCCCAATGCCAGGGCCATGGCCGTGGTCAAGGCCAATGCCTACGGCCACGGAGATCTCAGGGTGGCGGCGGCCCTGGAGCAGGACGCGGATCTGTTCGCGGTGGCGCGGTTTGAAGAGGCGCAACGGCTGCGTGCCGGCGGCATTCAGTTGCCCATTTTGCTGCTGGAAGGCTTTTTTAATATTCCCCAGCTGGAATACGCCGCCCGGCACGACTTTCACCTGTGCATTCACAGCCATGCCCAGCTCGATGCCCTTGAGCGCACCGAGCTGGCCGCCCCGGTGACGGTGTGGGTGAAAATCGACTCGGGTATGCACCGGGTGGGCTTTGCCCCGGAAGAGGCCGAAGGGGTGTTTGCCCGTCTGGCCAGGCTGACCCGAGTGGTGCAGCCGGTGAATGCCATGACCCACTTCGCCCGGGCCGACGAGCCCGAGCAGCGCGCCGTGACCGAGGCCCAGATTGCCCGCTTCAAGGCTGCGACCGACGGCAAGGTCGGTGCCACCGCCCTGTGCAACTCCGCCGGGGTGCTGGCCTTTCCCGAGGCCCATGCCGACTTCATTCGTCCCGGTGTCATGCTCTACGGCATTACCCCCTTTGGCGATCAGCAGGGCACCGACTTTGGCCTTCGCCCGGCGATGAACTTCACCACCACCCTGATTGCGGTGCGTGATCACAAGGCCGGCGAGCCGGTGGGCTATGCCGGCAGCTGGGTCAGCCCACGAGACACCCGCCTCGGCGTGATTGCCGTGGGCTACGGCGACGGTTATCCGCGCATGGCGCCGGCGGGTACGCCGGTGCTGGTGAATGGCCGACGGGTACCGCTGGCAGGCCGGGTGTCCATGGACATGGCCACGGTGGATCTGGGCCCGAATGCCACCGACCGGGTGGGTGATGAAGTTCTGCTGTGGGGTGACGGCCTGGCGGCGGAAGAAGTGGCCCGCCATGTGGGCACCATTGCCTACGAGCTGGTGACCCGCATGACCGCACGGCCCATGCTGGAATACGTGGACTGACGGATTTGCCTTCAAAAAAAGCCCTGTTGTTCGCAACAGGGCTTTTTTACGTCTCACGCCATTGCGCTGCGCGCTGCCGTTTGCCGGCGGCGAAACCAGCCCAGCAGCAGCAGGGCCGGAATGTTCATCACAATTCCATACAGCAGGGCCATCAGGGCCAGCTCGCCGGAGTTGAGCTGGGTATAGGCCACCACAATGGCGATGGCGGCGTTCTGAATGCCGGTTTCAAAGGCCAGGCTGCGACAACTTGGCTGGGCACAGCGTGCCAGGCGTGCCAGCCCATAGCCGGCCGCCAGGGCCGAGGTGCACAGCAGCAGCATGGCCAGCGCCGCCAGACTGAGCAGGGACGGCAGCTGTTCACGATGGCGCGCCACCAGCACGATGAGCAACAGCAAAAACGTCAGGCTCACGGTTTTTTTCAGCCGTGGCTGGTGTCGCTCCACCCAGCCCGGCCTGCACTGGCGTATCAGCATACCGAGTATCACCGGCACAATGCAGATCAATGCCAGTTGTGCCATGGCCGGCCCCAGCGGCAGGGCCAGGCTGGCATCCTGCTGGCCCAGCCAGCCCAGTTGCAGCATCACTGCCACCGGCATCCACAAGGGCGCCAGCAGGCCCACCAGGGCGGTGAGACTGACCGACAGGGCGGTGTCGCCGTTGGCCAGAAAACTGAACAGGTTGGAGGTGGCGCCCCCGGGCGCGGCGGCAATCAGCACCAGGGCGGCGGCCACCAGTGGCGGCAGTGCCAGCAGGAAGATCAGCCCCCAGGCCAGCAACGGCAACAGCAGCCATTGCAGGGCCAGCCCCAGCAGCAGCGGGCGGGGGCGGCGCAGCAAGTGCGTAAAATGGCCGGCTTCCAGGGTCATGCCCATGATCAGGGTCATCAGCGCCAGCATCAGTGGCAGCAACAGGTTAAGCAGGGGTTCGGCCATGATCGTATTCCGGAAGTAAAAGCCGGCATACTAGCATGGTGATGTTACACGGCACTGAGCTGCGTCACTGTTTCAGGCTAACACGCTGCTCGAACTCCCCCTCGGCTGGGTTCCACTTGAGGTAATACCAGGGCTTGTCGGTTTGCCAGACCGGAAAGGTCAGCTCGATTTCGTTGTCTTCATAACGATAAAGGGAGGTACTGAGAGTGACCTCGCTGGCCAGGAAAAAGGCAACCAGCAGTAGCAGCAGCAGTTTGATCAGTGCGCCCATGGTCTCGTCCCTGTGGTGTGGCGGTGATACAAGCATATCAGCTGCCGGCACTTTCGCCCCGGCAGCGGCGGCACCGGCCGTGGGCTTCAATGGACTGACTGGTAATGGCAAAGCCGTGCAGCTCGGCCTGGTGCTCAAAGGCGCGGTTGATGGCCTCGTCGTGCAGCTCGATGACCTCGCCGCACTGGGTGCAGATCAACAGTTGCATGGGGTGGTGCTCGGCAAAGTGATCGCAGAACAGAAAGGCATTGAGCGACTCCACCTTGTGCACAAAGCCCTGGGCCAGCAAAAAGTCCAGCGCCCGGTATACCGTGGGTGGCTTGGCGCTGGGCTCCAGCTCCTTGAGCTGATCCAGCAACTCGTAGGCACTGACCGCCCCCTTGTGTTCGGCCATCAGGGCGAACACATGACGGCGGGTGGGCGTAAAACGCACTCCGCGCTGTTCGCACAGCTGCTCGGCACGTTTAAGTTGTTGTGTTATGGACATAAATCAGGCTCATCGCTAGGGCTTCTGGGCGCATATTAACACAGCCGGCGGCCCCTTCCTGCCTTCAGGGTTGGGTCTGTGAGCATGCTTGGGTATAATGCGCGCCCCGTTGTTCAAAAAGTCATCACGCCCATGAGCCATTATCCCAGCGCCCGTTTCTCCGTTGCCCCATGCTCGATGGGGCTGACTTTTAAATAAGCCTTTGTTTTTATTGGACTGGTTAATTCCTTGGGATACTTATGGATCACCGAGGATCTGATTAAACGTACTTTCTGTCCCCTGCTACTACCCAGTATCCCACCCGTTCCCAGATTCCCTGCAGCAAGCTAAGCGGACTTTTGATCTGCCTGCATCAAGCTCAAGCGACTTGACGCCTGTTGGCAAAAACTCGGTTTGACAGGGCGTAGGAAAGCTTTCTATCGCTTGATGAATCAGTGATCGCGTAGCGGATTTATCCTGGCCTGCCGTTTCGCTGGGTCTTTATGGGCTCCGCCCATACCCGCCAGGGCAAAGCCCTGGACCGTCATATTTAACCTAGGGCTTGGTAGCTGGCGATATCACGTCGTGCTGGAGGAGCCCCCTCATAATTCGGTGTTCCAAACGCATTAACGCCAGGCGGGCTCAGTTGCGGCCAGGCTCTTGGGCTATTCTTCCATTCGGCGGCTTGTAACGTCATAATGAAGCGGTTTCATACGATTCCATTCGACTGGCGGAGATCATCTTCACAGGGACGAGGAGAGGCAAGGTCGCCAAGAATTTCCAGTTAAGTATTTACCTTTAATGAAAAAGTTAAATTCAATCGCATTCTTAATTTTTAAGAGTTCGTGCAAGAATATATGTGCACGCAGGTATTAAAATTATTGGGTGGAGGCTAATAACAATTGAAGCGAATACTTAGCATTTTTCGACGTTCCAAAAGAAAAGTTGATGTCAACCAGGTTGCACGCCGTGAGGTAAAAAAGGTAGGCGCGACTGCGGACAATCCTATTCAAGACCCAGTAGATGACGCATTAGGGAGGGCGAAAGTTGCCAAGAATTTCGCGAGCCAGCTTCTTTCCTTGGATGTGAGTGAGGGCGTGGTTGTGGGGGTTTTAGGGCCCTGGGGTTCTGGCAAGACTTCATTTGTAAACATTGCTCGTACGTATCTGGATGATTCGGGAATTGCTGTACTTAATTTCAACCCTTGGATGTTTAGCGGGACTGAGCAGTTGGTTGACTCCTTTTTCGTTGAGATATCAGCGCAGCTTCGACTTACCCCAGAGCTGTCTGAGGTTGGCAAAGGCTTGGAGGAATACGGAGAAGCATTCGCCGGCATGGGATGGTTGCCATTGGTAGGCCCCTGGATAGAGAGAGGGCGAGCAGCAACAAGCCTAATTTCCAAAATGCTTCAGCATCGCAGGGAAGGTGTTGGTAGCCGGAGGGCTAAAGTTGAAAAAGCTCTTCGAGGCTTGAGTAAGCCTCTTATCGTTGTGCTTGATGATATCGACCGACTCACCACTGGAGAAATACGGGATATATTCAAGCTGGTGAGACTGACAGCGAACTTTCCAAACATTATATATGTGGTGGCTTTTGACCGTGCGCGCGTTGAAGAAGCCCTCGCCGAGCAGGGCATTCCCGGCCGTGATTATCTTGAGAAGATTCTTCAGGTGGGGATCGATCTCCCGGAGGTGCCACCCAAGGCCCTAATTCATCAAACTCTCAAGGCGATTGATGACGCTCTCTCGCAGGTGGATCAGAAGGGAACGTTCGATGAGGACTCTTGGCCCGATGTGTTCATGGAAGTGATTCGCCCCTTGGTACGGAACATGCGCGACGTTCGGCGTTACGCAGCTTCTGTTCATGGTACTGTTACAGGATTGGGTGGCCAAGTTGCTTTGGTAGATGTACTTGCTTTGGAAGCCGTACGGGTTTTCCTGCCTGATGTGTTTCGAAGGCTGCATATATCCATTGATGGTTTAACCCAGACTAGTAATTTTTCTAGCAGTGGTAGCGATGACTCGCCGTACCTAAAACAGCAGATTGAACAACTCATTGATTCGGCTGGTGCGCACGCTCCTGTTGTACGAGACGTAATAGAACGTCTCTTTCCCGCTGCTCTAAGTCATATAGGCGGCTCATGTTACGTACCGCAGTCGGCGCATAGATGGCTTCGAGAACGGCGAGTGGCGCATGAGGATGTGCTTAGGTTTTACCTGGAGAGAGTGCTTGGGGAAGGGCTTCAGGCCTTCACGCATGCCGAAGAAGTTTGGGCCCGGATGCTAAACAGAAAGGCCCTAGAGGATTATTTTCGTCTTATCGAGCCGGAGATGTGGGAGGATGTTATTTCGTCTCTGGAGGTTTACGAGGACGAATTTGAACCAGAACACGTTATTCCTGGAAGCGTAGCTTTGCTTAACCTTCTCCCTGACCTGCCAGAAAGGGAGCGAGGTATGTTTGAGTTTGGCTCAGCAATGGTTGTCGGGCGGGTGGTCTATCGGTTAGTGCGGACTATAAAAACTCCTGATAAAGTTGAAGAGGCCGTTCGGAGGATTTTGCCGGAACTCAACACTTTATCGGCGAAGAATAAACTCATTACGATAGTGGGATACCGCGAGAATGCTGGGCATGAGCTTGTAAGTGAGGAGGCCGCTCGCCAGCTAGAAGCGGAATGGCGGGCCGAAGTTCGAGCTGCTGCACCATCAACCTTGACTAAAGAGCAAGATCTACTTCGGGTTCTGATGAATGCGAAACGGGATGCGAGCTCTAATGAAGCTCTTCTTGTGGTTCCTGACTCTCCAGCAATAGTACTTCGACTATTGCGTTCAGCTCATAGCTACGCTCTGAGCCAACAGATGGGAACCCGTGCGGTACGGCGGTCTCCCCGGCTAGCGTGGGATGTGTTAGTCGAAATATGCGGTGGAGAAAGAGAGTTGGGCGAACGCATAGCGCAGCTCAGGCCGGTTTGCCCCAAAGGTGAACTTATGTATCTCGAGCTTGCAGAGAAGTATCTAGGTGGTTGGCGACCTGGTGATTTCGGGGGCGACTAAACCGCGGATGTCGTAATGATATTTGTTTGAAAGTGGCGGCTGGCCAGCCGCCACAGTGAAGAATAGTCACGTTGACCGCCTGACGATCCTGGGGCCGCTTGGTTCGGCTTCCATAACAGGCGGCAACTCTTTCTTCAGCCTTTCCACCAGCTCTTCCGGCTCTGTCGGGGGCAGCCTGCTGATCAGTCTGAACACCTCACTCAGCCTCACTTTATACAATGTTTATTGTTGGCCAGATAAAACATTGGAATGTGAAATACACCCACGTAAACGGCCGGAGAGGCAGAGCCGGCGGGGCTTTGCGATCCTTGCCGGATCCTGCGCTGCCCCGCCGTAATTTCATTTTTCTTCAAAAAAGATCATCCGTTGAAATTCTGCTTTCCCGGCCGCCGCCAGTGGGTTCATCTTCACCGCGTCTTCCAGATGGTGGGGATGAAGTTGCTACTTCCAGTCAACTGCTATGCCTACAGATTGCCTGATACAACAGATGCCCATCAAGGAGCTGGAAGAGAGATGGTGGGCCCCTTCTTTGCTGCCTCCTGATTTTGATTTTGTGTGTATTGGTGTGTATATTGATGGCACTTGATTAGGAGGTTCTATGACGTCAGGCGACCTGATCAAGGAATTGAAGGCCGCCGGCTGCGAGCTTAAACGGCAAGGCAAGGGGAGCCACGAGATCTGGTACTCACCCATCACGGGCAGAACCTTCCCGGTGCCGCACCCGAAGAAATCGCTGCCGGTCGGAACCATCAAGTCCATTAAGAAAGCGGCGGGGATTTGATCCCCCCGCTCCTTGGGTCTGACACAGAATTTAGCGGAGGTGCTTATGTTGTTTTCAGTCGGTGTTGAATATCCGTCCCACGACGGGGAAGCGCTCGGCCTGGTGGTGCCTGCGCTCTGTAATGATGACTATGCCTGCTTCAGTGCCGCCGACAGTGAAGAGCAGGTGAAGTCCATGGCCACCGAGGCCATTGCCATGGTGGTAGAGGAAATGGTCAGCAATGGGGTCAGTGTCGACAACATTAAGGACATGGGCCCACGCCAGTATCGACAGCTTGAGGACTACAGCCACTGCGACGGCTGGCTGTTGCTGGATGTGGATCTGACCGAGTTTATGGGCAAGCCCAAGCGTATTAATGTCAGCTTGCCGGACGGCCTGATCCAGCTGATTGACTCCCGGGTGAAGGCCTCAAAGGGGCAATACCGGGACCGCAGTCACTTCCTGGCCGTGGCCAGTCGCCATGAGCTGGAAGAGCGCAGCACTTCGAGCTGATCAGCTTCCGCTTGCTCGTCGCTGGTTGGCCGCCGGCTGCGTTCCGGTCTTGGCCAATTTCCCGAAGGTGCGGGACTCCTGATACACTATCGCCTTATCTTTTTTGACGCGCACTATGCAGCGGTACCGTATGACGCCCGCCGCTATTTTGCGCTTCTCTACTGTAAAGCTGGCCATGTTTCCTCCATCAGGTATCCCATTTGTAAGGGATACCGCAGCCCGAAAAATGCCTGAGACCAATGCCAAATGACTAAGATTGTAAGAGATTCAAATACAAGGAAAAACCAGAGCGAAGCCGCTACGGCTGGCGGTTTCAGCTCTGGCAGGTTTTCTGTTGCCCCCATGTTGGACTGGACCGACCGTCATTGCCGTTATTTTCACCGGCTGATGAGCCGTCACGCCCAGTTGTATACCGAAATGGTCACCACCGGCGCCATTATTCACGGCAAGGGCGATTATCTGGCCTACAACGACGAAGAGCACCCGCTGGTGTTGCAATTGGGAGGCAATGACCCGCAGGCTCTGGCGCACTGTGCCCGGCTGGCGGAGCAGCGCGGCTACGACGAGATCAACCTGAACGTGGGCTGCCCGTCGGATCGGGTGCAAAACGGTCTGTTCGGCGCCTGCTTGATGGCCCATCCCCACACCGTGGCCGAGGGCGTGGCGGCCATGAAGGCGGCGGTGTCCATTCCGGTAACGGTGAAAACCCGCATCGGTATCGACGAACAGGACAGCTACGAATTTCTGTGCACCCTGGTAGACAAGGTGGCCGAGGCCGGCGTCGATGCGCTGATCGTACATGCCCGCAAGGCCTGGCTGCAGGGGCTGAGCCCGAAGGAAAACCGGGACATTCCGCCGCTCGATTACGACCGGGTTTATCAGCTCAAGCGGGATTATCCCGGGCTGACCATCGCTGTGAACGGCGGCATCAAGACCCTGGAAGAGGCTAGGGTTCATCTGGCGAATCTGGATGGCGTTATGCTGGGGCGCGAGGTGTATCAGAACCCGTATCTGCTGGCCCGGGTGGATGCCGAGCTGTTTAATGACGAGCATGAGGCGCCGAGCCGCCACCAGGTGATCCGCCAGCTGTTGCCTTATATCGAGCGGGAGCTGACGCAGGGCACCTATCTGGGCAATATTACCCGCCACACCCTGGGGATTTTCCAGGGCATGCCGGGGGCCCGGGCCTGGCGTCGTCATCTCAGTGAAAATGCCCACAAACGCGGCGCCGGCCCCGAGGTGGTGGAAGCGGCCATGGCCAGGGTGCCGGAAGAAAGCGTCGTCTATAGTTAAACCATCCCCTGATGCCGAGGAGGTTGAACCATGACACACACGCTTGCCGAAGAATTTCCCGAGCACGCCGAGCACATTACCGCGCTCAAGCTCAACGATGAGGAGTTTGCCCGTCTTGCCCGGGAATATCACAAGGTGAACCACGAAATAGAAGGCCTTGAGGCCTGTAACCTGCCGATTTCCGATGCGGAGTTTGAAAGCCTCAAGCTCAGGCGGCTGGAGTTAAAGGAGCAGATCTATAAAGGGTGGTTTAACGGCCGGGGCTGAAGCACCAGACGACAAGAGCAATGGCAACACCATTGCTCTTTTTAATTGTGTAAACCTATCAAATTAAGCAGCCTAAACGATTTCACCTTTGTTCTGTGTCGGGTAATAATGAGTCCAATTCCAAACAGGCAGCACAAGGACTCAATATGATGACAGACAAAACCGGCCAGCGCGTACCCCAGGTGACCTTTCGTACCCGCCAGCAGGATCAGTGGACCGACATAACCTCGAATGAACTGTTCAGTGGCAAAACCGTGGTGGTGTTCTCGCTGCCCGGCGCCTTTACCCCCACCTGTTCGTCCACGCACCTGCCGCGCTACAACGAGCTGGCGCCGGTGCTGTTTGAAAACGGTGTGGATGAGATCATCTGCATGAGCGTGAACGATACCTTTGTGATGAACGCCTGGCTGGCGGATCAGGAGGCCGAGCACATTCGAGTGATCCCCGACGGCAACGGCGAATTCACCGAGGGCATGGGCATGCTGGTAGACAAGCGGGAACTGGGCTTTGGCCAGCGTTCCTGGCGCTACTCCATGCTGGTGAAAGACGGGGTGATCGAAAAAATGTTTATCGAGCCCGAAAAGCCCGGCGATCCCTTTGAAGTGTCCGATGCCGACACCATGCTGGCCTATATCAACCCGGAAGCCGCCAAGCCCTCGGCCATTACCCTGTTCAGCAAGCCGGGCTGTCCTTACTGCGCCCGGGCCAAGCAGATGCTGCTGGAGCGCAACATGCGCTATGAAGAGGTGATCATCGGCCAGGATGCCACCAGCATCAGCCTGAAGGCGGTGTCCGGTCGCACTACCGTGCCCCAGGTGTTTATCGACGGCCGCCATATCGGCGGCAGCGACGAACTGGCCGCCCACCTGGGCTAATAAACGGATTAGCAACCACAGGGATTGCCGGAACCGACCGTCACATGCCATGGATGGCATGTGCCTAGCGCTACAGGGAAGTACTTGCAGCGTGTCGGTGAAGGTAACCCTGTGGTTGCTTTGGTTGCACGTACCTTTCCATTCTCACCAAAATCGGGGATCATGCCGCAAAGGAATGAATAACCATGGTGAAAAGGTGAATTTACGGGATCTGGAATACCTGGTGGCGCTCGCGGAAGAGCGCCACTTTCGCAAGGCGGCGGAAAAGTGTTTCGTCAGTCAGCCCACCCTCAGCGGCCAGCTGCGCAAGCTGGAAGACGAGCTGGGCGTGCTGCTGATGGAGCGTACGTCCCGCAAGGTGCTGTTCACCCCGGCGGGGGATGCCATTACCGCTCAGGCCCGCCGGGTGCTGGCGGCCACCAAGGAGCTGCGCGATATCGCCCGCACCTTTACCGAGCCCATGTCGGGCGAGTTGCATATCGGGTTGATTCCCACCGTCGGCCCCTACCTGCTGCCCCATATCATTCCCGCGCTCAGGCAGCATTTTCCCGAGCTGCACATCTTTCTTTACGAAGCCCAGACCCAGGTATTGCTCAAACAGCTGGCGGACGGCGAACTCGACTGCCTGATCCTGGCCCAGCTCGACAACATGGACAACTTTGGTGCGCTGGCGCTGTATGACGAGCCCATGTTGCTGGCGGTGCCTGCCACCCATGCCTGGGCCGGGCGGGAACAGATACGGCTTAACGAGCTCAAGGGCGAGAAACTGCTGATGCTGGAAGATGGCCACTGCCTGCGGGATCAGGCCATGGGCTTCTGCTTTGCCGCCGGCATCGGTGAAGACAGCCATTTCAAGGCCACCAGCCTGGAAACCCTGCGCAACATGGTGGCGGCGGGCTCGGGGCTGACCCTGATCCCGCAACTGGCGGTGGGAGAGCAAAGCAGCGACGCCGGGGTCAGCTACCTCAGGGTGACCGATCCCCAGCCCAGCCGCACCATTGCCCTGCTGCACCGGGCTCACTCGGTGCGCCGGCCCTGCTTTAACGAAATGGCCAAGGTGATCAGCACGCTGCTGCAAGAGCGCTTGCCATAAAAAAGGCGCTGCTCATGCAGCGCCTTTGTCTTTCCGTTAGCCGGCCTAAAACAGCTCGTCGGTCACGCTGGTGCCGCCAAACTGCTGATGGCTGTCGGGGCGGCTGTAGCGGCGGGGCTCGCTGCCTTTCACGAAATACTCGGTGTGCCCTTTGCCGTTGCTCAGCAGGCCGGTGCTGGTATCGATGCTGACGCTGACCAGCTCGGCGGGACGGGGCCGTTCGCGCTCCGGAAAGTGCGACAAGGCCACCTTCATGTAATCGGCCCAGATCGGCAGGGCCGTGCTGCCGCCGAACTCGCCGCCGGCCACCTGATCCCGGCCCAGGTTGGGATGATAGGCGGTGCGGCCGAGCGGCCGGCCAAAGTCGTCAAAGCCCACCCAGGCGGTGGCGACCCGGTCTGGCGTAAAGCCCGAAAACCAGGCATCCCGGGAGTCGTTGGTGGTGCCGGTTTTACCGGCGATGTCGCTGCGCCCCAGGGCGCGGCCGGCGCGCCAACCGGTACCGTTCCAGCGGCGATCACCGGTCACTCCGCCCTGAATGGCCGAGCCCAGCGCCGAGCTGATAAGCCAGGCGTTTTCCTCGCTGATGATACGCTGTTGCTCGGGCGCGGCCCGGTACAGCACCACCCCTTGGGCGTCTTCAATGCGTTCCACCACAAAGGGCGAGATCTTGTTGCCGCCGTTGGCAAAGGCGGCGTAGCCAGCGGCCATTTGCAGCGGCGTGGCCGAGGGCGAGCCCAGCGCCAGGCTCTCGGTGGCGGGAATGCGGCTGGTATCAAAGCCAAAATCGTTCAGCCGCTGCATGGCGTTGGCGATGCCGCTGTCCCTCAACAGACGGATGGACACCACGTTTTTGGAGCGGGCCAGGGCCTCTCTAACCCGAATGGGGCCATCATAGACATTGGGGGAGTTGCGCGGTTTCCAGGCGTTGCCGCTGCCCGCGTCCCAGTGGTTGATGGGGGCGTCGTTCACCAGGCTGGCCAGGGTAAAGCCGTGATCCAGGGCGGTGGAGTAGATGAAGGGTTTGATGTTGGATCCCATCTGGCGCTCGGCCTGCTCCACCCGGTTGAACTTGTTGAGGGTAAAGTTGAAGCCGCCGACCAGGGCGGTGACGGCGCCGGTGACCGGCTCCAATGCCACCAGGGCGCCATTGATCTCGGGCTGCTGGCCCAGCATCCAGCCTTCGCCGAGCGGGCGCACCCAGACTTGTTCGCCCGCCTTGAGAATGTCCCCGGCCCTTGAAGGTGCCTTGCCCTGGCGGTTGTCGGCGATATAGGCACGCGCCCATTTCAGGCCATCCCACTCCAGTTCGGCGGGGCCGCTGTCCTTGATGAAGACCGTGGCGCTGCGCTCTCCCACCTTGGTGACCACCGCCGGCTTCAGGGGCCAGTAAGCGGGCTGCTCTTCCAGGTGCTGTTCAATCTGCGCTTCGCTCCAGGCGTTGTCGCCCTGCCACAGCGCGGCCACCGGGCCTCGGTAGCCGTGGCGCAAATCGTAGGCCAGCAGACCGTTAACCAGGGCCTGGTTGGCGGCCTGTTGCTCGTCGGCATGCACCGTGGTGTAAATGTTCAGGCCACGGGTGTAGGCCTCGTCCCCAAACATGGCCAGGGCAAACTGGTGGGCCATTTCCGCCAGGTAGGGGGCGTTCAGGGTGATTTCGGCGCCGTGATAACGGGTGCGCACCGGCGCCGCCATGGCGTCTTCATACTGGTCTTGAGTGATTTTGCCGGTTTCCAGCATGCGTCCCAGCACCACCGCCCGGCGTTCCTCGGCTCGGCGCGGGTTGCTGATGGGGTTGAGGGTAGACGGGGCCTTGGGCAGGCCGGCGATCATCGCCATTTCCGGCAGGCTCAGATCGCTCAGCTCCTTGCCGTAATACACCTGAGCGGCGGCGCCCACGCCGTGGGAGCGGTGGCCCAAGGGAATTTTATTGAGGTAGAGCTCAAGGATCTCGTCCTTGGTCAGTTGACTTTCAATGTGCAAAGCCAGAACAATCTCTTTTACCTTGCGCACTATGGTTTTTTCCCGGCTGAGGAAAAAGTTGCGGGCCACCTGTTGGGTAATGGTGCTGGCGCCCTGGCGCTTTTCCCCCGTGGTCAGCCACACCATGGCCGCGCGGGCAATGCCCACCGGATCGATACCCGGGTGCTCGTAAAAGCGGGCGTCCTCGGTGGCGAGAAAGGCGTCGATGAGCAGGGGCGGCATTTGGTCTATGGTGACCGGCGTGCGGCGTTGCTCCCCATACTGGGAGATCAGTTCGCCGTCCTGGCTGTAGATGCGCATGGGAGTTTCCAGACGCACGTCCTTAAGGGTGGAAACATCCGGCAGATCGGCACTGATTTGCTGGTACAGAACAAAAAGTGCAACCATGCCGGAAAGGCCAAGGAAGAAAGCCAGGGCAAGCAGGCGAACGAGCCATTTGAGCATGTAATAAAACCCGGTAAATCATTTTTTAACCAATTGACGGGCAAGTATATCCTGTGAGCGCCGTGTTATTCGAGCGCTTTTGGTTTTATTTGGTTTTATTTTATGAAATGACTATAAGTACAAATGAGTCCACCTAAGCTTAGGGGCGCCAACAAAAACAACGACATGGATGCTTATGTTTAGTCTGACGGGAAGACGGGACGTACAGTGGATGGTGGGGGTGGACTTCGGCACCGGCAGTCTCAAGGCGGTGCTGCTCAAGGGGCAAAGGGAACGCATACAGCTCGCCGCCATGGCCAGTGTTCCCACGCCGGCTCACAGCATCATTGACCACCAGTTGCAGGACATCAATGCCGTGGGCGAAGCGCTCAAACAGCTCAGGCGTCAGCTCGGCAGCCCGGTTGGCAGGGTCGCCACGGCGGTAACCGGCAGCAGCGTGACCAGCAAAATCATTTCCTTTCCCCGGGGTCTGAGTGACGATGACCTGGAGCACCAGGTGATGCTGGAAGCCGGCCAGCACATTCCCTTTCCGCTGGAAGAAATCAGCCTCGACTACGAGCGCCTGGGCCCCGGCCAGGCGCACCCCGACCGGGAAGACATTCTGCTCAGCGCCGCCCGTACCGACAGCATCAGCTCGCGCCTGGCGGCCCTGCAGCTGGCCGGCTGGGAGACCAGCGTGGTGGACATCGGCGTGCACGCCCTGGCCCGGGCCGCGCAGGCGTTGCTGCAGGCGGAACAGGCCAGCGTCGGCCTGTTGGCGCTGGCCGATATCGGTGCAGAATGCCTGACCTTTGGCGTGATGGCGCGGGGAGACGTTATTCACAGCCGGTTGCAGAACTTTGGCGGAGCCCATTTTACCCGGGAGATCAGCCAGCTCTCGGGCATGCCGGAAAGCCAGGCCGACACCGCCAAGGTCCAGTACGGCCTGCCTGAGCCGCTGCTGGAGGAGGCAAGGCAGCATCACATTACCGCCATTCTTCAGCATCTTCGTCGCAACCTGCAGATCTTTCAGAGCGGCGCCGGCAGTCAACCGCCCCAGGCGCTGTTGCTGAGCGGCGGCGGCAGCCAGCTGCCCCAGCTGGCTCAGGTGCTGGAGCAAGAGCTGGCCATGCCGGTGCTGGTGCCCCGCTTTGAGCGACTGCTGGGCGGTGACGATCGGCACTATGCCGGAGCGGCGGCCTACACCACGGCACTGGGGCTGGCGCTGAGGAGCTTTACACCATGTCCAATATAAACCTGCTGCCCTGGCGGGAAGGGCGGAAAGTCCGGCAGAAAAAACGCTTTATGCTGCTGCTGGCGGCGGCGGTGGCAGTGACCACCCTGGTGATGGTGCTGATTAACCTGCGCATTGGCCAGCTTGAGGCGCATCAGCAGGAGCGCAACCGCTTTTTACAGCTGGAAACCGTCAGGCTGGATCAGGTGCTGGGGGAGATCAGCGCCATTCGCCAGCAACGGGAACAACTGCTGGAGCGCATGCGGCTGATAGAGCAGTTGCAGCACCGGCGGGCCTTTTCGGTGCGGTTGTTTAACCAGATGCCGGGGCTGGTGCCCGCCGGGGTATACCTGAGCTCGCTCAACGTGGATCGGGAGCGCATTGAGCTGGTGGGCAAGGCCGAAGCCTATCCGCGGGTGGCCAGCATGCTGCGCAGCATGGAGGACAGTCGCTGGCTCACCGAACCCCGGCTGGGCTCCATTTACGCATCCGACAGCCAGCCCATGGCCCTCAGCCAGTTTTCCATGAGCGTTAAGGTGGCCGCAGAAGGGAGGCAACCATGAACTGGCAAGAGCTGAATGATCTGGACTTTGACAACATCGGCCAGTGGCCAAGATCTGCCAAGGTGGCCACCCTGGTGATACTGTGCGCCCTGCTGGCCGGGCTGCTGGGACAGTTCCTGATCCGCGACAGTCTGGCGCAGCTGGAGCAGGCCCGGGCCCAGGAAGCGTCCCTCAAGGCCACCTTTGAAACCAAGGCCCGCCAGGCGTCGGCCCTGCCCGCCTACGAGCAGCAGATGAAAACACTGCAGGTGCGCCTGGAACAGGAGTTGCGCAAGTTGCCCAACCAGCTGGAGATCGCCGGCCTGCTCGATGACATCAGCTTTATTGCCACCAATAACGGCCTGCGTCTGGAGCGCATTAACTGGGAGGCGGAGCAGCCGGGGGAGTTTTCCACCGAGTTGCCCATGCGCATCATCGTCCGTGGTGACTATCATCAGCTGGGCCGGTTCGTGGCCGGCGTGGCGGCACTGCCGCGCATCGTGATCCTCGACAGTTTCAGCCTCAGCCACCAGAGCGGCGAACAGCTGGCCATGAGCATGCTGGCCAAAACCTACAAATACAACGAGCAGGGGGAGCGATGAGGGGCCCACTGATCTTGCTGCTGGTGGTGCTGGGCCTGAGTGCCTGCGCCGAGGAAGAGGATCTGCGCCGTTACGTGGCCGAGGTCCGCTCCCGTCCGGCGGCGCCGCCTGAAGCCATGCCCGAGATCAATGAATATGTGCCCGCGGCTTATGTACCGGTCCGTGAGCGCAGTCCCTTTGTCACGCCCCGGCCGGAAAGTGCCAGCCGGGGGCCGCTGCCGCGGGATTGCGAACAACCCGATAGCAACCGGGAAAAACAGCCGCTGGAGCGCTATTCCCTCGCCAATCTCGCCATGGGGGGCACATTGCAGAATGACGCCGGCATTCGGGCGCTGGTGGTGTCCCGGAATGGGGAGGCCCACCTGGTGGCGCCCGGAGACCGGCTGGGGCTGAACCATGGGGAGGTGACCGCCATCAGCGGGGAGCGGATCACCCTGAAGGAATACGTGGCCGATGGCCGGGGTTGCTGGAGCTTGCGGGAAACCACCCTGGCGCTGACCGGCGAATAACAATAAATGAGTTCGAATAATCATGTTTGCAGGGAGCACACATCATGGGAATAACGACGGCCGCGCGGCTGAGTGTCTGTCTGGCCGCCTGGCTGATTGCCTGGCCGGCGCTGGCGGTGAGCCTGGAGCAGTTTCGGGTTAATCCGCTGACGGGCGATCAGCTGGTGCTGGAACTGGAATTCGACGGGCCACCCAGGGTGATCGAGCGGCTGAGCCAGAGCCCGCCGAGCCTGGTGCTGCAGCTGCCCGGGGCCAGCTCGGCACTGCTGGAAAACCACATTCCCATTGAGCGCCAGGGCATTTCCGCCATTGACGTTCGTCGTGCCGGGACGGTACTGGAGGTGGTGATCCCCATGGCGCGGGTGCAGCCCTACCGGGTGCAGCAGCAGGGCAATACCCTGCAGGTGTTGCTGGGGGAGGGAGTGTCTGCCCCTGCCGGCGCCGGTCACCCGCTGCCGCCCGGGGCCATCAACGGCATTGCCGGCATCGACTTTCGTCGTGGCGCCCAGGGGCAGGGGCAGCTGGTGATCACGCTTGAGCGGCCGACGGCGGCGGTGGATCTGCAACAGCACGGCCGGCGGCTGACCGCCAGTTTTCACAATACCCACATTCCCGACGCGCTGCGGCAAACCTACGATGTGAGCGACTTCGCTACCCCGGCCAGGCGCATTCAGACGCGCCGGGAGCGGGAAAACGTGAGAATGACGATCGAGACGGACGGAGACTTCGTTTACCAGTATGAGCAGCGCGGTCGCGAGTTTGTGATCGAGCTGGCCCGGCCGGCGGTGGCGGCCGGTGCCAGCCGCGCTGCCAGGGGCGGCAAGCCCATCTCGATGAACTTTCAGGATATTCCGGTGCGTACTGCGCTGCAGCTGATCGCCGACTTCAACAATTTCAACCTGGTCACCACCGACTCGGTGCAGGGCAACCTGACCCTGCGGCTGGACGGCGTGCCCTGGGAGCAGGCCCTCGATACCATTTTGCAGGTGCGTGGCCTCGACAAGCGCCTGGACGGCAACATTCTGCTGGTGGCGCCGGCGGCGGAGCTGGCGCAACAGGAGCAGCAACTGCTGGAAAACCGCCAGGCCCAGGAAGGGCTGGCACCGCTTGAAACCGAGTTTCTGCAGGTCAACTATGCCAAGGCCATGGACGTGGTGGCCCTGCTGACCAACGAAAGCACCAGCCTGCTGTCGGAGCGGGGCGCCATTGCGGTGGATGACAGAACCAACATGCTGGTGCTCAAGGACACTCGGGAAAACATCGAAAACATTCGCCGCATGCTGGCGCTGCTGGACATTCCCATCAAACAGGTGGTGATCGAAGCGCGCATGGTCACCATTAATGAAGGGCTGGAGGAGGACCTGGGGATCAACTGGGAATACCGTAACGACACCACGGGTTCTCATAACCGCACCGAAGGCAACCTGAATATCAACCTGCCCACGACCAGCGAGGGAGGATCCATTGGCTTGCAGATCGCCAAACTGTCGGACGGCACCATTCTCGATCTGGAGTTATCGGCGCTGGAGCGGGAAAACCGGGCCGAGATTATCGCCAGCCCCCGGGTCACCACCTCCAGCCAGAAACCGGCGTTGATTCAGCAGGGGGTGCAGATCCCCTACAGTACCGTCAGCGAACAGGGCACCAATGTGGAGTTTGCAGATGCGTTTCTCAGCCTTCAGGTGACTCCCCAGATCACCCCCGATCACCGGGTAGTGCTGGATTTGATCGTGACCCAGGACAGCGTGGGAGAATTTGTTCCCCAGGCGGACGGCTCCATTGTTCCCTCGATTAACGCCCAGTCGGTGACCACCCAGGTGCTGGTCAGCGACGGCGAAACCCTGGTGCTGGGGGGCATCTATCAGCAGGATATTTTGCGCAATGTCACCAAGGTGCCGCTGCTGGGGGACATTCCGGTGGTGGGGCGGCTGTTCAAGAGCACCTCGGACACCAACCGCAAGCGGGAATTGATTATCTTCGTCACCCCCCGTATCGTGCACGACAGCATCTAGGAACCGGGGCCGATCACCGAGCCGGCGGCGTGCACCTTGCCAGCCGCCGGCTCAGTTGCGATAATCCGGCGTCCAGTTTCAGAAAATCAAGGTTAGGTTCATCGTCGACCCCGCGGTGTTCGTGGGGCGCATTTGTTTGTGAGAATTTCGTGCAACATGGCTGAGAAACGCAATATCTTCCTAGTGGGACCTATGGGTGCGGGCAAGAGCACCATTGGCAAATATCTGGCCCAGCAACTTCATATGGAGTTTTACGACTCCGATCATGAAATCGAGCGCCGTACCGGTGCCGATATCAGCTGGGTGTTTGATGTCGAAGGCGAAGAAGGCTTCCGCCAACGCGAAGAAAAGGTAATCAACGAACTGAGCGAGCTGCAGGGCATTGTACTCGCCACCGGCGGCGGCTCCATCAAGAGCCGGGAAAGCCGTAACCGGCTGTCGGCCCGGGGCATAGTGGTGTACCTGGAAACCACGGTGGAAAAGCAGCTGGCCCGAGTGCAGAAAGACAAGCGCCGCCCGCTGCTGCAAACCGAAGAGCCGCCGCGGGAGGTGCTGGAACGCCTGGCCCACGAGCGCAATGAGCTCTACCGGGAAGTGGCCGACTACGTCGTGCGCACCGATGAGCAGAGCGCCAAGCTGGTGGCCAACCAGATCGTTGAACTGATCGGCCTGTAAGCCGGGAGAAGCTCCATGGAAAGGTTAACCGTCAATCTGGGCGAACGCAGCTACCCCATCCTGATCGCCGCCGGGCTGATGTCCGACGGCGCTCTGCTGAAGGGCGCCATCAAGGGCAACAAGGTACTGGTGGTCACCAACGAGGTGGTGGCGCCGCTGTACCTTGACCGGCTGCTGGCGGCCCTGGCACCGCTTGAGGCCGACACCCTGGGGCTGCCCGATGGCGAGCAGTTCAAGACCCTGGAGACCTTTAATCAGGTGATGGGCAAGCTGCTGGAAAGCGGTCACGGCCGGGATACTACCCTGATCGCCCTCGGCGGCGGGGTGATCGGCGATCTGACCGGCTTTGCCGCCGCCTGCTATCAGCGGGGCGTGCCCTTTATTCAGGTGCCCACCACCCTGCTGGCCCAGGTCGACTCCTCGGTGGGCGGCAAGACCGCGGTCAACCATCCCCTGGGCAAGAATATGATCGGGGCCTTTTACCAGCCGGAGCTGGTGTTGATCGATACCGCCTGCCTGGGCAGCCTGCCCGAGCGGGAATTTGCCGCCGGCATGGCCGAGGTGATCAAGTACGGCATTATCTGGGATGCCGACTTCTTTGCCTGGCTCGAGCAGAACCTGTCCCGCCTGCAGCAACTCGATACTGAAGCTCTGTCTTACGCCATTCGTCGCTGCTGCGAGATCAAGGCCGAGATGGTGGCCTGCGACGAGCGTGAGCACGGTGTGCGCGCCCTGCTCAATCTGGGCCACACCTTTGGTCATGCCATCGAGGCGGAAATGGGCTATGGCAACTGGCTGCACGGCGAGGCGGTGGCCGCCGGCACCATGCAGGCCTGCCATACCGCCCGGCTGCGCGGCGACATGAGCGAGGCCGAGGTGGCCCGGGTCGAAGCCCTGCTGACCCGGGCCCGGCTGCCGGTTGCCGGCCCCGCCGGCATGACCCTGGCCCAGTACCTGCCGCACATGCTGCGGGACAAGAAGGTGCTGGCCGGCCAGCTGCGGCTGGTGCTGCCCGAGGGCATTGGCCGGGCGCGGGTGGTGAGTGACGTCACTCAGGGCCAGCTGGCACAAGTGCTGGATTAAGGGCGGTAGCGCGTGACCGCCGAGGCCCTGCCGATACTGTCCTCCCAACAGCAGTTGCTGGAGCGGCTGCTGCACCTGTTTAGGCTCGATCACGAACTGGTGTTGCTGAGTGGCCCCAAGGGTGCCGGCAAAAGCACCCTGGCCGGCCTGCTGGCGCAACAGAGCACCGGGCTCACCCCTGTGGTGCTCGATGCTCGTCTGATCACCAGTCAGACCGCCTTTCGCGAAGCGCTGCTGGAGCAGTGGTTTGCCGGGGCGGTCTTTGATGCCGATGACACTCTGCTTGACTCCATGACCCGCTTGCTGCCGGCGGCGCCGGGCCGGCGGCTGCTGGTGGTGGACAACGCCCAGTGGCTGACCGATCCCCAACTGCAGGAGCTGGCCGAACTGGGCCAGGGCTTGCCGGCAGAGCTGCGCCCCTTTATGGCGTTGCTGGGCCTGCCCTCCTGGGCCGGCGGGGTGCGCGGGCTGTTGCGCAGTTATCCGGAACTGCCGGTGGTGGAGCTTGAAGTTCCCGAACTGAGCGAGCAGGATAAACGGCAACTGTGCCTTCATTCCGGGGTGGAGCCAGCGGCAAGCCTGCTTGCACGGCTGCATTACCCGGGCGATCTGGCGACCAGCATGGAGTCGAGCATGAGACCTTCCCAATACCGGCAATGGCTTGAAAACAAATCCGTCAAAATCCTGCTGACCGGGTTGATCCTGCTTGGGCTGACGGCGGTGGTCAGCCTGCTGCTGGGCAGGCAGGAGCCTGCTCCCGAGGTGGCCCAGCCGTTTCAGGCCGAATCCCTGCCCGAGGCCCCGGGGCAGCCCCTGACCCTGGCCCCCGAAGTGCCGGCAACACCGACCGAGTCCGGGGCCGAGCCGCTGGTCAGTGACTGGCCGCTGGAGCCGCTGCCCGATGAACCCCGTGTGGACACCCAGGTGGCAGCATCTCCCGACGACAGTGGCAAGGAACGGGTGATCATTGAAGACGAGGTGGTCAGCCGGTTACTGCGCCGAGACGGCGAGCCTCAGGCCGAGCGTCCGGCGGCCAACGACACTCGAGCCGCTCCGATGCCCACTTCGCCGACGCCCACTTCGCCGGCGGCACTGAAGCAAAAACCGGCGGCCCATTACACCCTGCAGCTGATGGCGAGCCGGGATCAGAACGCCCTCAACCAGCTGGTGTCCCGCCACCGGTTGTCGCCCGCCTGGGTCTATTCCCGCACTCTTAACGGCCAGCCCTGGTATGTGCTGGTGCACGGCGATTTTGCCACGGCCGAGCAGGCGCGGCGGGCCATTGGCGGGCTGCCCGGCGAGCTGCGTGCCGCCAAGCCCTGGCCCAAGCCCTTTGGCCAGGTGCAAAAAGAAGCCGGCCCGTAGCCATGGGCACGGCATGGGGTTACAATGCGCGCCCCTCACACGGTTCGGCAATAATGGCAACAATGACGAAAACCCGCGCCTTTCTTAAGTGGGCCGGCGGAAAATATGGTCTGGTGGACAACATCAACCGCCGCCTGCCCGAAGGCCGCACCCTGGTCGAGCCCTTCGTGGGGGCGGGGTCGGTGTTTCTCAATTCGAACTTCGATGCCTATGTGCTGGCCGACATCAACGCCGATCTGATCAGTCTCTACCAGTTGCTGCAAACCCGCCCCGATGCCTTTGTTCGCGAGGCGGCCAGCCTGTTTGTGCCCGGCAATAACGACAAGGCGGTGTATTACGGCCTGCGTACCGAGTTCAATCAGGAAGCGGAGCCGTTCCGGCGGGCCTTGCTGTTCCTGTACCTCAATCGCCACGGTTACAACGGCCTGTGCCGCTATAACCGCAAGGGCGGTTTCAATGTGCCCTTTGGCGCCTACAAGAAGCCCTATTTTCCCGAAAGGGAGCTGTGGTTTTTTGCCGAAAAGGCACAGAAGGCCCGCTTTGTCTGCCAGGGCTATGATGAAGTCTTTGCCGGCGCCGAGCCGGATCAGGTGTTCTACTGCGATCCGCCCTATGCGCCGCTGTCGAGTACCGCCAGTTTTACCACCTATGCCGCCAACGGCTTTACCCTGGACGATCAGGCCATTCTGGCGCGGCTGGCCCGGGAAACCGCGGCCAAGGGCGTGCCGGTGCTGATCAGCAACCACGATATTCCGCTGACCCGGGAACTGTACCGGGATGCGAGCCTGGATGTGGTGGCGGTCAAGCGGACCATCAGCCGTCACGGCCACAATCGCCAGAAGGTGGATGAACTGCTGGCGCTGTTCGCGCCGAAGGCCGGTGAGGAGTGAGGGGTAAAGTGTGAGGAAACCATCGCCTCACTCCTCACGTTTTACCCCTCACCGCCCAGCACCAGCTTCACTATGCCCACCAGCGCCAGCACAAACAGCAAAATCAGTACCGCCCCCAGGGCCACATAGGGCCAGGGACTGCCGGTGAACTGGGCGTGGCGGTTTTGCTCCGACTGCACCCCGAACAGGGCGGCCAGCACCGCCTGCAGTCTGTGTTTCCAGCTCATGGGCTTTCCTCTCCACAAGATTTGTCATGCCGGCCTTCGAGCCGGCATCTTCCTTCAGGGAGTGCTTTGCATCCTGCTACAGATTCCGGCTCAAGGCCGGAATGACTCGACGAAGCCAGGCCATACTCCCGAATTCGCTTACGCCAAGCATAGACGCGCGCTAGAGAATCCCCGGGCGCTGGGGTAGAATCGGTGCGTTTTTTGCGCTCAAGGTAACCCCGATGAAAGACTTTCTGATTGCTCCTTCCATTCTTTCCGCCGATTTTGCCCGTCTGGGTGAAGACGTGGCGAACGTGCTGGAAGCCGGTGCCGATGTCGTGCATTTCGATGTGATGGACAACCACTATGTGCCCAACCTGACCATTGGTCCCATGGTGTGCCAGGCCCTGCGCGACTACGGCATTACCGCGCCCATCGACGTGCACCTGATGGTTAAGCCGGTCGACAGCCTGGTGCCCGAGTTCGCGAAAGCGGGAGCCTCCATCATCACCTTTCACCCGGAAGCGTCCGAGCACATCGACCGCACCCTGGGGCTGATTCGCGAGCAGGGCTGCCAGGCCGGCCTGGTGTTCAACCCGGCCACGCCGCTCAGCCACCTGGACTACGTGATGGACAAGGTCGACGTGATCCTGCTGATGTCGGTCAACCCGGGCTTTGGCGGTCAGTCCTTTATTGCCGGTACCCTCGACAAGCTGCGTGAAGCCCGTCGCCGTATCAACGAGAGCGGCCGCAATATTCGTCTGGAGATCGACGGCGGCGTCAAGCCCGAGAACATTCGCGATATCGCCGAGGCCGGCGCCGACATGTTTGTGGCCGGCTCGGCCATTTTCGGCAAGCCCGACTACAAGGCGGTGATCGACCAGATGCGCCGGGAGCTGGCGGCCGCCCATGGCTGACTTTGAGCTTATTCAGTTCGATCTCGACGGCACCCTGATCGACAGCGTGCCCCAGCTGGCCGAGGCCATCAACGACATGCTGGCCACCCTCGGCCATGCCGGTCAGCCGGTGGAAGCGGTGCGTTGCTGGGTGGGCAATGGTGCCGACATGCTGGTACAGCGGGCGCTCACCGCCGCGCAGGGAGAGGCCCCGGACGCCGACCTGCACCGCCGCGCCCGCGCCCTGTTCGACGAGGCCTATGCCGGCCATGCCGACGCTGCCCTGGTGTTTTATCCCGGCGTGCTCGACACCCTTGAGCGGTTGCGCACGGCGGGCAAACGCCTGGCCCTGGTTACCAACAAGCCCTATCGTTTTGTGCCCGGCATTCTGGCGGCGGGAGGACTGACCGATCACTTTGAACTGGCCCTGGGCGGCGACAGCCTGGCCGAGAAAAAGCCGAGTGCGGCCCCGCTGCTGCACATCTGCGAGCGGCTGGACGTGAGCCCGGCCCGCAGCCTGATGGTGGGTGACTCGGAGAACGACGTGCTGGCGGCCAGGGCCGCGGGCATGGCGGTGGCGGCGCTGAGCTATGGCTACAATTACGGCCGGCCCATCGCCGACAGCTCCCCCGACTGGGTGCTGGACGATTTCGCCGGGCTCGCTGCCATCCTTAAGATTTAACCCAATACACCACAAGGAACATCATGGCTAAACCCATCGTACTCAGCGGTGCCCAGCCCTCGGGCCAGCTGACCATTGGCAACTACATGGGCGCCCTGCGCCAGTGGGTGAAAATGCAGCAGGACTACGACTGCCTGTACTGCATCGTGGACATGCACGCCATCACCGTGCGGCAAGACCCGCAAGCCCTGCGCTCGGCCTGCCTGGACGCCGCCGCCCTGTACCTGGCCATCGGCCTTGAGCCCGAGCAGAGCACCATCTTTATTCAGTCTCACGTGCCCGAGCACGCGGAGCTGGCCTGGGTGCTCAACTGCTATACCCAGTTCGGCGAGCTGTCGCGCATGACCCAGTTCAAGGACAAGTCCAGCCGCTACGCCGAAAACATCAACGCCGGCCTCTTTACCTATCCGGCGCTGATGGCCGCCGATATTCTGCTGTATCAGGCCAACCAGGTGCCGGTGGGCAACGATCAGAAGCAGCATCTGGAGCTGACCCGGGACATCGCCTACCGCTTCAACCAGCTGTATGGCGACGTGTTTACCGTGCCCGAGCCCTTTATTCCCGAAGACGGCGCCCGCATCATGAGCCTGCAGGAGCCGACCAAGAAGATGTCGAAGTCGGACGACAACGCCAACAACTTCATCGGACTGCTGGAAGATCCCAAGGTGATCACCAAGAAGCTGAAGCGGGCCGTGACCGATTCGGACGAGCCGCCCGTGGTGCGTTTCGACACCGCCGAAAAGCCCGGCGTGTCCAACCTGCTGACCCTGATGGCCGGTGCCAGCGGTCGCACCCTCCCGGAGCTGGAGCAGCACTTTGAGGGCAAGATGTACGGTCACCTCAAGACCGAAACCGCCGAGGCGGTGCTGGCCATGCTCGCCCCCATTCAGCAGCGTTTTCACGAGCTGCGGGAAGATGAGACCGAGCTGCGCCGGGTGCTGACGCTGGGCGCCGACAAGGCCCGGGCCAAGGCGGTGCAGACCCTCGACAAAGTGTATGATGTGATCGGCTTCGTGCCGCGGGTTCGCTGAGCCCACTCTGCCCGGATTCCCGCGCCAATGGCGCGGGAACCATTTCGGACGGTTTGCCGTCTAATTTTTCGGCTTTGGCCTTTTACTTTATTTCCTCACCGGAATTCACGTCATTAATGAACGAACATATCGAGTCAGTTCAGGAACAGGATCTGCAGGACAAATATTACTGGCTGCGCAAGTTCCGCATGGCCAAGAATGACAAGACTCTGGAGCGCATGGTCTCCCGGGCCATTGACGATCATCACAAGGAATCTTCCGTGGTGGCCGCCATCTACCTGGCCGAATGCCAGCGCGAACGCGAGCTGAGCCAGGGGCGCTACCTCGACAGCTAAGCCAGCTCCGGCCGGTTCCTGAACTGTTCCAGCGCCTCGGGATTGGCCAGGGCCTCCAGGTTTTTGACCGGCCTGTTGTGGACCACTTCCCGTACCGCCAGCTCCACCAGCTTGCCCGATCGGGTGCGGGGCACGTCATTCACCGCCAGGATCACCGCCGGCACATGGCGGGGTGAGCAGGCTTCCCTTAACCGCTGGCGGATGGCTGCGGCCAGTTCAGGCGTCAGTGTGTGGCCCTTTGCCGGCTGCACAAACAGCACCAGTCGTTCGTCGTGGCCCTGGCGCTGGCCAATCACCACGCTTTCTGCAATTTCCTTGAAGCGCGCCAGCTGGCGGTAGATTTCGGCGGTGCCGATGCGCACGCCTCCGGGGTTGAGCACCGCATCGGAACGGCCGTGAAACACCATGCCACCCTCACGGGTTTGCGTGACAAAGTCGCCGTGATGCCACACCCCCGGCCAGCGGGCCCAGTAGGCCTGGTGATAACGGCTGCCGTCGTCGTTCCAGAAGCCCACCGGCCGGTTGGGAAAGGCAGTGCAGCACACCAGCTCACCCGGCTCACCGACCAGGTTTCTGCCCTCATCATCAAACACGCGCACGTCCATGCCCAGCCCCGGCCCCTGGCACTGCCCCCGGTATACCGGACTGATGGGATTGCCGAGTACAAAACAGCCGCAGATGTCGGTGCCGCCGGAAATGGACGCCAGCAGCAGGTCACGCTTGATATGCCGGTAGACAAAGTCGAACTGCTCCGGCGCCAGGGGGGAGCCGGTAGAGCACAGGGTATGCAGTGCCCCCAGGTGGTAGTGCCGGCCCGGTTGCAGGCCGGTTTTTTCCAGCGCTTCCAGGTATTTGGCCGAGGTGCCGAACAGGCTGACCTGTTGCTCGCTGCACCACTGCCACAGCCGGCCGGCCTCGGGATAAAAGGGCGCGCCATCATAAAGCAGCAGGGTGGCACCGCTGGCCAGGGCCGAGGCCAGCCAGTTCCACATCATCCAGCCGCAGGTAGTGAAATAAAACACACGGTCCCCGGGGTGAATGTCGCAGTGCAGCTGGTGCTCCTTGATATGGTTGAGCAGGGTGCCGCCGGCGCCATGCACCATGCATTTGGGCTTGCCGGTGGTGCCGGAGGAATAGAGCACATACAGTGGCGCGTTGAAGGGCATGGAATGAAAGCGAAGCGGCGCCTGTTCATGGGCGGCCAGGATCTCGCACCAGGCGGTGATGCCGTCGACCGGGGCCGGATCATTAAGGCAGGGCACTTCCACCCGCAGGCAGAGGCTGGGAATGGCCGCCATGATGGCGCTGGCCCGAACGCGGCTGTCGTGGGCCTTGCCGTTATAGCGGTAGCCGTCGGCGGCAAACAGCACCTTGGGTTGAGTCTGGCCAAAGCGCTCGATCACCCCCTCGGTGCCGAAGTCCGGCGAGCAGGAGGTCCATACCGCGCCCAGGCTGGCGGTGGCCAGCATGGCGACCAGGGTTTCCGGCACATTGGGCAGAAAGCCCGCCACCACGTCTCCGGGCTGGACTCCCGCCTCATCCAGCCAGGCGGCTACCGCCGCTACCTGCCGGTGCAGTTGATGCCAATTGAGGGTGCGCGTGGCGCCGCCCTCCACAAGGGCGATGATGGCGGGATCGTCAAGGGGCACCCGCTCGTGGGCCAGCAGGTTTTCGGCAACATTGAGCCGGGCTTCGGGAAACCAGACTGCGTGTTCGGCGTCTTCGACATGGGTAACGGTTACGCTGCCGCGATGGCCAATAATGCCGGCAAAGCGCCACAACTGGTGCCAGAACAGATCGGGATATGCCACCGACCAGGCATGCAGGGAGGCGTAGTCGTCAACCCCCAGCCCGAGCTCTCGCTCCAGCCGTTGCATAAAGGCGTGCAGCAGGCTGTGCTGTATTCGCTCGGGCGAGGGCGTCCACAGCGGAGCGGTATTCATGTGTCCGGCCCCCGGTAGCGCACCAGTTGCTGATCGATGGCGCCGAAAATGCTCTGCCCCCCGTCATCGATCATTTCCATGCGCACCCGATCGCCAAAGTGCATAAAGGACGTGCTGGCGCTGCCGGCGTTGAGCAGTTCTCGGGTGCGGCGTTCGGCAATGCAGCAGGCGCCGGTGTGTTCATCCCGGTTGGAGACGGTGCCCGAGCCGATAATGGTACCGGCCCCCAGTCGCCGGCTCAGGCAGGCGTGGGCAATCAGACGGTCAAAGCCAAAGGTCATGTCGGTGCCGGCGTGGGGCTCCCCAAACAGGGTGCCGTTCAGTTCCACCCGCAGCCGGTGCTGCACCCGGCCCTGTTGCCAGTGCTGACCCAACTCGTCGGGGGTGACCGCCACCGGTGAGCAGGAAGTGGCCGGTTTGGACTGGAAAAAGCCAAAGCCCTTGGCCAGCTCCGCCGGGATCAGGTTGCGCAGCGACACATCGTTCACCAGCATCAGCAGTCGCACATGGGGCAGGGTGTGGCGCTCTTCGGTGCCCATGGGCACATCCCCGGTGATCACCGCCACTTCCCCTTCAAAATCGATGCCCCAGGCTTCATCGGCCAGGGCAATGTCGTCGCAGGGGCCGAGAAACCCGTCCGACATGCCCTGATACATCAGCGGATCGGTCCAGAAGCTGGGCGGCATTTCGGCGCCCCGGGCCCGGCGCACCAGCTCGATATGACTGACGTAGGCGCTGCCGTCGGCCCACTGGTAGGCCCGGGGCAGGGGAGCGGCACATTCCTGCGGGTGGAAGTCAAAGGCGTCGCGGTGGGTTTCCCGGTTCAGTTGCTGGTAGAGGGCGCGCAGGGCGCGCTCGCATTCCTCCCAGTTGTCGAGCGCGGCCTGCAGGGTGGGTGCTACCCCTTCGGCGCTGCAGGCCCGGCGCAGATCCCGGGACACCACCACCAGGCTGCCGTCACGTCCTTCCTTGAGAGAAGCCAGTTTCACCATTACCTCCTTGTTTACGTTATGTGGCGGCGCCGTTGCCTTGCCAGGAGTTGACGTAATCGGCGTTTTCCACCCCCGGCGGCAGCTCGGCCAGGTTCAGGGGCTGGCGGCTGTCGATCATCACCGCCACCTCGTCGGTTTCGGTGCGCCTGGCTTGGCTGCCGGCGACCAACGCCTTGGGATGAGGGCCATGGGTAAAGCCGCAGGGGTGCCAGGTGATCATGCCGGCGTCGATATTGTCGCGGCTGAAAAAGTTGCCCTGGTGATAAAAAATCACTTCGTCGTAATCGTCGTTATTGTGAAAGAAAGGCACCTTGAGCGCCCCGGGATCCGACTCCATGGGCCGGGGCACAAAGGTGCAGATCACAAAATCGTCGGTCACCCAGGTGCTGTGGGCCGAAGGCGGCAGGTGATAGCGATGGCTCATCAGGGGGCGAATGTCCCGCCAGTTGAGCCGGAGCACGGTCAGATCGCCCTTCCAGCCTATGGCGTCCAGCGGGTTGAACGGGTAGGTGATGGTGTTCAGCTGGCCGCGGGCCTTGAGCTTGACTTGCCACTCGCCGGGAGCCTCGGCCTGGCGGGTAAAGGCCTCGTCGATGTGCGGGTGATCCAGCACGCCCGGGTCAAAAATGGCGTGCCGCCCTGCCGGCCCCCGGTCTGCCAGCCGGTAGCTGCCGTGAGTGGCTTCAATCATCAGCAGGGTAACCGGCTCGGCGGGCTCAATACGCCAGCTGGTGGAGCGGGGCAGCACCAGGTAATCCCCTTGGGTGAAAGGCAGCCTGCCATAGTCGCAATACAGCTCGCCGCGACCCTGGTGCACAAACAGGCATTCGTCGCCGTCGCCGTTACGCACCAAGTGATCCATGGCGGCCTGGCAACGCCACAGGCGAATGTGCAGCCGCTCGTTATACAGCAGGGACGCCGCGTCCCAGGGAGACGGGCCCGGTACGGGCAGTTTGCCGGTATCGAGCGCGCGGGGACGCAACGGCCCTTCCCAGTGGCTCCAGCCGGTGGGCGGATGGCGGTGATACATGTGACTGGCCGGGCCGAAAAAGCCGTCCTTGCCGATTTCCCGCTCAACGCTGCCGGCGGGCAGATCACAGTGGGCCTGCCGTGCATACTCGCCTTCGCGCAGGGGAAAGGAAACCCCGGTTTTCATGCTGAGCCTCCGGCGTCGATGAATGCCTTAATCACTATAGTTCCCCTCACCGTATTATGGTGTCCCCTTAAAGCGGCCGGGGAAAGTGGTTACACTTGGCCTCTTCACGGAAGACCGACAGGAGTCACAGATGAATGACAGGGACGACTTTGAGCTGGAGCGTTTCTTGCCCTACAAACTGATGCAGGTGGCCGAGCGGGTGAGCAGCGAGCTGGCGGTGTTTTACCGCAAGGAGTTCGGTATCACCCGGCCGGAGTGGCGGTTGCTGGCGGTGCTGGGGCAGGGGGAAACCCGCATCGCCCGGGAGCTGGCGGAGCTCACCTGCATGGACAAGGTCAAAGTGTCCCGGGCATTGCAGGGGCTGGAAGCCAAGGGAATGATCCGGCGTACTCCCAGCCTGCGGGATCAGCGCGCCGCCCGCATTGCCCTGACCCAGAACGGCAAGGCCTTGTACCGGCGCATGGTCCCCAGAGTGCTGGAGTGGGAATCCCGGCTGGCCCAGGGGCTGGCCAATGGGGATGCCAGCTCCCTGCTCAATCACCTCAATCAGTTGCTGGACCAGCTGGATCACATGTGACGACGGTCGTGTCGGTGAGAGTGGGCGAGGCGGCTCTATACTTACAGCCACACTCACTCGTTCAAGGAGACGGCCATGCTCAATGCACATGGAATGGAAGTGGAGATGACGCGGCAGGACGATCACACCCTGCGCCTGCACCTGCGTATTTTTGGCGACATTGCCTATGACGATTTCCGGGACATGGAGCAGCGGCTGGAGCAGGAGCTGGCCGCCATGGATCAGCCGCGCATTCTCGCCCTGGTGGATCTTACCGGCTTCAGTGGCTGGGAAGCCCGGGCCTTCTGGGAAGAGATCCGCTTTACCCAACAGCACGGTGACGACTTCAGCCGGCTGGCCATTGTGGGCTGCAACCTCAAGGAAAAGATCATGGCCACCCTGGTGGACTGGTTTATGCTGGGCAGCCAGGTGCAGTACTTTGAAAGCCGGAGTGAGGCCGAAGCCTGGCTTGACGCTGAAGCACCCTGACGACCGTTTTGGTCGCATTCGGCGCCGGCGCCGGGCGCTGGGGTTCAGGTGGCGCAGCACGCCGTCGCTGTTGTGCGGGAAAGAGCCTGCGCCTCCTCTTGAGATTGGGCCGCAAGCTGTCAGAATTCATGGCGTTTTTTATTTTTCGGGGTTTTCAATATGCGCTTTTATCAAACCGGGCTGACCCTGCTGGCCGCCCTGGTCCTTTCTGCCTGTGCCTCCAAGGGCGGTGATGCCGGCATGGCCGCCGCGACCCTGGAGGTGACCCGTGGTCCCACCTTTATCGAGGGCGGCAACGCCGGCGGCGAGGAAGACATCACGGTGCGCACACCGCACTTTGCCTTTGCCATCAGTGCCGACAGCGGCGCTCTGGTGGATTTGTCTTTGGTCGACCAGGGCCGCTACGGGCCGGATCTGGTGCAGCATCTGGACGTGGTGCCCGGCGAGGGTGAGCTCTCTTCGGCCCGTATCGAGGTGGTGGAGCAAAGCGACAGCCGGCTGGTCATTGAGCTGGAGCGGCGCTGGAAGGGCCAGCCGCTGGTCAGTCGCTACGAGGTGAACCGGGATGATGCCGGCATTCGTCTTTCCAGCACCCTGCCCCAGGGGGAATCTCGCCTGGCCGGCTACCGGCTGCAGCGCAATCCCCTGACGGCGCCGGTAACCCGCAATTACAACGACATGCCCAACATGGTGCAGGCCCACTGGACCGCCGCCCGGCTGCAAAACGAGCTGGGCATGCTGTATAGCAGTGATGATCTGCGCCAGCCCCGCAAGGGCGGTGACGTCAGCGCCTGGCTCAGCGCCGGCTCTCTTGGCGCCCTGAGCGCCGATAAGCCGCTCTATGCCGGCCAGGGGCAGGCCGAGCTGGCCCTGCTGGAGCTGAGACCGGTGACCGATGGGTTTGAGGCCCGGCTCAGGGAACTGCGCCAGCGCTGGAGCAAGGGCGAAAAGGTGTATCTGGGAGGCGAAAGCGGCAAGCTCTACGCCTACACTCCCAACGGCCGGCTGAGTGCCGACTACGCCAGCGCTGCCGGCAAGGGCCACAGCTTTCTGAGTTTTGGCCCCCAGGTTTATCCGGTGACCACCAACTTTGGCGGTGTCGCCAAGCCCTTCAGCGAAAGCCAGGTGGAATTCCGCTCCGAGGTGGGCCTGGCCCGGGCCGAAGTGTGGCTGGATGGCAAGCAGGTCGCCGGCTGGAAAATCAACGGCGCCAAGTGGTTTAGAACCGGAGTGCCGGTGCCGCCCAACCATACCTGGATGCAGTGGGTGGTGGAAGATCGCGACGGCAAGCGGGCCTACTCCAACCCCATCTGGATTGAATAACAAACGGCAAAACGATAACGATTCGCTTTCTTAAACGGGTGTCATTGAGTACCCTTGGCTTTTTTCTGCAGCCAGGGGTTTTTATGTCTTCCTCATCCAGCTTTCAGGCACTGGCCAGACTGCTGCGTTACGCCGGTGGTTATCGCCGGCGCATCGTGGCGGCGGTCAGCTGCTCGATTATCAATAAACTGTTCGACATCGCGCCCGAAATACTGATCGGTATCGCCATTGATGTGGTGGTGAACCAGGAGCAGAGCTTTGTGGCCCGGCTGGGGTTTGTCACGCCCAAGGAGCAGATCCTGGTGCTGGGCGCCCTGACCTTTCTGATCTGGGCCGGCGAGTCACTGTTTGAATATCTTTACCAGATCCTGTGGCGCAACCTGGCCCAGCGGTTGCAGTCGGACTTGCGGCAGGACGCCTACGACCACCTGCAACGGCTCGATATGGGGTTCTTTGAACGACAGAGTTCGGGGCGGCTGGTCTCCATCCTCAATGACGATGTCAACCAGCTGGAGCGCTTTCTGGACGGCGGCGCCAACAGCCTGATCCAGGTGTTCGTCACCGTGGTGGCGGTAGGGGCGGTATTTATGGTGCTCTCGCCCCAGATAGCCCTGCTGGCCTTTACGCCCATCCCCCTGATCATCTGGGGAGCCTTTTACTTTCAGCGCAAGGCGGGCCCGGTTTATACCGAGGTGCGCGAACGGGTCGGTGAGCTGGCCGGGCGGCTGTCCAACAACCTGAACGGCATTGCCACCATCAAGAGTTTTACCGCCGAAGCGCGGGAAAGCGAGCGCCTGCGTGCCGGCAGCGAAGCCTATGTGGAGGCCAACCGTCGCGCCATTCGTATCAGCTCTGCCTTTATCCCGGTGATCCGCATGGCCATTCTGGTGGGGTTTCTGGCCACCTTCATTCTGGGAGGCCTGAAAACCCTGGACGGCTCCCTCAATGTGGGCGCTTACGGCGTGCTGGTTTTTCTTACCCAGCGGCTGTTGTGGCCGCTCACCGGCCTGGCCCAGGTGATCGATCTGTTTGAGCGGGCCATGGCCAGCACTCGGCGCATTCTGGATGTGCTCAATGAACCGGTCTCCGGCCAGGACACCGGCAAGGCGCTGGCGGCGCCGGTGCGTGGCGAACTGCGCTTTGAAAACCTGGGCTTTCATTACGGTGCCGGCGCGGCGGGGGTGGATGATGTCAGTCTGCAGGTGCCGGCGGGCACCACCCTGGGACTGGTGGGCGCCACCGGCTCGGGCAAGTCGACCCTGATCAAGCTGTTGTTGCGTTTCTACCAGCCTCAGCAGGGAACGATTTATCTGGATGAAACGCCCATTCAGCAACTGGCACTGTCGTCGCTGCGGGGCAACATCGGCCTGGTGAGCCAGGATGTGTATCTGTTTGAGGGCAGCATCCGCGACAACATCGCCTACGGCAGGCCCGACGCCTGCGAAGCCGACATCGTGGCGGCGGCCCGGCAGGCGGAAGCCTGGGAGTTCATCGAGCGCCTGCCCCAAGGGCTCGATACCCAGGTCGGAGAGCGGGGAGTACGGCTGTCGGGCGGCCAGCGCCAGCGGCTGTCACTGGCCCGGGCGCTGCTCAAGGATCCGCCGGTGCTGATCCTGGACGAGGCCACCAGCGCCGTCGACAATGAAACCGAAGCTGCCATTCAGCGCTCGCTGCGCCATATCGCCAGGGATCGTACCCTGATCGTGATCGCTCACCGGTTGTCGACCGTGGTCCAGGCCCACAACATCGTGGTGATGGAACGGGGCCGGATTGTAGAGCAGGGGAATCATGCCGAGCTGCTTGCCCGGAACGGACAGTATGCCGCCCAATGGCGGGTGCAGACGGGCGAGATAGCGGAGGCCAGCTGAGCCCGAGCAGTGAGTGGCCGTGGTCCGTGGAGGTGCCGGCCACTGACTGTGAGGGTAAATGCCACTCGTTCTTGTTTCTAGTAAAACCCAATAAAATCATACGCTTATATTTTATTTTGGTTTGATTAAATAGACCGTGACGTCTATCCTTATGGCTGACGTCTCAAGGGGAGAAGAGGGTTATGAAAGGCGACAAGAAAGTCATCGAGTACCTGAACCAGGTGCTCAGCATTGAGCTGACCTCCATCAACCAGTATTTCCTGCATGCCCGCATGTTCAAGAACTGGGGGCTCGGACAGCTCAACGAGCGGGAATACAAGAAGTCCATCAAGGACATGAAACAGGCCGATGAGCTGATCGAGCGCATTCTGTTCCTCGAAGGTCTGCCCAACCTGCAGCACCTCAACCGGTTGCGTATTGGTGAAAACACCGAGGAAATGCTGGGCTGTGACCGCCAGCAGGTGGAAGAGCAGTTGCAGGTGCTGAAAGAAGCCATCGCCTACTGTGAGTCGGTACAGGATTACGTGTCCCGCGAGCTGCTGTGCGAACTGGAAGAATACGAGGAAGGGCACCTGGACTGGATCGATACCCAGCTTGACCTTATCGGTAAAATTGGCCTTGAGAATTACCAGCAGTCACAACTGTAAGGGAGCAGAACAATGAAAGGTAATCAGCAAATCATTGCCGCACTGAACGAGCTGTTGGCCGGCGAGCTGAGCGCGATGGATCAGTATTTTATCCATTCCCGCATGTATGAAGACTGGGGTCTGACCAAGCTGTTTGAACGCATCGACCACGAGTTTGAAGACGAAAAGGGTCATGCCTCCAAGCTGATTGAGCGCATTCTGTTTCTGGAAGGCACCCCCGACATGGTGACCCGGGTTCCGCTCAACATCGGCAAGGACGTTCCCGCCATGCTGCAGAGCGATCTGAACCTGGAGTACAAGGTCATTGAAGATCTGCGCAAGGTCATGGCCCTGTGTGAACAGGAGCAGGACTACCAGACCCGCGACATGCTGCAGGTGCTGCTGGCAGACACCGAAAACGACCACACCCACTGGCTGGAGCAGCAGCTGGGCCTTATTCAGCGCATCGGCCTGCCCAACTACCTGCAGTCGCAGATGTAAGTCAGCAATTCCGTTCTCACGCGCGGGCGTCCTGCCCGCGCGTGCCGTGATTTTCCTCTATTTACCGCCCAGCAGGGATCCCAGCAAGCCGCGCGCCAGCCGCCGGCCGATCTGGCTGCTCATGCTGCGCAGGGCGCTCTTGGCCATGCTTTCCAGCAGGGAGTCGGTTTGCCGCCTGGCCGGTGCCGGACGCTGTGACGGCGGCTCGCTCCGGGCGGTTTCCAGCCGCCGCGCCAGCATTTCAAAGGCCGAGTCCCGATCCAGTGTTTGCTCATAGCGTCCGGCCAGGGGCGACTGCTGCCGCCTGAGCCGGCGCTCGTCCTCACTCAAGGGACCGATGCGGGATTCCGGCGGGCAGATCAGGGTCTGCTCCACCATGGTGGGCGTACCCTTTTCATCCAGCACCGAGACCAGGGTCTCGCCCACTCCCAACTGCGTAATGGCGGCCAGGGTATCAAAGGCCGGGTTGGCCCTGAAGGTGCGGGCCGCCGTACGCACCGCCTGTTCGTCCTTGGGGGTAAAGGCGCGCAGGGCGTGCTGAATGCGGTTGCCGAGCTGGCCCAGCACCGCCTCGGGAATGTCCTGCGGGCTCTGGGTAATGAAATACACGCCCACGCCCTTGGAGCGGATCAGCCGCACCAGCTGCTCCACCTTGTCGAGCAGGGACTGGGGGGCGGTGTCGAACAGCAGGTGGGCTTCATCAAAGAAGAACACCAGCTCGGGCCGCTCGCCATCGCCCCGCTCCGGCAGGTTTTCAAACAGCTCGCTCAGCAACCACAGCAGCAGGCTGGCGTAGAGGCGCGGGCTTTGCATCAGCCGGCGGGCATCGAGAATGCTGACCACCCCCTGGCCGGAAAAATCCCGTTGCATTAGATCCGGCAGCTGCAGCGACGGCTCGCCAAAAAAGTGCCCGGCCCCTTCCTGCTCCAGTACCAGCAGGCGGCGCTGAATCGCCGCCAGGCTGTTGGTGGGCAGATGGCCGTAGCGCGGGCCCAGCGCCTTGCCGTTTTCCATTACCCAGCCCAGCAGGGCGCGCAAGTCCTTGAGATCCAGCAACAGCAGGCCCTCGTCATCGGCGATGCGGTAACAGGCGTACAGCAGGCTGCTTTGGGTGTCGTTCAGCGCCATGATGTTGGCCAGCAACAGCGGCCCCAGCTCCGACAGGCTGGCCCGTACCGGGTGGCCGGCCTCACCGAACAGATCCCAGAGCAGGGTGGGCACCGGGCGCGGCTGGTAATCTGAATAGGATAATAGCGCCAGCCGCTCGGCCACCTTGTCATTGGGGCCGGCGGCGGCCGCCAGGCCCGACAGATCCCCCTTGACGTCGGCCACAAACACCGGCGTGCCGGCGCGGGAAAAGCCCTCCGCCAGCCGTTGCAGGGTGACGGTTTTGCCGGTGCCGGTGGCCCCGGTGATCAGCCCATGGCGGTTGGCCATGGGCAGGTGCAGGGTGACCGGCTGCCGGTCGCGGGTGGCGCCGAGATAGAGAGAAGAAGAGGTCATGGCAAGGCTCGCTGGCTTGGGAAACTGCTCCAAGCTTAGTCACTAGCCCAGTTGCTCCACCAGATAATCCACCAGCAGCCGCACCCGGGGGGACAGGTGCCGGTTGTTGGGGTACACCACCCAGACGCCGTCGTCCGGCAGCCGGTATTGGTCCAGCAGGCTGACCAGCAGGCCTCGCTCCAGCTCGTCGGTCACGTAGTAATCGGGCAGCTGGACTATGCCCAGCCCCTTGATGGCCGCATCTTTCAATGCCAGCCCCGAGTTGCAGTGCCAGCCCGAATGCAGCCGAAAGGCGCGGGGGCGACCGTCCTCCACAAAGCGCCAGTGATCCACGGTGCCGGCCAGACAGCGGTGCCGGGCCAGCTCCCCAATGTGCAGAGGGGTGCCGAAGCGTGCCAGGTAATCGGGGGCGGCACATAAATACTGGGTGCGCCGGGCCAGCTTGCGGCACATCAGGCTGGAGGAGCCCAGGGTGCCCAGGCGAATGGCCAGATCAAAACCGTCCTGCACCAGATCCACCGTCTGATTGGTAAGCACCATGTCGAGTTTCAGCTCCGGATAGCGCAGCAGAAAATCATTCACCAATGGCGCCAGGAACTGCTCGCCGTAATACACCGGGGCGGTAATGCGCAGTTTGCCCGCCGGGTTGCCTTCCATCGCCATCACCTGCTCTTCGGCGGCCTGCAGTTCATCCTGCACCCGGCGTACCTGGCGATAGTAAAGCCGCCCGGTCTCGGTGAGGTTGAGCTTGCGGGTGGTGCGGTACAGCAGTTTGGCCCCCAGCCGCTTTTCCAGCTGGTTGATGCGCCGGCTGACATGGGCCACCGACACGTTCAAGCGGCGGGCGGCGGCGGTAAAGCTCTCGCTTTCCACTACACTGATGAACTCGTTAATGCCTTCCCAGTGGGTCATTGTTACTCAGTGGTAAAAATCATTTGCCTTGTGGAGCATTATCGTCGATGAGGGCTGTAATACAATAACCGGCATGCGAAGCGCCTTGCGGCGCTGATGCAGGCTGGCAGCCTGCGCTCCAAATACACTTATGCATATGCAATGGAGCGCGGGCAGCCTGCCCGCCATTTGCCGCAAAGCGGCAACCCTTTTGCAGACAAAACCGAACACCAACAGGAGCCAACCATGGAAATGATGAAAACCCGCGCCGCCGTCGCCTGGGAGCCGGGCAAGCCGCTCAGCATTGAAGAAGTGGATCTGATGCCGCCCCAGAAAGGTGAAGTGCTGGTGCGCATTGTGGCCACCGGGGTTTGTCATACCGACGCCTACACCCTGTCCGGCGACGACGCCGAAGGCGTGTTTCCCGCCATTCTGGGTCACGAAGGCGCCGGCATTGTGGAGGCCGTGGGCGAGGGCGTGACCAGCCTGCAGGTGGGCGATCACGTTATTCCGCTGTATACCGCCGAATGCGGCGAGTGCAAGTTCTGCAAATCCGGCAAGACCAACCTGTGTCAGGCGGTGCGTGCCACTCAGGGCAAGGGCCTGATGCCCGACGGCACCACCCGTTTCTTCAAAGACGGCAAGCCGATTTTCCACTACATGGGCTGCTCCACCTTTGCCGAGCACACCGTAGTGCCCGAGATTTCCCTGGCCAAAATAAGCAAGGAAGCGCCGCTGGAGAAGGTGTGTCTGCTGGGCTGCGGCGTGACCACCGGCATGGGCGCGGTGAAAAACACCGCCAAGGTGCAGGAAGGCGACACCGTGGCGGTGTTTGGCCTCGGCGGCATTGGCCTGGCGGTGATCATCGGTGCGGTGCAGGCCAAGGCCAGCCGTATCATTGCCATCGACATCAACGAAGACAAGTTCGAGATTGCCAAAAAGCTGGGCGCCACCGACTGCGTGAACCCGAGCAAGTTCGACCAGCCGATCCAGGACGTGATCGTGGAAATGACCGACGGCGGCGTGGACTTCTCCTTTGAGTGCATCGGCAACGTCAAGGTGATGCGCTCTGCCCTCGAGTGTTGCCACAAGGGCTGGGGCGAGTCGGTGATCATTGGTGTGGCCCCGGCCGGCGCCGAGATCTCCACCCGTCCGTTCCAGCTGGTGACCGGCCGGGTGTGGAAAGGCTCCGCCTTTGGCGGCGTGAAGGGACGCTCCCAGCTGCCCGGCATCGTGGAGCAGTACCTGAACGGCGAGTTCGAGCTGGACACCTTTATCACCCACACCATGGGCCTGGACGACATCAACCACGCCTTTGACCTGATGCACGAAGGCAAGTCCATCCGCTCGGTGATCCTGTACGACAAATAAACAGCTTTAAGCTTTAAGCTATCAGCTGTAAGCAGCCCGAAGCCGCCTGTAAACCCGTGTCACTCCGGCGCAGGCCGGAGTCCATGTAACAGGCGGCTAGTGATGCTGCAGGCACCATGCTGTGCCTTCAGCCTTCGGTGTTTGTCTTACAGCTTAAAGCCGACAGCTTACAGCTACCCGAAGGGGAAGCTATGAAACTGCTACAAGAACAAAAATGCTTTGGCGGTCGCCAAATCCGCTATCAGCACGACTCCAGTACCCTTAACTGCACCATGCAGTTTTCCGTGTTTCTGCCGCCCCAGGCCGAGCAAGGTCCGGTGCCGGCGCTGTACTGGCTGTCGGGCCTGACCTGCACCGACGAGAACTTTTCCGCCAAGGCCGGCGCCCAGCGGGTGGCCGCCGAACTGGGGCTGGCGCTCGTCATTCCCGACACCAGCCCCCGGGGCGACGGTGTGGCCGACGACCCTGAAGGCGCCTACGATCTGGGCCTGGGGGCGGGCTTTTACGTTAACGCCACCAAAGCGCCCTGGAACAAGCACTACCGCATGTACGACTACGTGCTGAGCGAGTTGCCGGCACTGGTGGAACGCGAGCTGCCGCTCAGCGGCCGGCGCGCCATCAGCGGTCATTCCATGGGGGGCCACGGTGCTCTGGTGCTGGCGCTGCGCAACCCCGAGCGGTTTGTGTCGGTGTCGGCCTTTGCGCCCATCTCCAACCCGAGCGACTGCCCCTGGGGCCACAAAGCGCTGGGCGCCTACCTGGGTGATGATAAAGCCGCCTGGGCCGAGTACGACGCCAGCCTGCTGCTGAAGCAAAAAGGCTGTTCACTGCCGATGCTGGTGGATCAGGGAGAGGCCGACAACTTCCTGGCTGAGCAACTGAAACCTCAGGCGCTCAAGGCCGCCGCCGAAGCGAGTGGCGCCAAGCTGGAGCTGCGCCTGCAGCCCGGTTACGACCACAGCTACTACTTTATCGCCAGCTTTATAGAAGAGCATTTGCGCTTTCATGCGCGGCATCTGGGTCTGTAGGGCCCATTTGTTGGGGCAAATCATGCCCCATGCGACCGTATTAGCCCCGGATAAACCGGGGCCTACAACCCCACCCTTGTCATTCCGGGTTTGACCCGGAATCTATTCCGCAGAAGGCGACAAGGTGGTGAATGTGTGGCGTTCATCGCCAACCTGTGCGATTTGGAACCAACGCTTCCCATAAATACTTCAGTTTGCGCCAACGGCGATAAACCAACTGCAGGGCAGGGTGTTTGGGCTCCCGGTATGCTTTCCGCTCTTGAGCCAGCTGGCGCGCCATGCGTAGCGGCGTGCTGCACAGGCCGGAGTCATAATCCACATAGGTGGGGTACCAGGCATAGGTGGCATACACCAGCGCGGCCAAGGGTAGAGTTCGAGCCCGGCGCGTTACCGGGTGAACATTTGTGGTCAGCCCCCAACCGGCATAAAACGGCTGGCCCCATACCGTGACCGGCTTACCACGAATTAACGCTTCCAGCCCTGTCAGTGACGTTAGCGTATGCACCGCATCGCACTCATCCAAACAATCCACAATGCCGGCCTCGGTTTCCACCAGGTCTACACAAGCTTTCAGCACCTTTTCCGGCACCTGTCCTTTGCGGTTGCCACTTACTACATCCGGATGGGGTTTAAACACGATAAAAGCATTGGGGTGAGCTGCCCGTACCGCCTGCAGCAGGGCGGCATTGCCCGCCACAAAGGGGCTGCCCAGTTGCACCGAGGCATCGTCATCTACCTGGCCAGGCACCAGAATGACCGGACGATGGCTGGCCTGTGCCCGCCAATCCAGTTGGCGGCGAACACCCACATTGTATTTGGTCAGTGCCTGCTCGCGAAAATGCGTTAACAGCTGCTCACCCAGCTCCAGCTCCAGAGCGGAAAAGTCATGATGTTTTAAATAATGCTCAATGGCACTGGGGGTGCGCGGATCGTAATACATGCCCAAGGGGTCAATTACCAGCGAGCCTGGGCGGCGCAGATCCGAACCCAGCCCCACAGATCGCAAAAAGCCGTCTTCCATTCGCCACACCGGTAGTGAACAACCGGCCAGTTGCGATTCAAATTTGCGGCCCCATACCAGCACGGCCCGGGAAGGGGAAGTGTCATTCCCGCGCAGGCGGGAATCCATGGCGTCCGGCATACGGTCAACAAATATCACTTTCTTTGCATAACGGCGCAAAAAACGGGGCGCAAAGCGACGGCGCCATAACGAAAAGCCCACCGCATACAGGGTATCCACCGGCGGCACCGGTGAGCGCTGCGCCAGGATCAAATCCAGCAGATCTTCCAGTTCGCAACGCTCACCGGTTACCGGGTCAAGATAACGGCAATAACGTAAATAGGCCGCCGCCAGCAGTTGTGGCACCGTGCGTTGTTCACCCCGGCGCAGCACGGCAAGGCGATCGTCGGTTACGCCCCAGCCCGCATAAAAGGGCGCGCCAAAACACACCACCGGCTTACCGGCCAGCAGGGCTTCAAAGCCCAACTGGGAAGTAACGGTATACACTTTGTCCATCTCGGCCATCAGCGCAAAGGGGTTCACGCTGTCGGCCAGTAGCAACACATCGCTACCGGCCACATCGGTTAAATACCCCTGCTTTTTGCCCAACAGCACATCGGGGTGGGTGCGCACAATAATCTGGGCGTCCGGGTTCTCGGCCTTGGCGGCAGCCAGCATATTGGTAAACGACGCCTCGCTTGCCAGCCCCAGCCGCACCGACTGATCGCCTTTAGTCTGGTCAATCACCAGCACCCGGGGGCGAGTGTTATCCAGCCTGGCCGCGATGGCTGCCGGCAACACATTGCCGGAGTAGCAGTTGTATTTGGTAATGCCCTGGTCAACCAGAATGCGACGCAGAGCATCGGCCCGCTGCTGCCAGTCATCATTCCACCAGTCGATGTTTTGCAGCAACTGCTCCAGGCGGCTGGGGCGGGTGGCGTCGTAATACACACCCACCTCGTCCACAATCAGCGACAGCCGGGTGGCCCTTGTGGCGGGGTGGCCAATATAGCCCACAAAGCCATCCTCCAACTGCCAGAAGGGCAGGTCTTTTCTCGCTGCCAGCCGGCGGGCCCGCTCGGTGTTGGGTTTCATGCCCCAGCCCACCACGGCAGTGGCGTTGTTGCCAGGCATAAGCCCAAGGTAGTGAGGGGCCAGCAAGGCATTTAGCACTCGGCGCTGACGCCAGATGCCGTAAGAGGTGGTTAGAAGCATAATGGGCGGAATTTAAAGAAGTTAAAGGGAAATAGGCAGGTTTTAACCCCACCCTAACCCTCCCCTTGGCAAGGGGAGGGAACTATTTTGCACCTCCCCTTTTTTAAGGGTGAAGGCCGGGAGAGGGTATTTTCACTTATAATTAATGGTTCCCGAGAGGGTGACTCAGGCAAACAGTGCCGGCCAGTTTACGTCGCTCTTACCCAGCACCAGGAAGAAGGGGTTAAGTACTTCTTGAGTGTTGGTGTAACTCAGCGGTTCGCCGTTCAGCTGCACCACGGTGCCGCCGGCTTGCTCCACAACACACTGAGCGGCACCCGTGTCCCAAAGCGAGGTAGGGCCGAGGCGCGGGTATACGTCGGCGGCGCCTTCGGCCACCAGACACAGCTTGAGCGAGCTACCCATGGCCACTAACTCATTCTCACCCAGTTTTTCCAATAGCTGTAGCAGGGAATCGCCGGCGTGAGAACGACTGCCAACTACCCGCCAAGGAGTACCAGCCTGATAGGCCGCTACCTGAATTGCCATTGGGGTGTTTTGGCCTTCGGTTTTGAAAGCGCCAATACCCTGAGCAGCGGTATAGCCCACATCCAGCGCAGGTGCGTATACCACGCCCAGCACTGGCTTGCCGTGCTCCACCAGTGCAATGTTCACGGTGAATTCGCCGTTGCGCTTGATGAATTCCTTGGTGCCGTCCAGCGGATCCACCAGCCAGTAACGGCCATGCTCATCGGTACCGGCGAAACCGGCGGTGTCCTCTTCCGACAGAATGGGGGCCTTGAGCTCCAGCTTGGCCAGGCCGTCGGCGATGATCTGGTGCGCGGCGGCATCAGCTTCGGTCAGCGGTGACTTGTCTTCTTTCTGCTCGATGGAAAAGTCGCGGCCATAAATTTCCATGATGGCGGCGCCGGCCTTTCGAGCCAGAGAATCTACCTGGTTAAGCAATTCCTGAGTAATGATCATTCTGTTTCCTGTGAATGTGTTGGTGTCCAAATAACCCCACCCTAACCCTCCCCTTGGTAAGGGGAGGGAGCTGGTTTGCTCCTCCCGCTTGGCAAGGGGAGGGAATTGGTTTGCTCCTCCCCCTTTTTAAGGGGGAGGTTGGGAGGGGGTTAAAGCAGTTAGCTGTTGTTAGCCGATTATTCCCCGCTCTTTCAGCAGCTCAATAACCAGATCCGCCGCTTCGTCGGCACTGAGTGCCGTGGTGTCGAGGCGCAGTTCCGGGCTTTCCGGCTGCTCATAGGCGGAGTCAATGCCGGTGAAGTTCTTCAGCTCGCCGCGGCGGGCCTTCTTGTACAGGCCTTTCACGTCGCGCTCTTCCGCCACGTTGAGCGGGGTGTCCACGTGCACTTCAATGAACTCCCCCTCGGCCAGCAGTTCCCGGGCCAGGCGGCGCTCGGCGCGAAACGGCGAGATAAAGGCGGTAAGCACAATCAGGCCGGCGTCCACCATCAGCTTGGACACTTCTGCCACCCGGCGAATGTTTTCCACCCGGTCGGCATCGGTAAAGCCCAGGTCTTTATTCAGGCCGTGGCGCACGTTGTCACCGTCCAGCAGGTAGGTGTGGTTCCCTTGAGCGTGCAGCTTCTTCTCCACCAGGTTGGCGATGGTGGACTTGCCGGCACCGGACAGGCCAGTGAACCACAGCACCGCCGGCTTCTGGCCTTTGGTGAGGGCACGGGCTTCCTTGTTGACATCCACGTGTTGCATGTGAATGTTCTGGCTGCGGCGCAGGGCGAAGTGCAGCATGCCGGCGGCGACCGTGTTGTTGGACAGGCGGTCGATCAGAATGAAGCCGCCGGTGTCCTTGTTGCTCTGGTAGTCATCAAAGGCGATGGCCCGGTCCAGGCTGAGGTTACACACCGCGATGCCATTCAAGTCCAGCTTCTTGGCGGCCACGTGCTCCAGGGTGTTGACGTTGACCTGGTACTTGATGTCGGTGACGGTGGCGGTCACCGTCTTGGTGCCGATCTTCAGCAGGTAGGGGCGGCCGGGCAGCAGGGCGTCTTCGTGCATCCACACCAGGGTGGTCTCGAACTGATCGGCGGTTTCCACCGGCGCGTCGGCGGCGGAGATAATGTCGCCGCGGGAGATGTCGATCTCGTCCGCCAGGGTCAGGGTCACCGACTGGCCGGCCACGGCCTGTGCCAGATCGCCGCCGTGCACCACGATGCGGTCCACGGTGCTTTCCTTGCCCGAGGGCAGTACCCGAATGCGATCACCGGGCTTGACCACGCCGCTGGCGATGGTGCCGGCGAAGCCGCGAAAGTCCAGGTTGGGGCGGTTGACCCACTGCACCGGCAGGCGGAAGGGCGCGCGCTGCATGCGGGTGTCGTCCACTTCCACGGTTTCCAGGTAGCCCATCAGGGTGGTGCCGTGGTACCAGGGCATGTTCGGGCTGGGCTCGACGATGTTGTCGCCCTTGAACGCTGACATCGGAATGTAGGTGATGTTTTCAAGATCGAGCTGCTCGGCGAACTGGGCGTAGTCTTCCCGAATGCGGTTGAAGGTGTCTTCCGCGTAATCCACCAGGTCCATCTTGTTGATGGCCACCACCACCTGGCGAATACCCAGCAGCGACATCAGGTAGCTGTGGCGGCGGGTCTGGGTGAGGATGCCCTTGCGCGCGTCCACCATCAGAATGGCGGCATCGGCGGTGGAAGCGCCGGTCACCATGTTGCGGGTGTACTGCTCGTGCCCGGGGGTGTCGGCCACGATGAACTTGCGCTTGTCGGTGGAGAAGAAGCGGTAGGCCACGTCGATGGTGATGCCCTGCTCCCGCTCGGCGGCGAGGCCGTCCACCAGCAGGGCGAAGTCGATCTCTTCCCCCTGGGTGCCGTATTTCTTGGAGTCCGCTTCCATGGCGGCGAGCTGATCTTCAAACAGCATTTTGGATTCGAACAGCAGGCGGCCGATCAGGGTGCTCTTGCCGTCGTCCACGCTGCCGCAGGTGATAAAGCGCAGCAGACTCTTGCTTTCGTGCTGCTTGAGGTATTCGTTGATATTGCTTTCTATCAGAGATGACTGGTGCATCTTGCGTATCCTTCAGAGCTATATGCCGTAAGCTGTATGCTGTATGTCAAAGCGTCAGCTTGCGGCGTTTTGTTCGTCATTCAGGGTGGTAATAAGCCCGTGCAGCATGGCTGAAATATCACGGGTTTCCTGCAACCAATGCCGACCCTGTTGCTCGTTGATATAGCCAATTTCGATGCCGATATAGACCTGAGTGCGCAGCTCGGCACATGAGCCCCTGGCGATCACCAAAAAGTGGCGTTTGTCCTTGTTGGAGAAGCGTGACATGCCTTCGGCAATATTGCTGGGTATGGACAGGCCCGAACGGGTAATTTGATCGCGAAAACCAAAATCCCGTAGTTCTCTCAGCGCCTTATACAAGTCAGCCGATAACCTCGCCGACTTCTTCCACACCTGCAATTTCTCAAAATTCATCACGCCCTCTCTGGAAGCCATAAACCATCAGCTGCGCTGTGACTTTATTTGTCTTACAGCATAAAGCTTATAGCTTACAGCTGGTTATTTCCGAGGCGCTGCGCGCCTCAGAAATAACCTTCCTGTTTTTTCTTTTCCATGGATGCGGCGGAGTCGTGGTCGATCATGCGGCCCTGACGCTCCGAGGTCTTGGTCAGCAGCATCTCCTGAATAATGGCGGGCAGGGTATCGGCCTCCGACTCCACGGCACCGGTGAGCGGGTAGCAGCCGAGGGTACGGAAACGCACGTGCTTCATCATCGGCACTTCGCCGTCTTTCAGCGGCATGCGCTCGTCATCCACCATGATCAGGGTGCCGTCGCGCTCCACCACCGGGCGCTGGGCCGCGTAGTACAGGGGCACGATGGGAATGTTCTCGAGGTGAATGTATTGCCAGATGTCGAGCTCGGTCCAGTTGGACAGCGGGAACACGCGAATAGACTCGCCCTTGTGCTTGCGGGCGTTGTACTGCTTCCACAGCTCGGGACGCTGGTTTTTCGGGTCCCAGCGGTGCTGGGCGGTGCGGAAGGAGAAAATGCGCTCCTTGGCCCGGGACTTTTCCTCGTCGCGGCGGGCACCGCCAAAGGCGGCGTCGAAACCGTACTTGTCCAGCGCCTGCTTCAGGCCCTCGGTCTTGGTGATGTCGGTATGAATGGCGGAGCCGTGGGTGAAGGGGTTGATGTCCTTCTCGATGGCTTCCGGGTTGACGTGCACCAGCAGCTCCATGCCGAGCTTCTTGGCCATGTGGTCGCGGAACTCGTACATTTCGCGGAACTTCCAGCGGGTGTCCACATGCAGCAGCGGAAAGGGCGGCACCGAGGGGTAGAACGCCTTCATCGCCAGGTGCAGCATGACGGCGCTGTCCTTGCCAATGGAATAGAGCATGACCGGGTTGTCGGCCTCGGCCACCACTTCCCGCATGATGTGAATACTTTCGGCTTCCAGCCGTTGCAGGTGGGTTAAGTTCATGGAGTTCCTCTTGGTTACGAAGGTTGCCGTAGCTGAAATTGCAGAAGACTGCGGGCGCCGGGCGGGCTCCCGTGGCGCTGCTGTTGCAACCGGCGAAGATGAATATGACGCAGGGTGAAAAACACAGATGCTTGAGTGTTCGTTCAGCCAATGCTGAATTTTGGTAACGCGTGAAATATCGCAGCCAGTGAGCACCAGGCAGAGTTGTTGCTCTTCAAAGAGAAGACGCTCAAAAAACGCAATAAAATGCTCGGCCGTGGCCGGGTAGGGCACGGCAAGCCACAGTTGCCGCCCTCTGGGCGTGTGCGCGTACAACAGCGAATGCGTGCCTGTTGTTTTAAGGCCGCCCCAGAGCACCCGTGCACCCATATGCCTGGCACGCTGCTCAACAAGGGGAAAAGCATGTTTAAGCCACTGCGGATTCACGGGGTGGGCTGAACGTGAAAAAACAGCATGCACCGGCTCTGCCTGTAGTTGCCAGCGCACCAGAAAACGCTGCAGAGAACGCTCGGTTAATGGCACACCCAGCTCGCTGGCTACCCATTGCAAAATCGGCTGAGTATGCCACAGGCCATTGCCCGGCGGCGGAGATTGCAGGCGTTGCAGCAACACCTGCTCCTGCTCGGAAGACAAGGCGCGACCGTCACCCGTTTGCCGGCCTCTGGGTTTCACATTGATGGCATCCCAGCCACCGGCCGCAAAGGCCTTGCAGGCCGCAATAATGGTGGGGTTACTTAGCCCGGTAGTGGCAGAAACCTGAGCCAGGGTGGCACCGCCAAGCCGCAGTTCCACCGCCTGTTTTCGGCGTTGATTTAGCTTTGCTGGCGATAAATCTTTAATACTGCTCTTTTTGTTCAAGTTCAGTTACCGCAAGGGGTTTGGCCATGTTGCCGGTTATTTGCTTTAGTTTCGGATGACAGTGTATTAAACATCAAAGTAGAATAAAAGCATGCGTAAAAAGGAACAAAAATAATGATGGCCTGGTGGGTGTTGGCATCGGTAGGGACGTTGCTGGTGCTGCTGGTGCAGGGGCGTTTTGCGCCGGCCGCGCTGTTTGGCGGTTGGGCCACCGGCTATTTGGTGCTGGGGGTAGTGAGCGAGCAACAATGGCTGAGCAGTTTTACCAATCCGGCCTTGATCACCCTGCTGGTGTTAATGCTGGTGTCATTGGCGCTGGAACGCTCTCCTTTACTGGAACGGTTTGCCGGTGCACTGCTCACAGGCAGCGAAAACCGGGCCAGCCTGCGGCTGATGGGGGTGACGGCAACGCTTTCTGCTTTTCTTAACAACACCGCTGTGGTGGGTACCTTGTTGAGTGTGGTGTCTCGGCAGCGTCATATTCCGGCATCCCGCCTGCTTATTCCACTGTCGTTTGCCTCTGTGCTGGGGGGAGTCACCACCCTGATTGGCACCTCCACCAACCTGGTAGTGAATTCATTTGTGGTGAGTGCCGGGCTGCCGGCGCTGGGCATGTTCGAATTTGCCGCTGTGGGGGTACCGGTGGCCCTGCTGTGTTTGCTGGTTGTGCTGGCAAGCCGCAGGTGGTTGCCGAGGCATGATCAGCAACATAACGAGCATGCGCAGACTTATTTTTTGGAAGCAAGAGTGCAGCCCGGTGCGGCACTGATTGGTCGCAGCATAGAGCAAAACCGTCTGCGCAGCCTGGATGGATTGTTTTTGCTGGAAATTGTGCGTAACGACCGGCTTATTAGCCCGGTGTCGCCCGATGAAGTGCTGGAAGCGAACGATGTCTTGGTATTTACCGGTGAAATAGAAAAGGTGCAGGCGCTGCAGCCCTTCAGCGGGCTGGAGCTATTTGGCAACGGCGCAGACCAGTTACTTGCCTCCAACCTGGTGGAAGTGGTGGTTTCCAACGAGTCGGAGCTGGCCAAGCGAACCCTGCAAGAGGTGGACTTTCGCACCATGTTCAATGCCGGAGTCGTGGGAATAAGGCGGGGCAACAAACGGTTAACCGGCCAGTTGGGTAAAATTCCACTCAGGGTAGGCGACAGCCTTTTGCTGGCGGTGGGGCACGACTTTACCCAGCACCGCAACATTGATCGCAATTTTCATGTGCTGGGAAACTGGCAACGACCCAAGCTCAGCCATCGCCAGAGCATGCTGGCCTTTGCCGGCTTTGGTGCCGTAGTGGCGCTGGCAGCCTTTAATGTGTTGCCACTGCTAAACGGCTTGCTGCTGCTGTTGGCAGCCTTGTTACTAAGCCGCATTCTTACGCTTTCGGAGCTGCGGCGGCGCTTTCCGTTTGAGTTGGTCATTATTATTGGCTCGGCGCTCACCGTGGCCAAGGCCATGGACAGCTCGGGAGCGGCACAGTTACTGGCCAATGGCATGCGATCCCTGTTTGGTGGTTACGGCGTGTTCGGCGCCTTTGTGGGGGTCTATGTCATGACATTGCTGCTCACCGAAACCGTAACCAACAATGCGGCAGCGGCGCTGGCCTTTCCGGTGGGGCTTTCTACCGCTTATGCCTTTGGCGCCGAACCCATGCCCTTTATTATGGCCGTGGCGTTTGGTGCCAGCGCTTGTTTTCTGGTGCCTTTTGGATACCAAACCCACCTGATGGTGTATTCCCCCGGACGTTACCGAATGACCGACTTTATTAAAACCGGCCTGCCCGTCAGCCTTGTCTACTCCGCCGGGGTGATCACGCTGGTGCCCATGGTGTTTCCGTTTTAATCGGGGGTAAGAGTCGTAGGTAATTCCACATCGGCAAACAGCGGCGCTTGTTTGTCTTTAGCCGAAAGTACCGGTGAACAGGGTAGTGGCCAGTCTATGGCCAGGGTGGGGTCGTCCCAGCGAATGGCTCGTTCATGCTCGGGGGCATAATAGTCTGTGGTTTTATATAAAAACTCGGCCACTTCTGAGAGCACCACAAAGCCGTGGGCGAAGCCTTCCGGAATCCATACCTGGCGCTTGTTTTCGGCCGAGAGCAGCATGCCTTCCCATTGCCCGAAAGTATTTGAATCCGGGCGCAGGTCTACCGCCACATCAAACACCTCTCCCAGCGTACAACGCACCAGCTTGCCTTGTTGCTGGGCTACCTGGTAATGCAGGCCACGCAGCACCCCCTGAGCAGAGCGGGAGTGATTGTCCTGCACAAAGGAGACCTGGCGTTTAATGGCCTGCTCAAACCGCCGTTGGTTAAAGCTCTCAAAGAAAAAGCCCCGCTCGTCGCCAAATACGGTGGGCTCGATAACGTAAAGATCGGGAATGGTGGTGTGAATAATGTTCATCAGGCTCTGAACCCGGGCTGAGTCAGGCGCAGCAAATACTGGCCATAGGTGGTTTTGGCCAGCGCCTCGGCCAAACGGGCAACCTGCACGGCATCAATAAATCCCTTGCGATATGCAATTTCTTCCGGGCAGGCCACTTTCAGGCCCTGACGGTGCTCAATGGTCTGAATAAAGCTGCCGGCTTCCATCAGGCTGTCGTGAGTGCCGGTGTCCAGCCAGGCATAACCCCGGCCCATTACCGTTACCGACAGCTTGCCCTGCTCCAGGTAATGCCGGTTCACGTCGGTGATCTCCAGCTCCCCGCGGGCTGAGGGTGTCAGCTCCCGGGCAATGTCTATAACCTTGTTATCGTAAAAATACAGGCCAGTAACGGCGTAGTTACTTTTGGGATGAGCGGGCTTTTCTTCCAGTGAAAGAGCATGGCCGTGCTCATTAAACTCCACCACGCCATAGCGCTCCGGATCTTGCACATGATAAGCGAACACGGTGGCACCCTGGGTCTGGTTGCTGGTTTGCACCAGCTCCTGCTGCAGGTTATGGCCAAAAAAGATATTGTCGCCAAGCACAAGAGCACAGGGGTCTTCGCCAATAAAATCGGCACCAATAAGAAAGGCTTGAGCCAGCCCGTCGGGGCTGGGCTGCACCGCATAACTCAAGTTAATCCCCCATTGGCTGCCATCACCCAGCAACTGTTCAAAACGGGGGGTATCTTGCGGGGTGCTGATGATCAGAATATCTCGGATCCCCGCCAGCATCAGGGTGCACAGCGGATAATAGATCATCGGTTTGTCGTATACCGGCAGCAGTTGTTTGCTTACCGCCATGGTAACCGGATAAAGCCGGGTGCCCGAACCCCCGGCCAGAATCATGCCTTTACGCTTGTTCAATGAGTGGCTCCAAAAATTACGGTAAGCGTGTGCTGCAGGCCTTGTTGCCAGGGCGGCAAACTGAGCTCAAATACGGCTTCCAGTCGTCGGCAATCGAGTCGGGAATTAAGCGGTCTTTTGGCCGCGGCTTGCCATGCACTGGATGGAATGGCTTCCAGTGAAGTTAAGGCAAGAGGTATGCCAGCTTTACGAGCTTGCTCAAATACCAGGCTTGCATAGTCGTACCAACTGGCTGAGCCAGCGGCGGCCAGGTGATACAGACCGGCCAGCTCCGGTTGCTGCATGGCTTTATGCAGTGCATGAGCGGTGACATCGGCAATGAGGGCGGCCCCGGTGGGAGACCCCACCTGATCGTGGATAACGCCCAGTGTGCTGCGTGCTTTACCCAGGCGCAGCATGGTTCTGGCGAAATTGCTGCCGCGTGCGCCGTAGACCCAACTGGTGCGAAACAGCAGATAACGGGAGCAATGCCATATAACGGCTCGCTCACCGGCCAGTTTGCTGGCACCGTAATGATTGAGCGGAGCCGGTGTGTCTTCTTCACGCCAGGGCGTTGAACCGGCCCCGTTGAAGACATAGTCGGTGGAATAATGCACCAGCCAGGCACCCAGGGCGCAGGCTTCCTTCGCCAGCAGGGCCACGGCCTCAGCGTTGATGAGCGTAGCCTGAGCGTGTTCGGTTTCGGCCTGATCCACCGCCGTGTAGGCCGCCGCGTTGACGATGACATTCGGCTTGAGGGTGTGAAGGGTATGCACCAGTCCCGGCAGATTGCTCAGATCGCCACAGTATTCTTGTGAGTGACGATCCAGGGCGATGACCTCGCCCAGGGGGGCCAGAGCCCTTTGCAGTTCCCAGCCGACCTGTCCGTTTTTTCCCAGCAGCAGAATCTTCATGAGCGGGTCTCACCGTAGTGTTGATCCAGCCACTCCCGGTAAGAGCCATTCTTTACTTGCTCGACCCACTCTTTGTTGGCCAGGTACCACTGCACGGTTTTGCGCATGCCCGATTCAAAGCTTTCCTGAGGGCGCCAACCCAGCTCCCGCTCAATTTTTCCGGCATCAATGGCATAGCGGCGGTCGTGGCCGGGCCTGTCCGTGACGTGGGTGATGAGGCTCTTGTAGCCTTGCACATGGCTCGATGGATTCCCGCCTTTATGGGAATGAGCAGAGGGGGGCGCCAGCTCTTCCAGCAGTTCACAGATGGTGTGAACCACCTCCAGATTGGTCTTTTCGTTGTGGCCGCCAATGTTCCAGGTGCCACCCACTGCGCCCTGCGTGAGCACCGTATACAGGGCCCGGGCGTGATCTTCCACATACAGCCAGTCACGGATTTGATCACCCTGGCCGTAAACAGGCAGCGGCTTGCCTGCGAGCGCGTTGAGCATCACCAGCGGAATCAACTTTTCCGGAAACTGGCAGAGCCCGTAGTTATTGGAGCAATTGGTGAGCAAGACCGGCAAACCATAGGTGCGGTGCCAGGCCCGTACCAGATGGTCCGAGCCCGCCTTGCTGGCCGAATAAGGGCTGCTGGACGCATAAGCGGTGTGCTCGGTAAAGAGGGGCAGTTCGGTTGCGAGGGGGGCGTCGGCCGGGTGGGGCAGATCGCCGTAAACCTCATCGGTGGAAACATGGTGAAAGCGAAACGCGGCCTTGTCCTGCTCGTTTAATTCGTTCCAGTAATGACGGCTTGCTTCCAGTAGGGTGTAAGTACCCACTATGTTGGTGTTGATGAACTCCGCCGGGCCTGAAATGGAACGGTCAACGTGGCTCTCTGCCGCCAGGTGAAGTACGGCATCGGGTTTGTGTTCGGCGAATAGCGTATCCAGCCCGGCGCGATCGCAAATGTCGAGGTGCGCAAAGTGATAGCGTGCGGAGTTGGCAACCTCGGCCAGGGATGCCAGGTTACCGGCATAGGTCAGCTTGTCGACGTTCACCACCCGATCTTGTGTGTGGTGAATAATGTGGCGTATAACGGCAGAGCCGATAAATCCGGCGCCACCGGTGACCATGATTTTTCGCATGTAATTGTTGTGCTCAGATTATTTGAATTGATAATTGCCGTCGACGGGGCCCATTTTGGCCCTCACTTTTGTTCAGGGAATTGGGTGGCCGGGACGGCACTTGTGAATTGTGCATTTTCCCACATCGCCTGCCGGGCTGTCGCATTGGCACTTAACCGCAAAATCGCCTCCACCCAGTTTTGCTGCTCCATGGGCAGCAGCAAGCCGTTGTGTTCATGGCGCACCAGAGAACGGTAAACAGGATGATCCGCATAAATGCCTGTGGCGCCAGCCTGGGTAATGTCAAAAAACTTGGTGGGAGCCCGGGCTGCATTAAAGCGGCTGTCCAGCAGTGGTGCCAGGCCAATGGTGCGGCCCGGGCGGGCCAGCAAGGCCTGGTAAGCCGGCCAGCTCATGGGGTGCAACACATGCACCCGGGGCAGGCCGGCAAACTGTTTGCGAACTGCCTGGCTGCCAATTAACTCCACGCTAAGGCTGGCATCCTGTTCCAGCACCTGTTCAAACACCGGATACAGCCACTCAAACTCAGCTCCGTGTGATGCAGAACCATGATAAAACAGCGTTTTTTGTGGTGTTGAACGCACATAAGGTGATTGTGGTTGCAACACCACAGGAGACCAGCTGGCATATTTCTCTGCCAGCCAGGGCGTAGACACCCATAGTTCTGCCTGCATGCGCTGCAGCCAGCCCTTATAGCGTAACGCCATTTTCCATAGCTTATAGCGATAGCGCAGCGGCAAACCTGTGTGAGCACGCAGGTCAAACAGATCGTCATCCATAAAAAACACCAGCCGGCCAATGTGCGAGCGGTGCTGTTCAACCCACTTGCACCAGTCTGGTGTTAAATAACGTACAAAAATCACTCCCTCAAAAGGCGCGCTCAAGGGAGGGGAGTTATGCAGATGAGTCTCTGTTACCGCTGCATTCATATTGCGCAGATAAGGCCGCAAAAAAAAATCAGCTGAAGGGTTGGCACCCTGCTGAACCAGTAACCAGCGCATTATTCCACTGCTCGCAGTGATACTTCTTCATGAATCAGTGAGAAGTTGGGGCTGTAAAAAGGATCTGCGCACAGCCGGTTACCCCAGGTTTTATACATATAGTCAGCTTCTTGTCTTGCGCGCTTTATATGCGCTTTGCTGGTGGCAGGACCGCGAGAAACCGACTCGTGATGAACCAGCTCTGCGTGAGGCGTCCAGAGGTTTTTATAGCCTAACGCATTAACTTTAAGGCAAAAGTCAATATCATTGTAATTCACAGCAAGGTGCTCTTCGTTCATGCCGCCCACTCGTTCAAACAGCTCTTTTTTTACCACCAGGCAGGCGGCAGTCACAGCCGATACTTCACGCACATGCTGCAAGCGCTGTAAATAGCCTGCAGCGTTACCAGGGCTGAACCTGTCTGAGTGACCTGCTACCCCTCCCAGCCCCAGCACTACGCCTGCATGCTGAATAGCCCCATTGGGGTAATAAAGCTTGGCACCAACACAGCCGGTATCCGGCAAGCAAGCAAGACTGACCATCTCTTGCAGCCAGTGGGGTGAAATAGGCTCAATGTCATTGTTTACCAGTGCCAGCACGCTGCCTTTGGCATGTTTTGCACCAAAATTGTTAATAGCAGCAAAGTTAAAAGGATAATTCCAGGGCAGAACATGCACACGCGCGTCTTGTTCAGATAATACCTTCATAAAAGCAAGCGCTTCAGGGCAGGTGGTCTGGTTGTCCAGAATAAGCACTTCAAAGTCAGGGTATTCAGTAACAGACAGTAATGTATCTAAACATGGTTTTAAAATGTCCAGCCTGTCTTTAGTAGGAATAAGTACAGAAACCAGCGGTGCAGGCTCTGGCAACGGCCACTGCAAGCGCAACAAGCCTGAGGCCTGCTCCATGACTTCAGGCTTTTGCTGCTCAGCTGCCAGGCACTGCTCAGCGGTATGGCGAACAGGTTTATGTGCACAAAGCTCCGGAACTGTGTGAAGCGCCACTACGGGCAAGTGTTTTATGGCCTCCGGCGAATGCTGCTGAACCAGTTGCAGAAATTTTTTGTAGATCCAGTCTTGCAATGATGCATTGTTATCGTCGCTTGGCTGGTTTAGCAGCCACTTCGTTTTAAATAAAACAGCATACCCCGGTTTTACACCAGAAAGCAGTGAGTAAATATCCGGTTTGCATTTAAAAGTGGGGTTGGCTCTTGTGCCTTCATCAGAAAGCTCGTCTTCATCCAGTAATAATCCCATAAGCTCAGGGTTATTATCTGTGGCAGCTAACAAACAGTTGATGGCTGCAGGATTTAACTGGCACCCGGGCAATAGAGGTAATAACCAGCTTTCTTTTGGTATAAAGCTTAAGGCTGAATTTAAAAGCTGAGAAGTGGTTTTGAACTCTGAAGGAAGTAAAGTGGTGCTGGCTGAAAAAGAAGATGTTATTTTGGTCAGCTCATGGTAAGTGCTGGAATGGCAAGCTATATAGCAATGCCAACTCCTACACTTTAGCTGTGTAATGCTTTTTAATGTTTTTTTTAACTTTTCCAGCTCGCTGTTGCCAGTGATGCTGATTAGAAAGTTGATGCTGCCATTTTGTTCAGTTGCTCTGTTGTAAATTTTATCTTCAGCTTTGTTAATCCAGTAATGATAGCTATTGCCACAGAGAGGAAGATATTCCCATGTTGTGTTGTAGAGGTGCAACAGCGAATTAGTAAAAGATGTTTTATTGTGAAAGCAGTAAGCACTCACCCGGAACAGAAAACGGGGAAGTGATATCTGTCGCCAGCCGGGTAGCAAGTTGCGCACCCTGCGCCATAATCTGTGCAGAGCATCTGCTGTTGATATGGGTTCAAGCTCAGCATTTATGTTTTTGTTCGAGGCAGGCTGTAAGCTGTAAGTTCCTGCTGATAAATACAAAACATACTGTATTTTTCGGCCGGCTATTAAACGCAGTTGTGCCACCGGCACATTAGTGGTGCTGCCAACAAGCTCTGTAAAGGTGGTGTGCTCGCTGCCTGACTGGCAGCGGAGCAAGTGCCAGCCTGTGTGCTGTGTAAAAAGCATGCTTTATTGTTCTTTTATTCGCATTAACCACTTTTTCAGGCGGTTACCAAGCTGAGTGCGCTGTATGCTGTATTCACCCAGTTTTCTGTTAATAACCGGGCCTTGAGGCCTTATCAGCCAGGCCGACTCCATTAACAGCGTTGCAAGCTCCAGATCAGTGCTTTCACAAACAACAGCCATATCACGCAGTTTATCTGCATACGGGTTAAGTTGGGGCAACCCTGCTGATGCATCTGCAACCAGCCCAAGCACTGTTTTAGCAAGCTGTGCCTGTTGCTTGTTAAGCCTGAATGTTGCTACAGCAGGTTTATCTTCTGGTTCATCAAACAGTGCTTGTCTGTCACTAAACCAGCGTGCACACACTGCCTGATTGCTTTCATAAAACGCCTTCTGCAGAGCGTGAGCAAGTGTGAGTGGCAGGCGTTCACCCGTGCCGGCAAACGCTTTGTTGAGTTGCGACTTAAGTGAAGAAATATCCTGAACTTCACCATTTACATTTTTTCTGGCCATTTGATTAAGCGCTAACAACAAGTGCTGACCAAATGGCGTGAGAGATTCATTGTAGCGAAAGGTGCGAGATGCGTCAGAGAAGTGGCAGGTCAGCCCGGTAATGTGCATAAAGTCTGCAACAATATCACCGTTAACCAGCTCTGTTTTTGTAAACAGCCGTGGCGTAATCAGTGCCTCAGAGAAAATGCTCTCCCACAAAGCAAGCAAAGCCTGATAGTTAAAATAATGATTAGCGGGTTTGCAACCCTGTCTGGCGGTTTGTTCCAGTGTGCGTATTCCCCCGTTTTTAAGCTCGGTAGAATAATAAGAGCTTGCCAAGTCAACCTGCCGGCGCAAATAAACTACCATCTGTAAAGAGTGGCACCAGGGGGCAATAAGGTTTTGCAGCCACTTAAGTTGCTCGGGCCGGCGCAAGCGGGAATGAAAATGCTCGCTGGAGATAATAACCGTATGCACCTGCGTTGGCATGGCCGCCATGGCAGCCGAAAAATGCTCAGCTACCTGCTGCCGGAACGCCTGCCTTTGCTCTGGGGTGTGTATTGCTTCACTGCTCAGGTAATCGTCTGCAGCTTTGTCTCCCATTGCGGCTGCAGCCAGGGCGCGGGCTTCCACCCGGTTTTGCGAGGCATAGTAGAAAATGCCCTGCTTAAGCAGGGCATGCTGTTGCTGATGAAATAAATGCTGAAGGGTAGAGGTACCGGTTTTTTCGGTACCTATATGCAAAATAATACGAAACTTTTGCGTCATAAACTGCCAAGCGCTTTCATGCAATGAGTAAGTAATTGTTCTGCAGCAGCCGGGGCTGAGGCCTCCACATAACAGCGCAGCTCGGGCGCGTTGCCGGAAGGGCGCAGGTGCACAATGCTGCCGTTTTCCAGAGTGGCGCGCAGGCCGTCTGTGGTGTTGATGTTGGCAATCGGGGCGGGCAAGTTCAGGGCGGCTTCAAGCCCGGCGGTATTTTGCTGCCAGCTGGCCAGCAAAGCCCGGCTTTGTTCGGTAGGGAAGTTTTTAATACGGTCACTGGCGGTAAAGCGCGACGGCAAATCGGCCAGCAAAGCAGAAATGGGCAGGTTGCGCTGCCGTGCGGCGGCAAACAATGCCAGGGCCGGCAGCAGCGCATCTCGTGTAGGCAGGTCGCCCATTAAAAAGCCGCCATTGGCCTCAAACCCGGCCACTCGTTTATGGCGGCGGCTCAACTGTTGCATGCCTTCAATCACATAGGGTGAGCCTATGCGGGTGCGCAGCACTTCACTAAAGCTGTCGGAGGCCTCAATGGCGGTATTGCAGCTAACTGGCACAGCCAGCGCCTGAATATTAAGAAATCGCGCGCACAGCAAGCCAAGAATATCACCACGCAGCCATTCGCCGTTTTCATCCGCTACCAGCGGGCGATCGCCATCACCGTCGGTTGATAAAATGGCATCCAGCTTATGCTCGCGCGACCAGGCTTTGCCCAGGGCCTTGTCTTCTTCCGAAACCGCTTCGGTATCTATGGGAACAAAGGTATCGGTACGGCCCAAAGAGACAACCTCGGCACCCAGTTGTGTAAGCACCTCAATGTTAATATCCCGGCCGGCAGCGGAATGTTCATATACGCCAATGCGCCAGCCTGAAAGAAGCCCGTCCGGGAACAGCGTGAGATTCCGTGCCATATAGTTTGCACGGGCGTTAGCAGACTCAGCCGGAAGTGCAGGTTCAAAGGCAGGCAGTTCAGCGGTTGATTGCACAATGGCCTGCTCATCGGCCTTGGTAATTTCGCCGTCTGGCCGGTAAAACTTGATGCCGTTGCGATCAAAGGGAATATGGCTGCCGGTGATCATAATGGCAGGCACGCCATCCAGCATCGCCTGCCAGGCCAGAGCCGGAGTAGGCAGAATGCCGTAATAATCTACCGCGAGTCCCATGGCCTGGGCCGCGCCGGCACAAGCGGCAGCCATGGCCGGGCTGGATGGACGCCTGTCCATGCCAATGGCCACCCGTTTAACAGCGGCAGATTGTTGCAAATGTGATAAAAACGCTACTGCAAAGGCAGCGCAGGTTTTGTCGGTAAACTGTTCTACCAAACCCCGAGCACCACTTGTGCCAAAGGCGATGCCGCTTTTTTTAATAATGTCAGCTGATATTTTGATTTCTTGCATAATTTTATTTTGGTTCACATGGTAATGTATTAAAGCGCATGCGGGAGTTATAATTATCAATTGATATGTAACTATATACTAACCATCTAAGTTATTAGTGATTGATCTGTTCAAGGCAGCGTTTTATTTTTTCTGCGAGCACTTTTACATGAGGCTCTTCAAGTAACTCAAAGTGATTCGCATCAATCTCATGGATATTCAGCCCACCTCCTGCTAACTGAGACCAGCAAACTCTAGGGTCGTGGTAAAAACCAAGATCTCCAGGAGTTTGGTTTGCCCAAAAGAACTCTACTAAACCAGTGTATGTTCTTGGTAAGTAAATATCCCTTGCTTTTCCATTTGTATCCATCACTTTTTTTAGTGTTGGATCTTCAGGGACAAGGTTGTCGGGGAATGATATAGGGGGTTTTACTTTTGCTTCATCTCTAAGCTTACACAGTAACTCTCTCCGTTCAAAGGGAATTGCTTCGTTAGCATAGTTCTTATCTGAGTTTTGACTGATTATTTTGTTTAAAAGGGTTGGTGGGTTACGAGGATCAATTAATCCTAGAAATGCAACCTCACTTTTTTCTGCTTTGAGTTGCTGTGCCATCTCAAAAGCAATCATACCACCCAAGCACATACCGCTAAGATAATAGGGTCCTTCAGGTTGGAGTTCTTTAATTTCCTTTAAATAGTGTTTTGCCATATCTTCAAAGCTTGTTAAAGGACGCTGCCCTGGTATCAAGCCTTGTGACTGCAAACCATACAGGGGTTGATCTGTGCCCAGGTGTTTAGCTAGCGCAGAATAACCTACTACATTTCCGCCTGCCGGGTGTATGCAGAAAAGTGGTGGCTTTGATCCTTTTGGCTGAATTGCCACAAGAGAGTTTTTAGATGGTGACCAGCCCGATTCAGTAATTTTTTTTACCAGTTTATGAATAGTTACTCCGTCACCTATCACCTCAGCTAAAGGTATTTTTTTTCCTATCTTGTCCTCGATTTCACAGACTAATATTAATGTATCCATTGAGCCTAAACCGAGAGCGCTAAGTGGGGTTTCAGGTTCTATCTCAGCGCTGCTGGTGCCAATCAGCTTAAAAATCTCTTGTATGAGCCAAGTCTCAAGCTTAACCTGTTCTTCTGATTTTATTTTATTGTCAGGGTTGAAGCTTGATTCTAATGCTGTTTTGTTAATACCTTGATTAAGGGGGCTGCTCCAAAGAACAGGTAACGAACCGTTGCTAAAGCTAGATCGACAGGTGTTGCGTTGAACTTTTCCGCTAGAGGTTTTAAATACTCCTCCCCGACTTACAACAACTAGTTGGTGTAGCTTTATATCATGATATTCACTGATTGCGACTTTAACAGACTGGTATATATCTTTGAAGTTAGTCCGTGATTTCTCAGTTTCTATAACTACTATTAACTTTTCTTTATTTAATTCATTAATAGAAAATGCAGCACAGCAGTTTCCTGACCGAATGGCGGGGTGGCTTTGCTCTACCGTCCACTCAATATCATGGGGCCAATGGTTTACACCATCGATAATGATCAAGTCTTTAAGGCGACCGGTTATGAATAGTTCACCTTCTTTCATGAAACCAAGATCGCCTGTGCGCAAATAGGTTTTATCTTCATTTAAACCATCAACTAGTTTAGCTTGAAACGTTGTTGTGCTCTCTTCTGCTCTTCTCCAGAATCCGTTCGCAACTCCACTGCTTGTAACCCAGACTTCGCCAATAGCATCCGTTGCGCAACGTTTTTTAGTTACTGGGTCTACTATGACAACTTCCGTGCTATGTATCGGTTCCCCACATCCAACTATTATTGTACCTGACTCACTTTCACCAATACATTCAATAACCTTAGACTGCCCCAATGCTTCTGAATTAAACCTGCCTAATACTGGTGGAGAGAAAACTGAATTGATGGATACTACAAGCGTGTTTTCGGCAAGCCCGTAGGCTGGAGAAAATGAATTCCAGTGAAAATAATTGTGTTTGAACTTTTCATAAAACTCAATCATAACCCGCGGGTTAATGGGTTCCGCAGCATTTGCAGCTGATATCCAGCTAGATAGGTCTAACGACTTCTGATACTCAGGTGACACGCGTTTAATGCACTGTTCATAGGCAAAGTTAGGTGCTTGACTATGTGTAGCTTTATAGTCAGAAATTGCCTGTAGCCAGCAGCTGGGCCTTTTTGCAAAAGCAAAAGGAGACATAAGATAACAGGGAGTGCCATTAAATAATGGCAGCATAATCCCTTCAACCAAACCATAATCATGGAAGTGTGGCATCCATGTTACAGTAACCGAGTTTGGGGTATAGCCACAAGATAATTGAATACTACGAAGATGATTGAAGATATTCTCGTGACTGATTCTTACGCCTTTCGGCGTTGATGTAGATCCGGATGTATATTGCAAATAGGCCGTTGCTGAGAGGGTGATCTCATTAGCATGCCATTCTTGGTCAACTGGGGTAGAGAGGTTGGTTGTATCTATCCAGTTCAAAGCATTCAGGTAACTACTGTCAGACCAGGAGCTTTCAATGCTCTGCAAAATGCTTGTTGTCGTTAGAACAACTGATGCCTCTGCATCATCAACAATGGCCTGTAATCTAGGAAGTGTCCGCTTTAATCGGGCTGCTTCAGGCGCAGGTGCCGGAATGGCAATCACACCTGCTGACAGACAACCTAGAAACGCGATGATAAAGTCGAGCCCTTGAGGGTATAGCAGCAGCGCTCGTTGACCTTGGGCACCCAGTGCCTGTAAGTGAGCCCCAACTTCGAGAATGCGGCATTTTAACTGCTGATAGGTTAATGCTTCTTTTTCTCTTCTGCCATTTTCCAGATAGGTATAGGCAAGATTGTTTGAGTTGGCATCTGCACGCCAAAGCAGCAGATCAATGATATTACGTACACCAATTTCTGTTAGTGATTTGTCAGTAGTCATCTGCTTCCTTTAGCACAATTATCCAAATCTTTTGTAATTAAACGGCAGAGCAAGATTGCGATGCCTGACAGGGCTTGTAACAGGTATTCGATGTTACTACTTGCCCGATCATGTTTAATGCCGGCCTTAAAGCTGATATCACTGCTCAGAGTGTTGAATGTAACCTTATGTTATTAAATGTGATGTTTCTCGACTCTTAAGATGGAAGACTGATGCTAACACCAAGGCGGTTTGTACAAGGGCGGTTAATGGCTGCCGTTTCAATACAGAAAAATTCCTGAAACTGCCCAGCATTGACATCAGCTAAATGGTGTTCACCTTCGTGCCAGGGGTTCCATACCACCAGATCGGAATGATGGCGGTGATCTAGCTTTATCTCCCGGTTGAAGCTTGTATCCTTTAAAACGGTGGTATTTGGAGGAGTGGTATAGATGCGATCTACCGGCCCGTCCAGTTGTAATGCAGGGCCAGCTGAACATGGCTTGAGGCCTTGCAGAGCATCCTGATATTGCTCACCCAGCCCGGTTACGGTTGTGCCTTGCACATTGCCTGTTCTGAGATAGGTATGCAGGGCGGCAGTGGTGTTAACGTTGCAATCGACTTCCAGCTGAATATCACACTGCTTGCCCAATATCATATGAACCCTGGCCAAAAAGGCGTATGGCCAAAGGTGTTTGGTGTATTCATTATCGGTTAGTTCAAAAGCAAGGTAAGTAGCGTCAGCATCTTGCCGCTGCTCTGTCAGTGTCCACTCGAGCAGGCGGGCAAAGCCATGGCTGGGCTGTTGGTGTTTGCCAAACCAGGGCCAGCACAGAGGGATTCCACCCCGAACGGGTAAGCCGGGCTTCCAGAAAGCCTTATCTGAATGCCAAAGTACGGGTTGTTCAGTTATGGCAGGCTGCCAGTGTAGTAATTGTGCACCTTGAGTAGAAATTAATGCATGGCAGTTTGGGTGTGCGATTTTCACTAGTCGCATTATTTTTTATTATAAATTAATGTTGGAGGGAGATAATAAGAGTCATAACCCTGATAATTATAAGCAGAACACTGATGCATGATAAAAAATGTGTGAGTTCAGGGCACTTTTTCTTCAAGGTTTAAAGGTAAGCTAGTTTATAAAGGCGTCACCTATTAATGCTTGTGTGCCCTTGGTGTTAGAAATGTTTGACTTAGTCTACGTGTGTTTTCGTTAACTTAATTGTTCATGAAGAGAAGGGCTGCTAATAACCTATTTTTGCTATCTCATCGTAATCCTTGCTCATTATATCTTTCACTTTCATTTCCGCCTCTTCACTAATTTCAACATCTACTGAAGGACTTACGTTCATTCTTGGGAGCTTTATTTCTGGTATTCCTATTTTTCTCATTGCAACTGGAAACTCATTTTCTAATTTGCTGTAAAGGATTAGATGGTCTAGCGCTAATTTTCCATCGTTATCTATGAACTTACTGATCTGAGGTTGCAATTGCCCCGGGTTGTTGGGCACCCATGTTTCTAAAAATTCATCAAAGTTTATGTCTCCAGTGTAAAGCTTATTGTTACTTTTGAATTTTTCGTCATTATGGGATCTGTAAAGACTAATAGCATAGTCCAATGGGTCGCGAATTACTCCAAACTTAAAGAACTCTTCTTCTTTTATAGTGTTAAATACCCATCTGAAACGGTGTTGTATTTCAGTGTAAGGGAGATGTTTACCTAACTCACTACGTCTTACAACAATATCGCCGTGCGGTCTTAGTGCGGCTTCTATAGATGTTGATGCCGTTTTAAGGTTTGCAATAAAGATGAATTTTTTATCGATTGATATGATCATTTTTTATTTCCTTGAAAAGTACTCTTGAACTTTCTTGCCATGTTAACCAGTTTATAGTTGCTGATGTTTTAAGTTTGTTTTTTATGTTGCAATTCAGCCATTCACTGAAAATTACTTTAGTCGGTTCTACTTTCATTTGAGAAGGTGTATATGTTGCATATTCCCCCGCAACCTCCCGAAAAACAGGAATATCCCGCGCAATAATAGGCATGCCCTTTTGAGCAGCTTCAATCAGTGGCAGACCAAAGCCTTCGCCGTAAGAAGCAGCAATCAGACAGGAGCAGGCATCATAGACCTTATCCAGATATTCATCGCTGATGCCGGGCAGCCAGTAGAGGCGGCGGTTGTATTCAGGATGCGTTTTAATGCGTTCAATCAGTGCTTCAATTTTCCAGCCCTTTTTGCCCACAATCACCAGGTTTACGTCTTCGCCCTGTTGCCACAGCGCATCAAATACATCCAGGGTGTCTGCATGGCCTTTGCGTGGCTCCATGGTGCCTACCATCAAAAAGCTGGGTCTGGCCTTTATTTCGCTGAGCACCTGTTCGGCATCATCGGGCATGCCCTTGCTGGGGGCCGAACTGTCGATATCCGCGCCGTTGTGTGACCAGCCAATCTGCAATGGTCGCCCGTGCTCTGGCCCATGCTGTTCCACCCACTCACGCAACTCTTCAGACACGGTGCGGGATACACAAATAACCCCGTCGGTTGCGGTAATGGACTTCAACCACTGGGTAAAGCCTTCTTCATTACCCGGAGGGAAAAACTCCGGCATCTGAATGGGCAGCAGATCATGCAGCAGGAATTTTACCATCACACCTTGCTGTCTCAGCCGCTGATAGAAAGGCTGCTGTGCAATTTGCACCTGTGGCTGCATATCCAGGCCAAAAAACACATCGCCGGGCGCATAGTCGATCAGTTCATCTTCCAGTGCTGCTGGGGGCCAGTTCATAAAGTCGAGTGTAAAGCGCCGGGCATAGCGATAGCCTTCATCCACACTGGCGTAAACCGGCTCTACCCGGTAGCCTTCGGGCGGGTTGTTTAACCACTCGGTAAGAATGCTGCGCACTACACGCTGAATGCCGCTGCGTGCATCGTGCCGCACCAGCTCGGAGATATCCACCAGCAACTGCCGGCGAGGGTAGCGTTTTTCTACCAGTTCTGTTTTTAGCTGTTCAGCGCTTTGTGCCCAGGTTTGCCAGTGCAGCTGGCCGGATGTTGGCTGCTTGCCCTGCTGCTGCAATACAAGCCACTGCTGCAGTTCACCTGCCAATGCTTCAGCACTATTGCTGTTGAAATAAAAGGCACAGTCCTGGGCCACTTCCCGGAATACCGGTATATCCCGGGCAATAATCGGTACCTTATAGCGTGCGGCTTCAATCAGTGACAGGCCGAATCCTTCATTGATACTGGCGGCCACCAAGGCACTGCTGGCCTGATAGACCTTTTCAAGATATTCGTCACTGATACCTTCCAGCCAGAACAGACGCTTTCCATTCTCCGGATGACTGCGCAGTTGCTGAGCCAGTTCATCCATTTTCCAGCCCTGCTTACCAACCAGCACCAGGTTGATATCTGCTCCCTGTTGCCACAGTGTTTCAACGGCATTAAACAGCAGGTCTTGTCCCTTGCGAGGCTCAATGGTTGATACCGAAAGAAAAGCGGGGCGTTGACGTATTTTATTCAACACAGCGTTGGCATCTTCGGGCAGTCCGGTCGACGGTTTGGAGCCGTCGAGATCACCGCCATTATGCACCCATGCCATACGAAAGCCGGGAGTGCGGAAGATATTGTTATGTTCAATCCATTCATCAAAGGCATCAGCCGTCGCCTTGGATACACAAATGGCCCCATCGGTTGCTGCTATCATGGCAAGCAGCTGTTCATGCAACTGTTTGGCGTCATCATCCTTAAACAGCTCTGCCAGCTGAATAGGCAGCAGATCATGTACCAGAAACTTCACCGTTACCCCATCGGCCTGCAACTGGCGGAAGAAATGCTTGTGCGCCAGCTGAACATGGTGCTGCATGTCGAGGGCAAAGAAAATATCGCCCCGTTGCCAGTGAATGGGCATTTGATCTTCCAGTGCCTGGCGAGTTAATCCAGCCGGCAAAACAGCACCATACTGTTTGGCCATTTGCCATGCATAGCAATAGCCTTCTTCCCGGGTGGCGTATACCGGAATGACCTTAAAACTGGCCGGAGGAGATTGCAGCAGCGCCTGTAAATAGCTGCGGACTACACGTTGCACACCAGTGGCTGCATCATTGTTGCGGATTTCAGATACATCCAGCAGAAGCTGGCGGCTAATACCAGCCTGTTGGTTGAGTGCAATGGCACTGGAAAGCTCACTTTTTAACCCTTTGCTCCAGCCAGTTAATTCATTAATCAGTTGGTTGATCAGGTTCGAGGAATCTACATTAGCAGTACTTCCTGGATGGGTATGCAGTAATTTTTCCCATGCATCAAGTGCTATACGGGCTGAATTATCCCAGGAGAATTTTTTGGCATGTGTTTTGGCATGATCTTTTAGTCGTTGATAGAGTGCCGGGTCTTGTAAAACTTCCTGCAATTTTCCTGCAATGCTGTTAGTGCTAAATGGATCAAATAGCGCGTCTTCATGGCCAATGACTTCAGGCAGGCTGGAAGTATTAGAGCCAATGACTGGCGCACTGCATGCCATGGCCTCCAGTGCCGGTAGTCCAAATCCTTCGTGCCAGCTTGGGAAAATAAAAAGATGACAAAGGTTGTATAGCTTTACCAGCTCTTCATCTGTAATGTAGTCGGTGAAAATGAATTCATCTTCGTTCAGTCCATGCTGCTCTGCAATGCTCTTAAACTGCATTGCAATGCCATGAGGAATCTTGCCCGCGAAAACCAGTTGATAGTGCTGACGAAGCCGAACAGGGAGCGCCGAGTAAGCTTCAATCAGTCGAGGAAGGTTTTTTCTTTTATCTCCGCCACCACTGTAGAGTATAAATTTTCTGTTAATCCCAAGCTTGTTAAGAAGAGAGCTCTGCTCTTCAGGTGTTATGTTTATTTCCTTAAACATCGGATCGGCAGCTTCGGATGTGTTAACTACCTTTTCCTGAGTAACATGGAGGTAATCAAAAGCCTCCTGGCTTGATGATTCTGAAATGCTGAGATATAAAGCTGCACGCTTTAGGTTTTCAATCTTGTTGTTGTAGTAATCAGCGAACTTTTGATTATTATCCAGGTATTCCTCTGGATTAAGTAAGGGGATCAGATCATGCAGGGTTACACTTACCGGCGTGTTTTTATCAAGCCGGCCAATGCTGAGTACCGCATCTTGGCCAAACCCTTCGAATAAGCTAGGGATGTGTATTATATCAGGCTCTAAGCTCTGAATAAATGCTTCGCGAACAAGTTCAGCCGCTCTTCTGCGTGACTCATTATCTTGCAGTGGCTCAAATACAGGAGCAGCAGCACTCCATACTCTGATGCAGTCTTGAGGTATCAGTCCATCAAAGGCTGTGCGAATGGGTTCTATCGTTTCCGGAAACAGACCGTTTAACACAAGAATAATTTCATGATCGCCACGGTTGCGGCAAATGGCTTGAGTAAGAGAGGTGGTATAACGGCCAATACCCCGGAAGCGGCTATCAGTCTGAGCCCCTTGCATATCAATAGCAATACGCATTATTGGGATGCCTCCATTTCAGCAGCATGTAGTTGTTTGAAAACAGAGAGTGCCTGACGAGTAAGGTCGCTGCCCTCATAATCCTGAACGTTTATAAGCACCTTACTCACATTTAAACCCACTTCTTCCATCCAGTGCCGGCCTTCATATACCATAGTCACCATAAGGTGATAGTTACCAGGTTCTAGGGGGGAGTTGATATTTATTGCCATTTCCAAAGAATTATCAGGTTCAATGGTGCCTGCTAAAGGAGTTCTGACACCATCAAACTCGTATACACTGCCATCCTCATTGAACCAGTGATAGCATGCAAAGAGTGGCTCTTCCGGCGTTGTTTGGTAAGTTTGAGATGAATTGTTTTTTATTTTTACGTTTAACTTTCTTTTCAGGCCAGCCTGAAAGTCTAAATTTGAATCTGCTATGCTTATGCTGTCTTGTGAGGTGTTCTGTAAATTATCGGTGTTGAAGTTACTGTTTTCTCTGATCTCGTGCAGTACTTCCTGGAGACTGGCACCGGTCTTTATCCTTTCCAGCCATGTTTCCCTCAGCTCTCGCTCTATTTTATTTTGATAGGAGAAAATGCTTATTGCAAAGTCTAAGGTTATGTTTGCGTTTCTGGTTTTTAACTCTTCAATACTCATTTTAAACTCAGTGTTCAGTTGTGATTTTAGATAGAGTTACTAGGCGTCTTATCTTTGATAGGTGAAGTTGAAAAATGTTTTGCTCTAGCGTTTCATGTAAGGTCTTTTTTGAATTTATTTAGAGCAAACTCATAAAGCTGATGATCTAGTGCGGTTAGCTTTGATAATATTTCATTGAGTTCTTCAGTCATGGGTTCCCTGGTTACTTGCTTCAATCCAGGGTTTGTATGCATGACTTTATTTAACTTATTTTCCCATGATATTGACGATGGCACTTCTAAATTTATTTTCTTAAATATTTTTTTTACAGAATCATCAAAGTGTTCCATGATTCCAAACGCATTTAAATTTACAAGGTTTTTTTTAGCTAGAGAAAGATTTTGTTGGTCTGTCATGCATGTGGTTTTTCGATGATTGTCTTCTATATCTGCAGCATGCTCCCAACGTCTGAGCTGAGAAACCCCGATTAATGCATTGACCATTGCATTCGAAATCGATGTATGTTGCTGAACTTCTTCAAGTTTAAAGAAATCTAGTATAGTGTACTGGTTTGCCAGTTCTGCTAGTCTAAGTCTTTCTCTCTTAATGACTTCTGCTTTGTGTGCACGTTGAAAGTAATACAGTGATATTAATCGTGACTTTGGCTCACGTAACATAGTGATAATTTTATTATTAAGCCCGGGAATCATTTTGCAGCTGGTGTAATCAAAATGACCAGATAATAATCGATACTGGCTCAGTTCACCAAGTTGATATTCCCGTAAATAATTCCACCGCTCTGGGCAGATTTCACTTGAGTGGAAGTGTTTCTCGAGTAGTTTATGCATTGTACTTCCCCCCGTTTTAGGGAGATGCATAAAAATCACTCTTTGTTCACTAAGGTTCACTTCTGTGTTTTTATATACCTTATTTCGATGGTGCTTGTTGTATTTCTCTGTGAATTCGGCTGATTCTATCAGTGTTGTTCTGAGCTTCTCTTTTGATGCAAGTTGTGCATGTGACAGTATTGTTTTTTCATCTTCAGGCTCACGATTAAGGATATAGCGAAAAGCTTGCTTAACATCCTCTCTGGTTAGTGATTCATTACAAGCACTGTTGTTTATATTCTCTTTCAGAAGCTGTATCTGGTCATGCATACGAAATTTTGCCAAAGTTCCAGTATCTGTATCTTGTAGCTGCATTACAGATATAGAATCAGAGAAATGACGTTGTGCTTTTTGACCATCTTCTTGGAGTATCGCTACTCTCCCCAAGGTGTGATGTAAGCCTGAAACCAGAACCTGGGCAACCGCCTTGCGGCTGGCTCCCCAAGCTAATGCCTGCTTGGCCCAGGTTTGTGCTGTGGTTATATTACCTTTCTGCTGGTGTGCGCTGGCAATTAGCAGCGCCAGTTGTTCCCGCTGTGGTTGTTGCTCCACTTCCTGCAGCTGGACCTGTGTAAGCTGATCCCATTCATTAAACAGCCAATGGGTTCGGGCCTGAGTCAAGCGCGATGTTTCTGCCGAGGGGAGGGCGATTGTGTGTGCTGAACGAGGTGCAGGAGTGAGTGACGTGCGTTTTTTTATTCTTTTTTTATTCTTCGATTTGGCCATATCAAGCTTCCTGGCTGCGAAGCAGCACATCCTTGATTAATTCAAGCTGGGCTTCTGCCTTCATCACTTCCTGTTCAATCAGTTGCTGGCGAGAGCTCTGCTCTTGTACCAGCTGCAGGCTGGTTTGTTGTGCCTGCTGACGAGCCTGTTCCAGCTCGTTGTTGGCATGGTTCAGCTCTTGTTCCAACTGAGCAGTGCGTGCCTGTTCTGCTTTCCAGCCTTCATGATTGATATGGTTTTGATGCAGCGCGTGTTCTTTTTGTTTATTAGCTTCATCCAGTTGTTGGCGCAATGTGTTTTGTTCCGCATCCCGTGTTTGTAATCGTTGTTGCAGCTCACTGATTTCTGCCCGAAATGCTTCATTTTCGGATTGCAGACCTTTAATTTGTTCATTCAGCCTTTCTATGGTTTGGCCGGCACTCTGTACTGCTTGGGTGGCCTGCTGATATTGGGCTTGCAGTTGCTGGTTTTGCTGTTCCAGCGTTTGTTGCAATTGGGTTTGCGATTGGAGTTGTTGCTGAAGGCTTTGTCGTTCAGTGGAACTTTCGGTGTACTGTTGTTGGGCTTGCGTAAGTTGCTGCCGAAGCGTTGTATTTTCGGCGCTGATTGCGTCAAAGGATTGCTTAACTTCGTTTAGTTCTCCTTGCTGTTGCTTGGCGCTTTGCTCTGCTTGCTGCAAAGCCTGTTCCATTTGGGCTTTGCCTGCCTGCAGATGTGTCTGTTGCTGTTGTAATCCGGCAATGGTGTTTTGCTGGTCGGCAAGCTGTTGCAGCCAGGGGTGGAGGATATACACTTCCGGTTGTTTCAGCACCTGGGTCAGCTCTGCGGGCAATTGCCCGGCAGCAGGATGAAGCTGTAGCGGCAGGTTGTTTATCCTGAGTGCTTGTTGCTGATGATGAGGAAGCACAATGCAGCAAAATGACTGAAGCAGGTTTGTTTGAGCCAGGGCCTGCAGTAAGTTTTCGGCCTGGTCCTGTAAGTCAAGGATCAGCAGGTTAGTGCCCGGTTGACCGCAGCTTATAGAACCAAGGAAGTCGGGCAGACCAGTCGCTGTGTGCTCGTTTTGTCGCAAAAGGGCAAGGCCCGGATAAAGCACTTTAAGTTCTTCTGGTGCCGGTTTAAGGCTGCTTACCCAGTTAAGGTTGTACTCATAAAAGCATACTGGTTGTGTTGACGCTGCGATTACCCGTTGCAGCACCTCCACCTTTTGGGGTGTTTCACTAGCCTGTTGCTGCAATGTGTTTACCACAGCATCGGCGGCATCCACCAGCACCGTTTTTTCAGCCAATTGCCGGTAAAGTGTTAAGGGTGGTTGTGTACCACAGCCTATATGAATGAGAGTTTGATATTGCGCCGTCATGGGTTACTTTCCTGGTTTTGCCTTAAGGGCGTAAATGCGTTGAACATCTTCTGCCAGGCTATGCCAGTCCTGCCACGATCGGGAGAGGGTGGGGCGTAATTGCTGTGCCTGTTGCAACATGGTCGGCAACTGGTTGATCAATGCCTGCAGCAGTTGCTGATCCTTAGTGCCGAGCTTTTTCCACAGCCCTTTGTCCATGGCGTCCGGTAGGGCGAAGCGAAGCTCCAGCTTTTCGCCAAAGTCATCCTGACTTTCTGCAAACCAGTTGCCAAGCAGCTGTTGTGGCTGCTTTGGAAATTCCAGCTTAGGCTGGCTGCCAAACTGGCCAGGCCGAATGGCGGCGCAGGACAAACGGAACTGCCACTGGGGTAGCTGGTGTTTGCCAAACTCTGGATTTTTCAGGCTGAACCAGAGGTGTTCATAATCCGGGTTTACTTGTACATGGCGCAGTTGCAGCTCGCTAAAGTTCAGCTTTGGAAGGACTGTCTTTTTACCGCTCCACAACCGGGGTAGGGCACCAAGGGACTTTGTCGACTCGGCTGTTTGTTGTTGTTTTTTCAGCTCATCTTGCCGGATCAGCGCCCGCTCCAGTTCTTGTTGGGTGTTGTGCAGCTTCAGCAGCAGTTTTTCGGCCTCGTTTTCTACATGGTTCAGTCGGGCACGCAATTGCTCTTCGCTTTGGGTCAACTGGTCACGGCGGTTTTCGAACTCGGTCATCTTTGCGTTAAGAGCTTGTTGTGCTTCATTAGCCTGCTGTTGGATCGACTCTCTATCCAGCAGTGTCTGTTCCAGCTCCTGCTGAGTGTTATGCAGTTCCAGCAGCAGTTTTTCGGCTTCGTTTTCTACATGGTTCAGGCGGGCACGCAATTGCTCTTCGCTTTGGGTCAACTGGTCACGGTGGTTTTCCAACTCGGTCATTTTTGCGTTAAGAGTTTGTTGTGCTTGATTAGCCTGCTGCAGGATAGACTCTCTATCCAGCAGTGCCTGCTCCAGCTCCTGCTGAGTGTTATGCAGTTCCAGCAGTAGTTTTTTGGCTTCGTTTTCTACATGGGTTAAGTGTACTCGGGCTTGCTCTTCATTCTGACGCAGCTGCTGATTGCTGGAAATCAGCTCTGCCATTTGTGAGTTTAGCTCTGTTAGTTTTGATTGATATTGCTGCTCTGAGATAACTGCTTGCTGCTGTTGCTCCTGCTTTTCTTGTTGATAAACGGTAAGCAGCTCTTCAACGGTTATAGCCGGTTCATTTGTAAAACCACTATCCTGGGGTAGAGTCAATGGATGCTGTGCAGCGGTAATTTCTTGTGCGAAATCTGGCAGTTTGAAACGCTCAGTAATCAATTGCTGAGCCAGATAATAAGAAAGTTTTGAGCAAGAATTTACTTGAAAGTTGGTTGTGAGCTTCTTACTAAGCGAGAGGTTCCAACCCCAGCGATCACTCACCGTTTGGAGCAAATTTACACCGTTATTCAAGGCAACATATTGATCGACCAGCAGGCAACGCTCTGGGTGAGTTAGGTAGAATTGCAACAGAGTCTGATGGTATCGGCACCATTGATGATAATACTTCTGCAATTCCTCGAGGTTGGCACCATTGTTCACTTCATTGGTCAGGCCCTCCTGTAACGAGCAGCCTATCAATAGAAAATGAATGTCGTGATCCAGTTCTGCCCAAAAATCCAGCAGTAAAGCACTAGTACTGCTCGTCCAGGCCCAGATGCTGCTATCCATATTGTTGAGCAACAAATCTGCAGCCAGTTGCCGCCAAAGGTTCGATATTTTAACAGTCGATGAAGATTGAGACTGTTTGCCCAGGATGGTCCTTTCCCAGTTGCCGATGGTAACAGTAACACCACGCTCTACTGGTTTAGCCTCGTTTACTCCAGCGTCAAAGAATAAAGAGCCCACCTGCTGCAAGCTGGCTGAGCTCATGCCGGTAATACAAAGTGCTTTCATTATTTTGTGCGTCCGTATCCGTCTTCCAGTCTTACAATATCGTCTTCACCCAAATAGCCGCCAGACTGAACTTCAATCAGCTCCAGCTCTACCTTGCCGGGGTTTTTCAGGCGATGAACCTCGCCCATGGGAATGTAGGTAGATTCGTTTTCACGCACCAGAAATTCCTTGTCGCCACAGGTAACCAGGGCGGTGCCTTTTACCACAATCCAGTGTTCGGCCCTGTGGTAGTGCTTTTGCAAAGAGAGTTGCTCACCGGGCTTCACGCTAATGCGCTTTACCTGATAGCGCTCACCCAGGTCTATGCCCTGATAGTTGCCCCAGGGGCGGTGCACCGTGGTGTGCAGGGTATGCTCGTAGCGGCCTTGCTCTTTGAGTGTGTCTACGATTTTTTTAACGTCTTGTGCGTTGTTGCGGTTGGCCACCAGCACGGCGTCGTCGGTGGCTACCACTATTACATCGTCCAGTCCGGTTACCGCCACCAGGGCGTGGTCGGCATGCACATAGCTGTTGCGGGTGTTGTGCAGCAGCACATCACCATGGCTGGCGTTACCGTGCTCGTCTTTTTGGGTAATGTCCCACAATGCAGACCAGGCACCCAGGTCGCTCCAGTCCATATCCACCGGTACCACGGCGGCATGAGTGGTTTTTTCCATTACCGCATAGTCAATGGAATCAGATGGAGAGTCGGCAAAGGCTTCTTTGTTCAAGCGGCAAAAGTTAAGGTCGTTTTCTGCCAGCGCCAGTGCTGCCTCGCAGGCTTTTACCATTTTTGGATGGTGGGCTTTCAGTTCATCCAGGTACTGGCGGGCACTGAACAGAAAAATGCCGCTGTTCCACAGGAACTCGCCACTGGCTACATAGGTGGCAGCGGTGTCTGCGTCCGGTTTTTCAACAAAGCGGGCTACCTTGTGTACGCCATCCACACTTAATGCTTCGGCTTGCTGAATATAGCCATAGCCGGTTTCCGGCTTGTTGGGCGTAATGCCAAAGGTGACCAGGTTGCCCTGCCTGGCGGCCTGCTCTGCCCTGGCAATGGCCGCGTGAAACGCCGGCTCGTTTTGAATAACGTGATCGGAAGGCAACACCAGCATAAGGGCGTCTTCATGCTGTTGTAGCAGAGTAAGAGCAGCCACCGCCACTGCCGGTGCCGTATTGCGGCCAATGGGCTCCAGAATAATGCGGTTGGCGGTAATGCGGGCGGTGCGCAGCTGCTCAGCTACCACAAAGCGGTGCTCGTCGTTGCAAATCATTAACGGAGCAGCAAACTGAGGGCCGGCCACCCGCTGCATGGTGCCCTGCAACATGGTTTGCTCGCCGGCCAGTGGCAAAAATTGCTTGGGGTAACCGGCACGGGAAAGGGGCCACAGGCGGCTGCCGGAGCCACCGGAAAGTACTACAGGGTGAATGCGATCTAAGTTCATAGATGATCTCTGATTCGTTGATTAATGCTGGTTAGTTTTTCTTTAAACACCTGGCCGCAATAGTCTGGGGTAAAGCGAGCAAGGTTATATTCTGTTTGTGTGTCTTCTTGTTTTTCTTGCAAGCACTGCTGCATCAGCAAAGCTGCATGGTCAATATCTGGCTCTGCCCAGTGCTGGCCATCACCATAAAAATATTCGCCGGGCTGCAACCGACTAAGCTGGTGCTTCACCAGCAGGGTGGGAGGAGCGCAAAAATCCATATTGCCGGAGTAACCTGTGGCAATCAGTTGCAGCCCCAGCAGTTGGGCCTCGGCCAGGCCACGGCCAAAGCCTTCTGCCCGGTGCAGGCTTATATAGCAGTCGCAGCAGCCATACAGCGCCAGCACATCGGGGCGGCGCAATTCTTCCGCAACCAGATGGATCCTGGTGTCTTGCTGAATAAGTGCTTCCAGTTTCTGCCACGCGGGATCTTGCTGTTTGAGGTGGCTTATTTTAAGCACCAGGCCTACTTCGCTGGCGGTTCTGTCCGGAAAGGCTGTTAAAAATGCCTTGATCAGGCCAGCCGGATTTTTACGGGCAAGGGTGGAGTTCATGTCGAACGCGAACACAAACAAGTAGGCTTGTTCGGGCAATTGCCAGTGCCGGCGTTGCTTATTGCTTACCTCGCCCAGCATTACCGGCAGTGGCACTGCCTGCACCGGCACTTGAGCCTTGTGGTAGGCATGGACGGTGTAGTGGCTTATGCCCCATAGCTCGTCCACCAGGTGAAAGCTGTGCTCCCAGGGCTCGGGCCACTGGGGCAGCTCCCAGGGCCACAGGCCAATGTTGTAATGGTTTTGCAGCAGTGCCAGTCCCTGCTCACACACCAGCCGGCAGTGCTCTATGCCGGTCATGCAAAATATGTTGATGTGATATTGGGGCGCCTGGCTAATCCAGTGTTCAGCCGAGCTGTCTTGCTGGCTTACATCGTTGCCCGGTTCAATATTGATGATGCAAAACGGTATGCCGGCGGCTTCCAGCGACAGCGCCATCATGCGCACATCTTCGCCTATGCCAAGCTCGCCACGGGCATAGCCATAGAGGTTTACACCAAACGGCAAGGCGGAAGTAGCTGCTGTGCGTTGCCACTGCAACTGGTTAACCGCCTTCATGGTGGTGGAGAGTGTTTGCACACTTGCTTTGGCGTGCTTTTTGTATTTTGCGTTTAGCAAACGGGTGGTGATGGGCCAGCACAGGCTGGCCAGCCAGGCCTGCGGTTTGCTGATGGAATCTGCGTGAGCCTGCTTCTGCACCAGGTGAGCATCTGGTGTGGCGGTGAGCGAGAGAATGTCTTTATTCATCTCTTTTAGGCGCGCCATGCCATGTTTGGTTTGGTGATCTTTGGGCAGGGTAATGGCATTAATAAATTGCTCAGCATTACCAAAGTTCGCCAGCACTTGCTGCTGTTGCCACTGGGGCAGTGCACTAAAGCCAAGCAACTCACGGCCATCCCGAAAAAACCAGCGTGTGGCCCGGTGGCGTATTTTTTTGTTATGCAGATAAAACGCAGGCCAGAAACCCGCACGATAAATGCCTGCCAGATATACCGCATTGGTGTAACAGCCTTGCCACTGGTCACCACGCAGGGGGGGCAGTGTTACGGGGTTATCCAGTTCCTGGTTCCAGGCCTGGTTTTCTCTTAACAGGGCATATTGCCTTCTGCCCACACCCACGCACCAGGCCAGAAACTTAAGGTAATCTTGCTGGCGCTGTTTGTGTAACGGAAATCGTTGCTGCAACGCCGGGCGCAGCAACCAAATGGCATACATGCCCGCATAAAAGCGGGTTGGTAACGCAAAATGGAGGTCTACTGGCTGGTTGTAGGGGTGCGCAGCCAGCTCTGTGAACGCCGTTATTTGGTTTTGTATTGTGGCTTGGTTCATTGGGTTAGTCCCGATGATCCCGAATGATCAGCATCATCATGTTGGCAATAAAGGCCAGAAACAGGGTGATGATGGCAAATACGCTGGCGTTGTAGAGCCGCTCGGGCTGGGTGGCATACTCCGGCTGCAACGGACTTTGCAGCACGCTTACCTGTTTGAGTTTGCGGGCGGCTTCTATACGGGTGTTTTCCAGGGCTGCCAGGGCACTGGAGTAGGTTTGTTGTGCAAACTGGGCTTTTAGCTCCAGGGTTTGATAGTCGGCGGAAATGCGGTTAAGGGCATTACCGGTTTCTTGCGCCAGGCGGTTGCGCTCGCGGTCTATTTGGGTTTGCAGAGCGTTGATTTCGTTTTTGATTTGCACCATTTCGGCGGAGCGGGTGCTCTGGTAGCTTTGGGCCGCCGTGTAGCGGGCCTGCAGGCGGGCCAGCTCACCTTCCAGCGTGCCCACTACCTGGTTAAGGCTTTCTACCGTGTGCAGGGGCGAGATAAGGCCGTGCTCGTTCTGGTAGGCCAGCAGGGCGGCCCGCTCTGTATTCAGCCTGTGCTCCAGCCGTTCTACCTGGCGCTCCAGGAATTTAACCTGCTCTTCTGCCAGGCGTTGGCCCATGTCGTTCATATGGGCTTCGCCGCTTTGCAGCAACAGGGCGGCCAGTTGATGGGCAAATTCCGGGGTAAAGGCCTGTACCTCTATGTTCAGTACACCGGCGTATTCATCCAATTCTACACTTACGCGCTTTTTAAAGTATTCGTGTACTTCCTCAATGGGGGCGCTGGCGTCCCACAAGCGGGAGAAGAGATCGCCATTCTGGCTGTAGTGCTGGCGAAAAGGCAGCTCGGCCTCCACTTTTTTAAGCATATCGGTAGAGAGCAGGTGCTCGCGCAGCAGCAGCAGATCGCTGTGGCCACTGGTACCCTTGATAAGGCTGGAGAAGCTGAACTCGGGTGCGGCAATTTGCGGGCTTTCCAGCACGACGGTGGCGCGAGAAACATAACGATCCGCCGCCCAGGCGAACCAGTAAAAGGCAACGGCCAGAATCGCCACCAGGGCGGCAGCCCAATGGGGTTGTTTTTTGATGAAGTGATGCATGGTGTCTCAGTTTTGGATTCGAATTTGTTGCCTGTAGGCCCGAATTTATTCGGGCGGTTTCATGTTGTTGCCCGGCGTTGTTTGTTTTAACCCCACCCCAACCCTCCCCTTGGTAAGGGGAGGGAGAGAAGACCCCACCCCAGCCCTCCCCTTAAAAAGGGGAGGGAGTTTTTGCTCTTCCCCCTTTTTAAGGGTGAAGGTTGGGAGGCGGGGCAGTTTCTTGGTGGTAAGCCACGATGGCGTCGTTGATGTCGTCATACCATTGGGCCTGGCCGTTTTTCAGGTAAATGCCAGCCTGGCACAGATCTTTGAGTATGCCTTCGGAGTGCGACACCATAATCAGGCTGGACTGGCCTACTTTGTCTTTAAAGGCTTTGCTGGCTTTTTCCCGAAAGGCGCGGTCGCCTACCGCCGTGGCTTCGTCCGACAGGTATACATCGAAGTTAAAGGCCAAAGATAAGCCAAAGTTCAGTCGGGCACGCATGCCCGAAGAATAGGTGCGGATAGGCCGGTCGAAGGCATCGCCAATTTCGGCAAAGTCTTCCACGTAGTCGATAATACGCTGCACGTTAAGGCCGCCACCGTGCACCCGGGCCACAAATTTTACGTTTTGCCTGCCGGTCATGTTGCTCTGAAAGCCACCGGAAAGCCCGATAGGCCAGGAAACCCGGGCATGCCGCTCCACCACGCCCCGCTCGGGGCTGTCCATGCCGGCAATTAGCCGCAGCAGGGTACTTTTGCCGGCGCCGTTGCGGCCCAGCAGGCCCACGCTTACGTTTTTGGGAATGGTAAGGTTGATGTCTTTCAGTACCCAGTGGTTCTCGGTACCGTCGTGGTTGTTATAGCGTTTGTAAAGGTTTTGGATGGCAATCATTGTGCCTTTAACCTCTCTTTAAAGCGCGCATGCAACAGCAGGCCAAAGGTAATCAACGCCAGATTGATCAGCCACAGATAGATATTGCTGGAGCCCTTGGCCATATGATAAGGCTCAAAAAAGTCATGGCGCAGCAGCTCAAGGCCATGGGCTATAGGGTTTAGCATTAAATATTCCAGCACATTATGCGGGAGTATATGCAGAGGAATAATGCCGCCGGAAATAATCATTAAGGGCAGGCTGAGCATGCGAACAATCTTGGCCAGCTCGGGAATAAGAGTGCCGGCAACGGAAACAATCAGCCCAAGCCCCAGCCCCAGGGTCCATAACGAAAACCAGCCGAACAGGGCGTTGATCAGGTTGTCCGGAAACATATCCATGCCAACCATCAAACCGCCAACAATAAAAAGAAGAAAAACAACGGTATGCAGTATTCCTTCAAGAAAGTTGCGCACCAGCACCGGATCCACCGGCTGAACCTGGCGGTAGGCAAACAGCGCCTTGTTGGCATCCACGGCGCCCAGGCCTCGCATCATGCCGTCCCGTACCAGGTAAAAGCCCATCAAGCCGACAATCATCCAGGGGATGAAATCAGCGCCAATAATCAGGCCGTTGCTGTGGCTGATCATGGCACGCATGGCCACCATGATGGCAATAATGGCCACCGGCTCGGCAATCATCCAGAACCAGCCCATGCGATCGGCCATGGTGCGCGACACGGCCTCGCGCATAAACATGGCGAACCACACACTGCGGGTTACCTGCCAGGGTGTGCGGGTCGGCATTGTGCTCATTACAGATCCACCGCCACCTTGGCGGCAATGGCGATCTGGTAAAGGATCTGGGTGATGGTGCCGGCCAGTTGCAAGTTTTTGGTGGGGGCCTTGGGCAACACCAGAATTTCATCGCCCGGGCGCAGGGTTACGTCTGCCGCCTCGCGTACTTCGCCGTTCTGGCGCACCACCAGAATGCGGCTTTCATCGGCGTGCTCGGTAAAGCCGCCGGCGCCGGCGATATAGTCCTGGGCGCTGCGGCCGGGAGCAAACACCACCGACTGGGGCACCAGCACTTCGCCGCTGATCAAGAGCGCATCGGATTTTTCCGGAATGGTGATCACGTCGCCGTCTTGCAGGCGAATGTCGCTGATGGTGCCGTTGTTGGCCAGCACCAGGCGGCCGTTGGGCTCTACTTGGCGGGCGCGTTCAATAAACTGGCTGATAAGCTCGGCCTCACGCACCCGAATTTGGGCTTCTTCGGCGGTGGAAGAGGTGGCGCCCAGGTAGGTGGTTTCCAGCCTTGCCAGGCTTTCATTCAAGGCTTGTTTCTGGCGCTCGGCCACGCTGACTCGCTTGAGCGAGATGCTGGCGGTGTCGGTCATGGTTTGCGGCACGGCAATGGCGTTCAGCAGTTCATGCAGGCGAGCATCGCGGGGCAGGGCAAAGTGCGAGGGGCCGTAATAGCTGCCTTCCAACTGCACCACTATGGTGTTGTCGCGCATGTCGCGGCTGAACACCAGTTGATCACCACTGTTCAGCGGTTGCCGGTCGAATTCGTTCAGCTTTACATAGCTGGAAACCGGGCCCTGGGCACGGGCGCCGCGCAGCAGCACATGGGTTACGTTCGACTTGAGTCGCGCCAGTTTCAGCAGCTCCTGGCCGGTCATGCCGGTGCGCAGCAGCTCATAGCGATAGGGGCGGGCCACGTCGCCTTCCACCGTCACGGTGGGGCCGCGTTCTTCCACCACTATGGTGTCGCCGTCTTTAAACTGCAGGCGGGGCAGGGTGCCGTTCAGCAAAAAGGCGTAAAGGTCGGCGGTGGCAATGGTGTTGCCGTGGCGCTTAACCCGCACCTTGCGGTAGCTGCCGGTGGCGTCGTCTATGCCGCCGGCCTGATCGAGAAAATACAGCAGCGAGTCGCTGGGGGTGCCGGCAAAGCGGCCAGGGTTCTGCACATAGCCGGTTACAAACACCGACACCGGCTGCACACCCTGCAGGTTGGTGTATACCTGCACGTTGTTGGAGTAGATGGAGTTAACGGCACTGCGCACGCGGGCGTCCAGCTGGCTGTGCCTTATGCCCTGCACTTTAATGGGGCCCACGCCGGGAATAAAAATGTTGCCCTGGGCATCCACCGGCAGCACTTTGTCTATTTCTACCGCGCCCCACACCCGCAGGGTAACCTGATCGCCGGGGGTGATCACATAGTCCGGGTTAAGGCCGTCGGCACGCACGCCACTAAAGCCGCCGCTGAACAGGTGGCTGCCAAAACTGGAGTAGTCGGTGGCCATTGCAGGAGCGCCGTGGGTGCCATAGCGAGGGTTTTGCCACTGGGTGTTGCTGTTTTGCGCGGCTTGGTCGGCTTCGGACGGCGAGTTATAGCGGCTTTGTTGCTCGGCGGGCAGTTCGCCGGCGCTGGCGCCAATCAGCTGGGCCTGGGCGGGGCCCGCCAGCATGAGTAGCCCAAGGGGGAGAAGTAATTTCTTTAGAGACATGTGGTGTTCTCGGAGTCTTGAAAACAGCTGTCAGCTGTCAGCTTTCAGTTAAAGATGGCTGCGTGTTGTATGCGGATATCGTGCTGTGCTTGTTTGGCTCTAAGCCAGGTAGCGCCTGCGGCGCTATTGCAGGCAGGCTGCCTGCGCTCCATTAGCATGGTGTTATTTTTCTTACAGCCGACAGCTTAAAGCTTATGGCTCCCGAAGGGGCGGGAAAGTTGCCATTCGCCGTTTTGGGTTTTGCAGGCAATGTGTGCATCTGTGCTGCCGGTGGGCAGGCTTACCTGCAGCGGGCGGCAGGTTTTGCCGCTGGCCGCGAAATAGGAGGCGCCGGCGGTTACCTGGGCGTTGTCGCCCCAGGGGCTGGTGGCCAGGGTGCCGGCCGCGTTGGCGGCGGCCGACTCAAGAAACTGGTTGAGCGGGGCGTTGTTTATAGCAGTGCTGTTTTGTGATGCCTGGCCGGCGCAGCCGGCCAGGGTGAACAGGCACAGCGCCATCATGGTGCCTGCAAGGGGATTGCTAACAAAATGCATGGGTTAACTCGTGTTAATTAATAAAAAGGCACGCTACCGCCCGTGGGTTGCAGCTCCCAATTCGCTGATGTCACTTTCCTTGTGCACACCCTTGCAAATTGCATGGCGGCATTTTTTTAGCGGCGAATTTTATCATCTGGCCATCGTCATTTCGATGCCAATCCGCTCGCCTGTTTGGCTTGTGGGCAAGGCGGCAGGGCGTTGCCTTACGCCACTTCTCTTTTTCCTTTGCGTGGGCTGTTTTCCGCCCTGGCCGGTTGGAGCGAAATGATGCGCGGGCGCTGTTGCAGCGGCGGTTCGGCCTGTTGCTGCAGCCGTTGCCAAATTTGCTGGCAGGTGTTCTCCGGCTCGGCATAAAAGCTGCCGTTCAGCTGGGTGTGCTCCAGCAAAAATGCCCGTAAGCGTTTAAATAAGTCCACATCCACCGGTTGCGGTGCACGCCAAAAGGTGGCCAGCGGCCCCGTGCTGGTGAGGCCCGGCACATCATAAAGTGCCTTGCCCAGGGTCATGGTGGGCACATGGTGCAGTAGGGCCGACATGCCCACGGTGCTGTTTACGGTGACTACGCCCTTGCAGTGCTGATAGAGGTCAGGCAGGTGCAGTTCAAAGCCGTAAAACACGCGGTGTTCAATGCCCAGCTCGCTGGCCAGGCTTTTTATCAGTTGGGTGTAGTTGGTGTAGCCCCGGTCCATGGGGTGGTGCTTGAACAGCAGCACATCCTGCCGGGGGGCACAGGCCGCGAACGAGGTCATAATGTGCCGAATGGACTCGGCCACATCGTTAAAGGGCGAATGTGCTCTTATCTGAAAATCGTCGGCCACCTGCAGCGGCACCAGAAAAATATGCTTTGAGTGCTGGTCAATCAGCTTTTGTTGCAGGCCTTTGTCGTGGGCTGTGTGGGTATATTTGGTGTACCAGCCTTTCAGCCAGGCGATGCCTTCTTTCCAGTAGGGGCGGTGGCGATGATGAACATAGTGCCGAAAGCGCCAACGGCAGCAGTGCATGCTGAAATAATATCGCATGGCAAAATAAATGCGGCGTTTAAAGCTAGCGCGAATATCAAACTGGTGTTTAACGTGCTCGGGGTTTTGCCGGGGCAGTGCTTGCTCCAGTTTTCCGAACCAGGGGCTATGGGCATTCACGCCGTTTTGTTCCAGGGTAATGTAGTGCGGCCGCAGGTAGCCTTCTTCAAATACAAAAAAGCGAATGTTGTGGCTCAGGCAATAGTGCCGGGCCACGGCGTGATACTCACGGCAGTCGCTGTAGCAGAACACGGTGTCAATTTGGTGTTTGCTAATGTAGCTGTTTAAGAAGTTCCGCCACTCGGGCAGGGAGCCGGTGTAATGCACATTGGTGCCCTTGCAGGGCCAGCAGCCGTCGCCGCCGTTGAAGTGAATTTTATGAACATGAACGCCTTGCTCGTTCAAAAAGCGAGAAAAGTGCTGAAAAAAAGGTCCAAGTGGCCCTTGTAGTAGCAAGGCTGATTTCATTAAGAGTCCCGAATGAACATTTTTTAGTTATGTTGGCGTTTTCCGTGCGGCGCGTATGCTATCACAGGGGGTGAGCAGGATTAATATCAAATGTTTATTACGGATGTATAAACGGGATAAATGCGACAACGTGTGCCGGGGTGGGGGTTATTTAATGGTTTGCCGGTGCAGGCCCTTTTGCAGCATCAGGTCTACCAGGGGTTGCTCCCGTTTGTTGGCGCGCTTGCAGTGATCCTGCTGGAATTTGTCGGTCAGCCAGATCACAAAGCGGGCCCAGCGTTTGTTGTCGCGTTCGCGCCAGGCGTGAGACGACACCGACTCCCAGGCGTAGCCGTTAAATACGGAAGCATTCACAAAGTGGTCCAGCGCCCGCACGCCGGCGCGGCCACGCTCCACCCGGCCCATAAAGCCCACGTAGCAGATGATGAGGTAACCCACCACGGCCAGGGGCACCACGGCGCACATTAAAATAAAACCGGCAATGCGTTCTTTCATGGTTGTTGTTCCCTTGGGGTCAGTACCAGTTGCAGGCCGTTGTCGGAGCGTATGGTCAGCCTGCCCACGGGTTTGGGCTCAAAGCCTTCGGCCAGGCTGAGCTGGTAGTGTTGCAATATGCTCGCCAGTATAAGGCTGGACTCCTGCTGGGCAAAGGCGGCGCCAATGCACACCCGTGGCCCGGCGCCAAAAGGCAGGTAAGACTTGCTCAGCGGAGTTTTCAGCTGCTTAGCAGTAAAGCGGTAGGGGTCGAACTGGTGCGGATTGTGCCAGTAGTCTTTGTGCCGGTGAATAAGCCAGGGCGACACCATTACCGTGCTGCCGGCTTTCATGTGTTTGTTGCGCATTTCGGTGGCATGGGCGCATTCCCGGGCAAAAAAGCCCACCGGCGGGTAGAGGCGCAGGGCTTCGCGGAACACATCGCGTACCAGCACCATTTTGCGCAGGGCCTCCACGCTGATGGGCTGTCCATTCAGTACCTGAGTCACCTCCTGGTAGGCGTCTTCCTGTATTTGCGGGTGGGTTGCCAGCAGGTAGAGCGACCAGGTCAGGGAGCTGGCGGTGGTTTCGTGCCCGGCCAGAAACAGCATGGAGATTTGATCCACTATCTCATCAAAGCCAAAGGGCTGGCCGGTGCTGGCATCCGTGGTAAGCAGCAGGGAAGACAAAATATCCTGCTGGTTTTCCAGCTCGGCTTTTGAGCGCGGGCATCCGGCCCGGGCGGCTTCGGCCTGCTGGTAGCGAGGGCGAATAATGTCTTCTATGGTGCCGCGAATTTCTTTCGCCGCCGCCATGCGCCGGCGCTCGCTGCCACCCCGCTGCAAAAAGCCCGGCAGGCGGAACATTTTCATCAGCGCCAGCTTGGGAGACTCGGCCTGAAAGCGCACAAAGGCGTCGAGAATGCGGTTGGCCTGCTCTTCGTTGAGCCGGGTCGACATAATGGTACGAAAAATAATGTCGGCGGTAACAAAGGTCATTTCCGGGTCTATGTCCTGCCCGGGCCGGTGTGTTTTAAGCCGTTCCAGCATGTCGTTGGCGGCGCTTTGCATCAGCCCAAACACCTGCTGCACCCGGGCGTGCTTAAAGGCAGGGTCGAGCATGTCGCGCTGTTTTTGCCATTGCTCGCCGTTGGTGGTGAAAATACTCTCGCCCAGCAGCGGCTCGAGGATGTCGCCCAGCATGCGGTGTTTGGGAAAGTCGGCCATGCTCTGCACCATCACCTGCCTCACCAGATCCGGCTGGTTCACCATGTAAAGGGTGAGCCCGGGCAGTTTGTATTCGCCCATTTTCATGCCGTAGCTGCGTTCATACAGGGCATCCAGCCAGGAGTGGCGTTTGGTGAAAAACACTTTCCACAACGAGGCTTTGCTTTTGGCCGGCTTGGGAAACACGGGGCAGGTCATGACCGCTCCTTCAGTCGAGTGGCGATGGCATCGGGGCCGGCGGTAAAGGCGAAATAGTCGTAAGGGCCGGGCTTGTCGGTGGCCATCAAATACAAAAAGTGCATGGTATACCAGGCCCGGCGCAGTTTTTTGTAGCGAACAGGGTGATAAAGGGTGAAAAAACGCGGAGAGAGCAGTTTGGGCCCGGCATTGGCGGCCCGTTGCTGGCCGCAGGAGGTAATGGGGTCGAGCAATGGAAAACAGGCGCCGTCGGTGGGGGCGGTGTAATCCAGCCACAGCAGTTGCTCGTTGTGGCCCAACTGCTGCAGGGCGGCGCGAAAGTCGGTTGCCTTGGGCTGAAAACTGAGCAGTGGAATGCAGTGCCCCAGGGTGATCAGCACCACACGGCGGTTGGCCAGCCGCGCTGGATCCTGTATTTGCTCAAGGGCCCGGGCCAGAGCCGGGATCACCACCATGGTGCCCACGCTGTGGGCGACGATAACAACTTCATCGTTGGTCTCGTCGTTGATGGCGTCCGCCATGTGCCTGGCAAAGGCGTGAATGCGTGGCTCCAGCTCCGGTATTCGGCCTTTGGCCCAGCGCGTTGAAAAGGCGTAAATGCGCAACAGCCAGAATACCGCCAGTTTGTCTCCCAGACGTTTGCTGCTGTGCATCAGCAATGCAAACAGCGCCAGGCCTGCCGGCACTTGCGCATAAGTCCAGGGCAAGTGTTCGGCCAGGCCGGTGGCCAGCCAGCCGGAAAGGAGCAGGCTCAGCAACAGATAAAAGAGAGGATAGAAGCCGGCCATCATTTGTTTGGGAGAAGCCTTGGCATAGGCCAGAATGTGGCCGGGTAAAATATAGGCCCACACAAACAGCCACAAATCGCCGATGATTTCGCGCCAGCCTCTGGCCCAGTGGTTGCGAATAATGTCATCCCAGCCCAGGTAGCTGTAACGGGTGTGGGTATTGTCGGTGTCCAGTTGCCAGTGGTGGCTGTGATCGTGCCCGCGCCGGCGGCCCGATACGCGAATGTGCAGGCCGTTTACCTTTTCCTGCAAGGCGGCCTGCTCACGATAAAGGCGGTGGTAATGTCTCGCTCCGCGCGGGTCGAAGCCGTGAAGATAAAACACCTGGCGCTGGTTGATGCGGGCCAATCCGTGGTTCCTGAGCTGGGTAAAAAACGGCGGACAGAGTACCTTAATTTGGCAGAGGAGCACACCCCGCAACCAGGGGGATGGGCATGCTCACCCAAACAACCCCGGCCAGTTTACGTCATTCCTGCCCAGCACCAGAAAATACGGGTTAAGCACTTCTTGGGTATTGGCGTAGCAAAGCGGTTCGCCGTTCAGCTGCACCACGGTGCCGCCGGCCTGCTCCACCACACACTGGGCGGCCCCCGTGTCCCACAACGAGGTGGGGCCCAGGCGCGGATACACATCGGCGGCGCCTTCGGCCACCAGGCATAATTTAAGCGAGCTGCCCATGGCCACCAGCTCATGTTCGCCCAGCTTGTCCAGCAGGGACGGCAGCTCGCCACCGCCGTGGGAGCGGCTGCCCACCACGCGCCAGGGCTGGCCTTCTTGGTGTGCAACCACGGCAATGGCCACTGGCACCTTGTCGCCTTCGTACTTGAAGGCCCCGAGCCCCTGTGCGGCCATATAGCCCACGCCCAGGGCCGGCGCATAGACCACGCCCAGCACCGGTTTGCCGTGCTCAATCAGCGCAATGTTGACGGTGAACTCGCCGTTGCGCTTGATGAATTCCTTGGTGCCGTCCAGCGGATCCACCAGCCAGTAGCGCCCCTGCTCATCGGCCCCGGCAAAGCCGGCGGTGTCTTCTTCCGACAGAATGGGGGCGGTGAGTGGCAGTGCCTTCAGCCCGTTGACGATGATGTGGTGCGCGGCGGCGTCGGCCTCGGTTAGCGGCGAGTTGTCCTGTTTTTGCTCAACGGCAAAGTCCCGGCCGTAAATCTCCATAATGGCGGCGCCGGCCTGGCGGGCGAGGGCATCGGTTTGGCTGAGCAGTTCCTGGGTGATGATCATGGGTGTTCCTTTCCTTGAAAGCGGGGGCTGTGTATGGCGCCTTATGTTACCCGGATTGCCCGGCAACTGCATGCCGTGCTGATTTGGCGCAAGCCTTTCCATCGGTAGGCCCTGCGCCGGCGGGTGGGCTACATGACCCAGCGTTTTTCCCTTTCCGAGGATCTGTCGGTACAGGAAAACCTGGCCTTTGTGGCCCGAGTGCAGGGGTTGAGTAGCCGGCAAGGCCTCCGGGCTCCAATAAGCTACGGATTGCCGGGCGGCTGTATATTTTCTGCCAGCATTTTTTTCATCAGAGCCGGGTTTCTTGGCAGCAGGCCAGCTTTTAGTCCGAAAGGCTTGAATACGGTGTTCAGCACTGCAAGTGTAGGGCTGCCGGTGTTACGTTCGATGTCGGACAGAGTGCGTCTGCTAATGCCTACCATATTGGCGTAGTCAGTTTGCGACATCTTCAGCAGATCCTTTCGCAGGGTGCGCAAAAGCTCACCTTCGGTGATCTCTCCGCCAAATAACCTGGAAAGTAATGAGATTAACAAGGCCTCTCGTTCGGCGGGGCTGGGCTTGTTCATTAAATCAACCCCCAGCTTTTCAGTTTGTTGTCCAGATAATCAAACCCCATCACCGGCATATTGAGTATGCTTTCGGGCACTCCTCTGGCTTTCAGCCGCTGTTTTAGTCCCACCAGTTTGCCGGCAAGCGCTTTCAGCTCTTTCAACACCTGCTCCGGCTCTGCCAAATCGGCAAGCTCGGCAGCAATGGTCTGCCAGTTATACTGACCGCCTTCTTCCAGCGGGCTCCCCCAGATGGTGGAGCGGGGCACCATTTCCGGATCTGCTTTCATGGGGGCAAAGTCATAGACTGGTGCCAGCCAGATACCTGCCGGCTTTTTCAGTAATGCTGTGTTGCGGCCATGGTTGTCGGAGTTGCCAAAGGCCACATTCAGCAAATCCCGTTTAATCCACTCGATGACAAACGCCTGCCGATCAAAACTTTCTTCCAGCTCTACAACCCGGTATTGCTGCTCCAGCAATTTAACCAGGCAGCGTAATGCCTCCTGGTGCTTCAGATAACTGCCTGGTGCCTTGTGAAGTACCGAATATACCGACTCCAACCCATAACGGGTGAGCTCGCCCTCACGCATGGCCACGTCGAAGCGAGGTAACCAGAGTGAAGGAAAGCGCTCACCTTCAAGTAGCTTCATTCCGGTTGTGCTGATGGTGCTGATGCCCAGGCTGTGCAACTCATGATAATAGTGATATTCCGCACGCAGAATGTCGCAATCGATGGTTCCTCTGTTATTGCGCGGAAATTTAACCAGATAATGGGTATCCGGCGTATGCACATCATCCTGAAAGGTATCAATCCATACTTCATCTTTGTCCGAGCAGCGTAACAGCAGCTTGGGTGCTTCGCCGCCGGCACCAGTGGCTCCTCCACTTGCCGCCCCCATCTGTTGGGCATATTCCAGAAAATCGGTGTTGCGCTCTACCACCTCTCCAATTGCAAAGCGTCGTTGTTTGAGTGTGCTGTTGGCTGGCAACACAGGCAGCGATTCCTTTATACGCAAATTGCCAACCGGCGCTATGGTGCCATGGTGAAGCAGTTCGGTATCCTGCTTTTCTGGTGTGGCATGGCTTAATCCAAGCAAATTAACCCAATAACGGCGGGCGGCTCCGGCGGGCATGATGTCGTCGAGAAACCCGAACCAGGTTGTGGCATCGTGTGGAATCATCAGCTCTACCGGCAGGGTGAGCCCGCAGGCATATTCATCGTCACGATACTGGTATTTGAGGGCATAATCGAACTCGTACCCCAGTCGCACCGGCCCGCTTCTGCCCAAGTGCGGCTTTTCAATGGTCAGCTCGGCGGCATCATGCCATTGGCCATGATGGAAAATCTGAATGGTCAGAGTGAGAGGGGTTACCATAGAGTTACCGATGAAATGTGCAGAATAATGCTCAATTATAAGTTTTAAATATCATTATGAGCAATATTTCACCCACTATTTATTTTTTATGCCTTTTTTGAGTAAAAATATGCTCATTAAGATTTTTTCGCCACCAACAACGCTGTTCCCTGATCCCACGCAACTCCTTCCTGCCCGTGCTCGGCTAAGCTGAAGCCATGAATCTCAATGGAATCCGTTATGTCTGTTTTCTGCCGCATGCTGCTGTGCGTCTGTGCTCTGTTGCTGAACGGCTGCAAGCCCGCCGGGCCGGCGCCCTGGCTGGGCACCCTGGAGCGGGATCGCATTGAGCTGCTGGCGCCTGTGAGTGAGCGAGTGGTGGCGCAGCCGGTGGCGGAAGGGGAGCGGGTGACGGCCGGCACCCTGCTGGTGCAGCTGAACCCGGAACGCTTGCAGCTGGAGGTAAACCGCCAGCAGGCGCGGCTGCGTCAGGCCGAGGCAGGGCTGGCATTGTTACGGGCGGGCAGCCGGGCGGAAGACATTGCTGCCGCCCGGGCCGAGCTGGCACAGCAGCGAGCCTTGCTGCCGGAAGCCCGGCTAAGCCTTGAACGAGTGCGGGCGCTCACTTCCCGTCAGCTGGCCAGCCGAGCGGAGCGGGACCGGGCACAGGCGGAGTTTGATCGCCTGCGGGCTCAAATTGCGGCGGCCGAGCAGCGGCTGGCACGGACCGAGGCGGGCAACCGAACGCAGGAGATAGACACCGCCGAGGCGGCACGGGATGCCAGCCGGGTCGAGCTGGCGCTGGCCCGTTTTCGCCTGAATGAGCTCACCATCGATGCCAGCCGTAATGGCCTGGTGGAAAGCCTGCCCTACCGGGTGGGGGACAGGGTGCTGGCCGGGGCCGTGGTGGCGGTGCTGGAAACCGACACGGCGCCCTATGCCGAGGTGTATGTGCCGGCGCCGGCGCGCACCGGGCTGCATATTGGTGATGCCATGGGGGTATGGGTAGAAGGCGTGAGCGAGCCCTATCGCGGGCGGCTGAGCTGGGTAGCCAGCGAGCCGGTGTTCGGCCCTTATTATGCGCTCAGTGAAGGCGAGCGCAGCCGGCTGATGTACCTGGCCCGGGTGCAACTGCCCGCCGCGGCGGTGACGCTGCCGTCCGGCGTGCCGGCGCAAGTGTTGCCGGAGGCACCATGAGTGAGCTGGCCATTGAAACTCAAGGGCTGACCCGGCGTTTTGGCGAGCTGGTAGCGGTCGACCGCCTCGACCTGGCCATTCCGGCCGGCACCATCTACGGCTTTCTCGGCCCCAACGGCAGCGGCAAGTCTACCTGTTTGCGCATGCTCACCGGCCTGCTGTTGCCGTCCGACGGCCAAATAACGGTGCTGGGGCTGCCGGTGCCACAGCAGGCCGAGGCCCTGCGCCGGCGGGTGGGCTACATGACCCAGCGCTTTTCCCTCTATGAAGACTTGTCGGTGCAGGAAAACCTGGCCTTTGTGGCCCGGGTGCAGGGGTTGGGTGGCCGCCAGGCGCGGCAGCGCATTCACGAGCTGCTGACCACTCACGATCTTGCGGATCTGTCCGGCCAGCTGGCGGGCTCCTTAAGTGGCGGTCAGCGCCAGCGGCTGGCCCTGGCGGCGGCCATCGTACACAGGCCCGACTTGCTGTTTCTGGACGAACCCACCTCGGCGGTGGATCCGGAAAACCGCCGCGATTTCTGGGAAAAGCTGTTCGACTTGTGTGACACCGGCACCAGTATCGTGGTCAGTACTCACTACATGGATGAGGCCGAGCGCTGCCATGGTCTGGCCATTCTGGATCAAGGCGTTAAGCGGGCCGACGGCTCCCCGGAGCAGCTGATGAACACCCTGGGCGCCACGGTAGTGGAAGTGCTCACTACCGATCTGCGCGAGCTGAAACGGGCGCTGCTCGCGCTGCCCGAGGTGCGCTCCGCCGCCCAGCTGGGGTTGCGCCTGCGCGTGCTGGTGGATGGCCGCATCGAGCAGCCGGTGGCCTGGCTGCGCCGGCAGTTGCCCGCGCGCCTGGCTGACGCCGAGCTGACCCCCGTGCGGCCCAGCCTGGAAGACGTGTTTGTGAGCTGCACCGGGGCAAGTGCATGAGCCTCGCCGTTCGTCTGCGCCGTATTCAGGCCATCATGGTCAAGGAGTTTCGCCAGCTGTCCCGGGATCGGCTCACCTTTGCCATGGTGATCATGGTGCCGCTGCTGCAGCTGCTGCTGTTTGGCTACGCCATCAACACCAAGGTGCGGCATATTCCGGCGGTGCTGGTGGATCAGGCGCAAACCGGTGATAGCCGGGCACTGGCGGCGCGGTTGGAGGCCGGCGGTTTGGTGATCTTTACCGAGCGGCTGGCCCGGCCGGCCGAGGCCGAGGTGGCCATTGTGGCGGGGCGGGCGAGGGCGGCCCTGGTGCTGCCGGCGGATCTGGCGCGCCGGCGTCAGGATGAACGGCCGCTGGGCCAGTGGCTGGTGGACGGCACGGATCCGCTGCTGGCCGGTGCGCTGCTGCGCCAGGCGGCGTTGCCGGAAATTCCGCCCCGACCCGGGGTTAATGCACCCTTTGCGGTGACCCTGCTGTTCAACCCGGAGCAGCGGGCGGCGGTGAATATTATTCCGGGGCTGATCGGGGTGATCCTTACCATGACCATGGTGCTGTTTACCGCCCTGGCGGTGGTGCGTGAGCGGGAACGGGGCAACCTGGAGTGGCTGATCACCACTCCGGTCACGCCCATGGAGCTGATGATTGGCAAAATCGTGCCCTACATTTTTGCCGGTCTGGTGCAGCTGGTGATCATTGTGGCGCTGGGTGTTGCCCTGTTTGATGTGCCCATGAACGGCAGCCCGCTGCAATTGTTGCTGGCCACCCTGTTGTTTATTGCCGCCAGCCTGGTGCTGGGGCTGGTGATCTCCACCCTGGCCCGCAACCAGCTGCAGGCCATGCAGATGACGGTGTTCGTGCTGATGCCGTCCATTTTGCTCTCGGGCTTCATGTTCCCCTACGAGGGCATGCCGATCATTGCCCAGTGGCTGGCCGAGGCCCTGCCCGCCACCCACTACATGCGCCTGGCCCGGGGCATTTTGCTGCGCGATGCCAGCCTTGCCACCCTGGCCCCCGACGCCCTCTGGCTGGCCGGCTTTACCCTGCTCGGCCTGATGGTGGCCGCCCGCCGTTTTCACAAGCGGCTGGATTGACTGGCCTGCTCCACCTTTCGCGCTTGCATGAGGGAGTCTGGTTCATCATTTTTATGTGTATAGTCTGTCGAGTGACAGGGGGGGATTATGTCGATAGAAAAGCGCGAGTATCCAACTATACAGCCCGCAACAGCATTAGGGCGTGCTTTGGTGGCTTTTTTTGATGTGCTGGAACCATTGTTTGCTGATGGGAGTAAAGGGATATTTCAGGTGATAGTTTTTGGTGGCTGTGCAGTTCATGTGCATACTCAAGCGCGGGGCAGCGCAGATGTTGACGCTGAAGTTGCCTCTCATGGCTATGCGAGTAAATCTGATATTGTCGCTCTTCTGAATGAAGACGCCTACGTGTATTCAAATGAAGAAGGGGTGTTGCAAATGTTGGAGCTGGATACCAGCTTCAACACGACCTTAGGGCCATTGCACGAAGATTATGAAGATCGTGTGATTCGACTGATGACTCAAAGCAGCGTACCCAATGTTGAGGTCTATGTTGCCAGTGCGGTTGACGTGGCTATATCAAAGCTGGGCCGGTTCAGTGAGCGTGATCGATTGGATATTCAGGCATTACTGCAACTTCCGCATGTTAGCTCTGCTGAGTTTGAGCGTTTGGCTCAGGAAGCCATCAGCTACTATGTTGGCGAGCCAACCCGTATACTGTGTAACATGAAAATGGTACTGAATGATTATTACAGTGAAGGCAGCAGCCAGTGAGTATATCTTATACAAAAAAAAGGTTATATCGCGTAGGCTTGCATCCTCTTGGAAGCGCTCTGGAAGATGTGAAACAGCTTGCTTACGCCGTTTGGTATCGTGGTTACCAGCCAACTCAAACGGAACTGGAACGATTGCGGGATGTGATGACTTGTGAGCAGTTTCAGCGCGTGCTCTGTGTGCTTGAGCTGCTCAGTCAATATCCTGTCTGTTACCGTGAAAATGCACTTTATCTTCAGAAGCTTACACATGATTTCCATTCACGGTTAATGGGGGACGATACCCCACTGGCTCTGGGACGTTATTCTCCCAGTAAACGCTGGGGTTTAAAGGATACAACTGCTTCACTGCGCCAGGCACTGCTCCCTCTGCAAACCCGAACCTATGCAGATGCTACAGGCCGCCAACACGGTTTAAGTGCTTGAGTACAAAGTAACGTGCAGGCTGCTCGCGTATAGAAAGTCCGTATCAGTGCCGCAGGCGCTCAAAAAGGTTTATTGGAACGCAGGCACCTTGCCTGCATTAGCGCCGCAGGCACTTAAAAGCGTTGCCGCTTCGCGACAAATTGCGGGCGAGCCGCCCGCGCTCCAATAAAACCCGCCCCCATCACCAGGGCGTAGCCCGCTTCCAGCCCCAATGACACAAACACACCGGCACACAGCAGGGTGGCCACCACCGCCAGGGCGCGCCAGCAGCCGCAAAGCAGTTTCACGCCGGCAATCATTGCCAGCAAATACACCAGCACAAAGTTGCCGTTGGCGTAGCGCATCAGGGTTTCCAGCGGCAGTTGGAAGAGCCAGGCGGCCAGCACGCACAACACACTGGCGCCTACCACCCAGCACAGGGCGGCAAAGGGGGCGCCGTGGCGGTTGAGCCGGGCCAGGGGGGCCGGCAGCTTGCCTTCGTCGGCCATGCTCCACAGCAGCCGGCCAAAGCCCTGCACATAGAGGTTGAGGCTGGCAAAGCAGGCGGCATAGCCCACCAGGGCGGCAACCCAGCGGCCCGGCTCGCCAAACAGCATGGCCAGCAGCACCGGAAAGGAGGTGGTGTTGGTGCGCTCGTCACCAAACAGACCAAACTTCACCACCGCCATGGCGTAGGCAAAGTAGATAAAGCCCGCCAGCAACACGCCGAACAGCAGCGCCAGGGGAAAGTCCCGCTCCGGCCGGCGGAATTCCTCGCCCATGTGGGTAAAGGCTTCCAGCCCCACAAAGCACCAGAACATCACCGCCAGCACGGCGGGCAGGGCGCCCCAGCTCACCGAAGACGTTGCCGGCAGGGTGGCGGCGGCGCTGGTTGCTAGATCCCCGGTCAGCCACACCGCCACCAGCAGGCCGACAATGGTCACCGCAATCAGCAGCTGCACCAGGCCCGAGGCGCCGCTGGGGCGGCTGCCGAGCACCAGCACCAGGGCGAGGGTGGCCAGCTGAACCAGCAGATCGCCGGTATCATTGAGCGGAAACAGCGCATGCCAGAAGCCGGTGGTGAGGGTGAGCATGGCGGGCAGGCCCACCGGCAGCACCGCCAGAAACAAAAACGCCGCCAGCTTTTCCATCGGCAGCCCCAGCGCCCGGCCAATCAGGTGCGGCGCGCCGCCGGCGTGGGGGTAGGCCCGGCCCAGGCGGGCAAAGGTGAAGGCCACCGGCAGCACCAGCACCATCAGCAGCAGCCAGGCCCAGAGTGAGTCTTCCCCCGCCAGGCCGGCAGCCACCGCCGGCACCACGAAAATACCGCTGCCCAGCAGCGAGGTGGCCATCATGCCGGTGCCGTAGCCCAGCCCCAGTTGTTTATGCAAACGTCCCATTGAGTTTCGAATCCGTATTCAGGAATTCTGATATATTAGCGCCACAACATACCAACCCGACTCGGCACTATGACGCTTTCGGTCGGCGAAACGTCGCTTTTGCCCGACGTTTGTCCGGCAGCGTGAAAATAGAGGTAGCAGTGGACAAGTTCGACCGGAAAATCCTGTCTTTGTTAACGGAAAACGCCCGCATGGCGGTGGCCAGCATTGCCCGCGAGGTCAGCCTGTCCCGCTCGGCGGTGTCGGAGCGCATCAAGAGCCTGGAAGAGCGCGGCATCATCAGGGGCTACCATGCCCGGCTGGGCCGGCCTCAGGGGCTGGTGCGCGCCTATTTCGCCCTTTGCTACCATGTGCGCCAGTGTGAGCAATATGCCGAGGCCCTGCGCGCCGTGCCCGAGATCAAGCTGTGCTATACCATCAGCGGCGAAACCGACATGCTGGTATATGTGGAGGCGGAGTCCATGGAGCGGCTCGACGCCATTCGCCATCTCATTGAACACACTCCCCATATCAAGACGGTGCGCACCCACATGATACTGGGCGAGGTGATCAATACCCTGTCCTGAGGCCATATCATGCCCATCTGCAAGGTTCACTGGCTGGGCCAGCTGTTCAACCATCCCTTTACCGCCGCGGAGCCGGTGAGCGGCGGGGTGGCGCTGCACCTCAGGCGTGAGCGTCACACCATCGACTGGAGCGAGATGATCACGCCGCCGCTGCTGGAGCAGGGCCGGTTGTTCCGCCAACTGGTGCTCAACTGCCACCAGGGCCAGCTGGTGTGCGCCTGGCTGCCTCAGGGCCGGGCGCACCTGTTGGTTGAGCGACTGGCGTTGGGCTGGTTTGAGTATCACGCGGCCCGGGTGGTGCCCCTGGCCGAGCGCTGCCTGGCGCTGCTGGAAGCGGGCTACCTGCGCTGGTCTCGCTGGCAGCAATTGCAGGACTGGGTGGCGGCAGAGCCGGTGCACTGGAGCGAGCACCCCCTGCCCGCGGGACTGAGCGACCGGGCCCATGCCGCCTTTGAGCTGGTGGCGACCCTGCAGCAGGCCGATGACCACTGGCGCGAGCACTGCCGGCAGGAGTACTGCGAGCAGGCGCTGGCGGCGCACAAGGCGCTGTTCGACACCCTGGAAGCCCATCCACTCACGGCGGCCCAGCGGCTGGCCTGCGTCACCGATGAGGATCACAATCTGGTGCTGGCCGGTGCCGGCTGCGGCAAAACCAGCGTGATGGCGGCGCGCACCGCCTTTTTGCTGGCCTCCGGCCAGGCCGGGCCCGATGAGCTGCTGCTGCTGGCCTTTGGCAACGAAGCGGCGGCGGAAATGCGCGAGCGGCTGGCGCGCCGGCCCGAGAACGCCGGCGTGCAGGTCAGCACCTTTCACGCCCTGGGGCTGATGATCATCGGGCAGGCAACGGGCGCTACCCCGGCCCTGAGCGAGCTGGCGCAAAACGAGCAGGTCAAACTCCGCACCTTTGCCCGCTGGCTGGAGCAGCTGGCCGGTGAGGAAAGCTACGGCCTGCAATTGCTGGCCTGGCTGCGCCAGCACCGTTTTCAGACCGTGCCCGCGCCGGATTTTGCCCGCCTGGCGCGGGAATGGGCGCCGCTGGTGGCTGCGCTCAAGCTCTATGGCGAACCCGAGCACACCACCCCGGAGCAGGAAACGCAGCTGGCACTGGTGCGCCCCTTGCTGGCCCGTTACCAGCAGCACTTGCGCGATGCCGGTGACATTGATTTCGACGATATGATAGAGCAGGCCACCGAGCTGGTGCGCGGCGGCCGCTTTGCGGTGCCCTGGCGCCATCTGCTGGTGGATGAGTTTCAGGATATTTCCCGGGAGCGGGCCGAACTGCTGCTGGCGCTGCGCGATGCCACACCCGAGCTGTCGCTGTTTTGCGTGGGCGACGACTGGCAGGCCATTTACCGCTTCAGCGGCGCCGATGTGCGGCTGACCACCGACTTTGCCGGTTTCTTCGGGGCCACCGCCGTGACCGCCCTCGACACCACCTTCCGCTTTAACAACGTGATTGAAAAAGTGGCCAGCCGTTTTGTCACCCGCAACCCGCAGCAGTTGCCCAAGACCCTGGGTACCCTTAAGCGCAGCGAAGGCCCCTGTGTGCACGTACTGCCGGTGGCCGATGACGAGACCATGGACACGGTAGCCCGGCTGCTGGGGCAGATTGCCGCCCAGCGGCCCAATGCCTCCGTTTACCTGCTGTCCCGCTTTCGCTTCAGCCTGCCCGACGACGCCCTGCTGGCGGGTTGGCGCAAGCGCTTTGCCGGCCTGCAAATCGACGCCCAGACCCTGCATGGCGCCAAGGGCAAGGAGAGCGACTGCGTGATCCTGCTGGGGCTCACCCGTGGCCGTTACGGCTTTCCACCGGAGAAAAAGCAGGCCGCCCTGCTCGATGCCCTGCTGCCCGTTGAAGAGGAGTTTCCCCACGCCGAAGAGCGCCGGCTGTTTTACGTGGGCCTCACCCGGGCTCGAGATCAGGTGTTTCTGCTCGCCGACCGGCAACTGCCGTCGCCGTTCGTCAAGGAACTGCTGGAAGGAGGCTATTCTGGGGTAAGTCGTTGGGAAGGTAGGCTATAACCTTCTCTCCAGACAAAAAGAGATTTGTAAAGCTGGCTGCTTAAGTGGCTTATGGTTTGTCTATTTTTTGTTCAGTTACTATGTTTGAGTAACCAGCGGCGGAAAAGAGGACATGACCCATGAACCACAAAAACTCACAGTTCCCTTACGCCAATGTCAAAAAACTCAGAGTAACCAGCATAGCAGTGCTCATTGTCAGTTTGCTGGGGTGTGGAGCAACAGAGAACGGAAGCTTTACCGGAGCCGATGCGCTTGGCGGCGTTATTGGTGGTGTTACCGGCGCATTGATCGGTTCGCAGGTTGGCGGTGGAAGTGGCCGGATCCTGGCCACCGGAGCCGGTGCCATAGCGGGCGCCTTTATTGGCCGTGAAATTGCCCGGCATCTCAGTCGTTCAGGTCAACAGCAGTTGGCCCAGGCCAATACTCGTGCACTGGAAACTGGACAACCTCAGGTATGGCGGGATCCCGAAACCGGTGCTACTGGGCGAACCGAAGTTACTCAGCGTACTACGGCTCGGGAGCAGGTTCCCGTTCGTGTGAAGAAGGATCGTATTGATC